>CACNCD010000004.1:80000-92866 GCA_902618855.1 uncultured Pelagibacteraceae bacterium | reverse complement strand
TTTTATATTTTAAATTTTTTAAACTTTCTTGTAAATACATAGGTTTTGGATAATGAATTTTAGCTTCAATTCCCTTTTTAAGACAATAATTTAATAATTCATCTCTTTTTTCAGCAAAAATTACATACAAATGATAAACTAATTTATAATTTTTAGGTCTTGGCGGAATCGTAATTTCCGATATCAAAGAAAAATTTTTATCTAAATAATTTGCATTCTTAATTCGTTTTATTGCAATAGATTTGGCTTTTGGGAGCAGCCAATTGCCTACTATAGCTTGAAAAGTATCAAGTCTAGAATTGTAACCGTTAATTTTAACTGTGTCTCTGTCAATAAGTCCATGATTTCTCAACAACTTTAATTTATTATAAAATTTTTTGTTATTAGTTGTGATAATGCCACCATCAGACCAAACATTTATATTTTTTAGAGGATGAAGAGAAAATGCACCAAATTCACCCCAGGTTCCTGCATTTTTGTGATTTATATTTGCTAAAATAGACTGACAAGCATCTTCTACTATTGGTAAATTATATTTTTTTGAAATTTTTATTAATTTTGGCATATCAGTCATATATCCAGTAAAATGAACAGGAATTATTGCTTTAGTTTTTTTTGTTATTTTCTCCTCTAATTGATTTACATCCATACAAAAAGTATCATCGCAATCTACAAACACGGGTTTGGCTCCAACTTCAGTTATTGCACCAACTGTAGCTACAAAAGTGTTTGCAGCTGTAATAACCTCATCACCTTGACGCACATTTAAAACTTTTAGTGAAAGTTTTATAGCATCAGTTCCAGAATTTACTCCTACAGCAAATTTTGTTCCTATAAGTCTTGCAAAATTTTTTTCGAAAAGTTCTAATTCTTTCCCTAAAGTAAAATCACCTGTTGATACAAACTTTTTAAGTTTACTCCAAAGGTCATTACAATTTGAAAATTGTTGTTTTAGATAAGAGTATCTTACTTTCATTTACATTTTCTTACATTTAATATTAATAGAGGTTTTTTTATTTGATATTTTTTTGATAAAATTTTTAACGTACTAGATTTAACTATTTCTCCATAAGAAATTACAACTTGATTTTTTTTATCTGTGATTTTTCCTTCTAGAATTGCTGTCGAAGAATTAGAGTCTTTTGCAGAAAGATTTTTTAAATTTTTTGTTTTTTCTAAACTTATTTCAACACCATCTACTTGATAAATATTTTTTTTTTGTTTTAATGGTTTTTTAAATTTTAATAAATTTGAATTAATTGTTGATGTAAATTTACTTCCCTCGTAATTTTTACTAGTTCTCCCATACTTATCTTCAAATCTTATCAAATCATTTTTTTTAAATGGAGTTTCAAATTCTAGTGCACTCATTCCGCTTTTTGAAGTAGCCTTGAGAGAATGAAATAATCCAGGTCTAAAAACTAATCTTGATAATCTTTTAAAACGCTTTCTATTTTTTTTGTAAATACCAATTTGAACTAAAGCTGTACCTTTTAAAATTATAAATCCAGTCTTTTTTTTTGGATGGCAATGAAGCGAAGTACTTTTTTTATTGTCTACATGAACATAAGTTATTGCTAGCTGATTTTTTGAATTATAAATAACATACTCATAACCCCAAGGTTTTTTTACAATCTTATTTGAATAAAAACTATTTGGAATTGTCATTCTATACAAGATTAATTGATTGCATTCTCTTAATATTAAAATATTTTTCATCCTTAAATGAATTTTTGATCAATCCTCTTAAAAAAGCATTTTGTAAATCTCGAACGCCATCTTGGATTGAGTGTTTTGTTTCAAAATTTAATACTTCTTTTATTTTATCAGAACTTACATGATAGGATCTATTATCGTCTGATTTTTCATGAACAATTTTAACATCCTCACCTATAATTTTTTTTACATCTAAAGCCAGTTCGTCAACTGTTTGATTCCTAAATCCAACATTAAATATTTCACCATTAATTTTTTTGTCATTTGCATTTAAAATAGCAATGTAAGACTCTACCATATCATTTATGTGAATGTTGGGTCTCAGTTGCTTGCCGCCAAACACTCTAATTTTTTTGTTATGATAAGCGTGATTTGTTAATATATTTACAACTAAATCAAGTCTTTGTCTTGAAGCATATCCACAAACAGTTGATGGTCTTATAGTTGTAACTATAAAATCATTTGTTTTATTATTGTTTAAGATTTTTTCACACATAGCTTTAAATTTTGAATAGTCAGTAAGAGGCTCCAGCTTCATATCTTCTGTAACATTTTTTTCCTTTTTTATCCCATAAACAGAGGATGATGATGCATAAATAAATCTATTAACCTTGCTCTCTTTGCTTATTTTTACTAAAGGCTCAAATGAATCATAATTAATTGATTTACCAAGGCTTGGATTTAATTCAAAGCTAGGGTCGTTTGATATACATGCCAAATGTATAATTGCGTTGTGTCCAGGGATATATTTCTCGAGTAATTTTTGATTTCTTATGTCTCCTTGGATTTTTATTAAATTTTTGTGACTTTTAAGGACTTCTTCGCCATAAATCATTAAATCAAAAACTGTAACCTCATACCCTTTCTCTAATAATCTTGGTACTAATTTTGATCCGACATATCCTGCGCCACCAGTAACAAAAATTTTCATAAAAATTATACTTTATATTTTTTTTGTTTTTTTAATTTAAGTTTGTATAAATCTGACCAACTTATTTTAGAACTATCAATAATTTTAGCATGTTTAAATATTTTTGCTTCTATTATACAGTTCTTCAAGAATTTGCGGCCAGTTCCATAGATATTTTCTAAAGCAAAATGGAATTCTACGTTTTTCATTGATTTTAACAGTTTATTCATTCTGTATTGATCTTGGGGCAATTGGTGAATAGAACATAAAATCACTTTTTTTAACTTTTTTTTTTTATGAACCCACTGAGTTGTCGCTAAAGCATTTGACTTGAAAGGTTCAGGAATAATCTCTTCTACTATTATATTATTTCTTTCTGCATAATTATTTAAAATCATATTTTGTCCATTGCCAGGTATTTTGAACGGACCTATATTCATATCTGTGTTTATAATAGCTATTGTCATTTATTTAAAAAATTAAGGCAATTTATAGTATCTGAGATAATCAGTGTTCTTTTGAAGTAACGGCATTTTTGAACTCTGAAATCTAACGTTACATGCAATTCTAGCTAATTTAGAACTAAATGAGATATTCCCGTGAATAACAAATGGATTAAAAATTATTGCTTGTCCAAATTTTAGTCTTGGAGGTTTTTTTATTCCCATAAAATTTAAAACATCTGGTCCACTAACTAAACCTTTAGCTTCCTCTTTTTTCATCACATTTAAAGATTTTTTTAATTCAATATGATAAGCGCCACCATCATCTTCTAAATCATGCAATGGAGCCCAAAGAATATATGTAAAAGGAGAGATTCCTGAAATCATCTCGTAGTGAGCTACTTGTTTAGCTTGATCATCTCCTGGCGCATTAATCGTTGTATGTGCTCTTCTTTGAATGAAAAGTTCTTTGCCACATAATTTTGATACTAAAGTTGGAAATGAATTAACCATCATTTCTGATAAATTTTTATTAAAAGTTAAAAAGTTAATCATAGATTTATTAATTTCTGCTTTAGACATTTTTGCTAAAGTCTCTCGTACATTTTCTATATTTTTTTTATTAACTTCAGGAAGTTTAATATTTTTTATAAAAGAATCTCTTAATTTTTTAAAAAGCTTTAAATTCTCAACATTGCATAAGGCATATCCTTTTTTCTCGTTTATTTCTTTATATAAATCCATAAATAAAATCTTAATTATTTTTCAATTTTTTTTTACACACAAGGATTTGGATCTGATAAATGTATATCTTCAATATCATTTTTCATCTCCTGTGTTAAATTAACATAAATACTATTAATGTTTTCCTTCAATTGTTCTATTGAAGTTGCGCCGATAATATTACTTGTTACAAATGGTCTGCTATTAACAAAACAATTAGCAAAAGTGCTTGGTGAAATGTTATACTTTTTTGAAAGAGCTATATATTTCCTTATTGCTTTTTCTCCACGTAGAGTATTGTGTCTTGAAAATCTTTTCGGCCATAATGTATATCGACAATTTTTTGGTTTTTTTTTATTAGTATACTTGCCACTCAACCTTCCACCGGCAATTGGGGAATAAACTAAAAGACCACATTTTTCTCTTATACTAACCTCGGAATGAGAAATATCAAAAACTCTGTTTACTAAATTATAACCATTTTGTACTGACATTACCCTTGGAAGTTTCTTTTTCTCCGCAATTTTTAAAAAATTTAATATGCCCCACGGTGTTTCATTAGATAGTCCAATATAACGGATTTTACCACTCTTAACTAATTGGTGTAAATTTTCTAATACTTCTTCAATTGGTGTCCATTTGTTATCATTTGGATCATATATAAAATCTAGTTGACCAAATACAGCTACATTTCTCTCGGGCCAGTGTAAATTGTAAAGATCAATGTAGTCAGTTTGTAATCTTTTTAAACTGCCATCGACAGCTTTATTAATATTTTTTTTATCAAATCCTAATTTTTCCTTACCTCCTCTTATCCATTTCAATCCTGTTGCTCCGACACCTTTTGGATGTCCAGATGCAACTTTAGTTGAAATAATTATTTTATCTCTATTCTTTTTTATTTTTAACCAATTGCCTATTATCTCCTCAGATTTACCTGAAGTTTCTTTTTTTGGATAAACTGGATAGATTTCTGCTGTATCGAAAAAATTTACACCTTTTTCAAAAGCGTAATCCATTAAATTAAAAGATTCTAATTTTGAATTTTGTTCACCATATGTCATTGTTCCTAAACAAATTGCACTTACATCTAGGTTAGAAGTTCCAAGTTTGTTAAATTTCATTTTATATAAATTATTTTACCAACGACTATGAACATCTGCTTTAATTGTATTTTCGTAAATAGCCTCTATCTCTGGAAGTAAATCTGTAATATCTTCTAAATTTGAAACATTGGTATTCATTTCAACTTGTTTTTTGTTTACTGCTCCAGGAATTACAACTGTAACCTCCTTATGTGCAAGTATCCATTTTAATGCTAAATCTGATAAAGAAAAATTTTTAGGAAGAATTTTTTTTAATTTTTCTAATGCAAAAAGTCCTTTTTCTAATTTTACACCAGAAAAAGTATCTCCTACATCAAATGCCTTTCCGTCAATATTATAATTTCTATGGTCATTTTCAGGAAATTTTGTATTCATGTTTATATTTCCTGTTAATAGTCCACTTGCTAAAGGTCCTCTAGCAATGACAGCTACATTTCTTTTTTTTGCTTCCTTTAAAAATTTTTCTATTGGTTTTTGTCTAAAAATATTGAAAACTAATTGTATACTTTTTACATTCTTAAATTTAATCGCGTCTAAGGCATCGGACACCTTCCATACACTGACCCCATAATGGGCTATTTTTCCCTTTTTAACTAGTTTATCCATAAAATCATATGTTTCTTTATTTGAACAAATTTCACTTGGTGGACAATGAAGTTGCAGTAAATCAATACATTCGACGCCTAAATTTTTTAGAGATCTATTAATAAATTCCTCCATTGGATGGTGCTTATAACCTTTTGCAAAATTTGTACCTCTTACTCTTCTCCCTAATTTGGTTGTTATATAAATTTTTTCTCTCGTAGATTTTTTAAGTTCTGATAAAAATCTTTCACTTCTTCCATCTCCATATGTATCGGATGTATCAAAAAAATTTACCCCTTTATCTAATGCATTTTTCAGGAGCTCTCTAGCATCCTTATCAGTTACGTCTCCCCAACACCAGCCTATCTGCCAGCAACCAAGTCCAATTTCAGAAACATTCCATCCAAGGTCTGAAAATTTTCTATATTTCATAATAAAGTTTTATAAAAAAATTTACAATTTAAAGATTTTTAAAATATTCAATAGATTTAGCCTGAGCCGCTTTTGCTTTTTGAATTGTATCTAAACGTTCATTATACGTTTTTGATGGTGGATCATAAATATCAAAATGATTTGTTATAAATTGTGCAAAATCATGTCCTTTTTCGGTAACTATAATTGATTCATCACTAATTTCTACAAGTCCATCCTTAGCCATTTCACTTAAATTTTCAATTTCCTTACTAAAATACTCTTTACAGTTAATTCCAAACCTTCTTCTAAAATCATTATAATCTATTTTCCAATATGTTCTAAGTTGTTGAGTTGCATGTTGTCTAATCTTGTCATCTTCAGATAATTTCATTCCCCTATGAGTTGGAAAGATGCCCTTTTCAATACATTTTTTGTAAACATCTAAATTGTAAGAATTTTGTGAATAGTACTCGTCTCCTAAATTACCTTTAGTTGAACTACCTACTCCAACAAAATTTACTCTTCCACCTCTTTGAGTGCCTGAAGCTCCATAATGAACTTTGCCTTGTTTTTTTGCTTCTACCATTGGATCAGAAGGTAAAGCATAACTTTCAAAAGCAATTCTTAAATATCCTGCTTTATTTAATTTTTCATTTATAACATCTAATAGTTCTTTCCTTTCCATAAAATCTGGTAAAGGTCCCTCTTCGACCATTCTAATTTGAGCTTTTGCTATCCAAGGCTTATAGGCAAGAAGTGAAGTTTGAACTTTTGTGGGCTTTAATTCTATTATTTGATCACAAGTTTTTGCCATGGTTTCCTTTGTTTGTCCAGGTTGACCAACTAACAGATCAAAAGCAATCGTTTTGTAAGCCTCTCTAACTTCTTTAGTTAATATTTTTTCAAACATTTCAAATGGTTGAATTCTGTTTACTCTTCTTTGAACATTTTCATCAAAATCTTGCATACCAAAAGAAAGTCTATTTGCTCCACATTCATGGTAATTATACATCAATCTATCTGCATCAACTCTTCTGGGATCAATTTCAACAGTAAAATCTTGAACATTAGACCAATCAAATTTTTTTCTTAACTTATCTACTAAAAACTTCAAATCATTTCTGTTCAAAATTGTTGGCGATCCACCTCCAAAAAATACAGTTTCAACATTCAATTTAATTTTATGTTCATTTAAAAGATCAAATAACATATCAATTTCTTTATATAAATAAGGCAGGTAAGCTTTTACAGGTTCATAACTTTTTGTAATAAATTTACTACAGGTACAAAACCAGCAAAGTTGTTCACAAAATGGAATATGTACGTAAAAAAAGATGGCTTCATCTGGATTTCTTTTTAACCATTCTACAAGTGATTTTTTATAATCATCACTTCTGAAATTATAATTCCAATGATCGCAAGTGGGGTATTCTGCATAATTAAATACCAAATTTTGATGGTACTTTCTTTGCAGTTCCTCAGGGCTCAGATTGCCTTTTTTTAAATCACTCATTATTTATTTAAATTATCGAGTTTTATTATCTGGTAAATATTTATAGTTAAAGTGAGCGTTAATTGCAACATAGTCCATGGGAATTATTTTTAAACTTTTAAGTTCATTAAAAGAAAAAAATTTAAACTTCTTTCCCTCAAATAATCTTATGTTTGAAAAGTCTTTTGTGGAGCACTCATAATAATTAAGGTCTCTATCTTTCGTTAAACCAATCATACTATAGTTTACACTAACTATTTTTTTAACAATTCTTATATTTAAATTAATCTCCTCCTTTATTTCTCTTCGAATACAATTCTCATACTTTTCACCTTTGTTTAACCTTCCGCCAAAAAGACCCCAATAATTAGGGAAAAAAATATTTTTTTTATTATCTCTTAACTGTAATAAATATTTTTTTTTTTTTAAAATAATGGCTTTTACAGATCTAATAATCATATTTTATAAAATTCAGAAATTTTGTAATAAGTTTTTTTGTAGATAAGGTTTTAAAATTTGTTTTTTTTTCCATTTTTTTAATTGATATATAAAAACCGTTATTTTTTTTATTATAAATTTTGTTAATTTTACATCTTGGATTTATTTTTTTTTGTATAAATTTTATAATTTCATTAACAGTAACTGGTAGTTTAGTTGCAAAATTGAGAGTATGATTATAAATTTTTCGTTTAACAATATAATTTATAAACTTTGCTATCTCTAAACTCGAAGTAACATTGTTAAATTTTTGATTAGGATTGTAAATTGTTATATTTTTATTTTTTAAAATTTTGTTAATACTTGCGTTAATCCAAGGTCTTTCAATTATATTTTTTGATCCATAACATAATGTTCCAGGAATTCTCAAATTAAAATAATTGCAATTTGAATTAGCAATTAGTTTTTCAATCTTATACTTCATAAAACCATAATCAGATTGATTCTTAGGCAAAATATTTTCAGTAATGATATTTTTTTCAACCTCACCGTACACATCAACAGAAGATAAATTAAAAATTAAATCTACTTGTTTTTTTTTTGCAAAATCAACTATATTTTTAGCAATTAATATATTTCTTTTAATATATTTTTTTGAATTTTTTTTTTTATAAGTTTCATCGACCAAACAATTAATAATATATTTAGGCTTAAATTTAAGTTTTAACTTCTTGTTAAAATTATGTTTTACTAGAGTGATATTCTTATGGACATTTATTCTATCTTTATTTTTTCTATAAACGGCAACTACTTTATTATTTTTAGATAATATTCTTACGAGATCACAACCAATTAATCCATTGGCACCAATAATCAAAAATGACATTAATTAAATTTGTGCTTAATACTTCCAGTCAGATCTTCGGATGTTTTTCTATTTTTTACATGGTCACTATCATTTACAAACATTCCAAGAAACCATCTTCCTTTACTACTGTTCCAGGATAATTTTTCTTTTGGATCTATTGGTTCTACTCCATGAATTAAAGACCCATAAAATATTACAGCATCTCCCTCATCAATCTTATTTTCTAAGTTTATTCTTTTATTTTTAGATTTATTAAAATAAAAACCACCGGATTTATAATCTTCACCTCTTTTGCTCATAACTACTCCTGAAACAACCCTTTGATTTTTTCTGGAATCTATATGATCTCTTAACTGCCCACCGCCAGATGGATATCTTACAATTTGCAATCTATCAATTTGACCATCGCTTGGTATATTGTTTTCATATTTTGTCTTGTTATTGCCAGCTAAGTATTTGATATATCTCCAATGCCAATATGCTCCATCTTTTAATGACTTCTCTAACTTCGTTTTGATATTCCAATTATAAAAATAAAAAGAATGTTTAATGGCATACAAACTGTATTTTTTAGTAATTTTTTTATCAATTGCCCTGTGAAAATTTGGGACGCCATCATACATTTTATAAAATTTTGATTTATATTTTTTTTTATATTCATTGGCTAAATCAAGCATTACCTTTTTAAGCCCTTTTTTTACACATTTTTTCAAAATATATGCCTCTTTATTTACATACATTCTTCTTATAATATTTTTTAAAAACTTTTCATTTCCGTTATCAACCGCCTTTTTTAAAGTCATAAAATCTAGATTACTGACTTTTCCTACAAATTTTGGAGGAGGGGTTTTTTTTTCTAAATAATTCCAATACTTATTAAGTTTGTTAACCAATATCATATAATTTTATTTCAAAAGATTTTCTAGTGTTTTTAATATACTTATTTTATTAATTGACTCTTTATTTCCCATAGTCTCTACTGATTGTGCAGCAGCTAAAGAGCTAATTAATAAAGTAGTATTAATATCCATTTTTAATTTTAAACATGGACCAATAACAGAAAGCATAGTGTCTCCTGCCCCTATTTTATCTACAACTTTGTCAGCATAAGCTCCTATATAATAATATTTGTTTGTCATTTTGTGATAAAGGATAGATCCGCTTGATCCTTTTGTAACTATTAAATTTTTAATATTTTTTTGCTTTGAAAGATTGCTCATTAATGTTTCCACTTTGCTTATTTTATCTCTCATTTCGTGTCTTATTTCTTTTTCATTTATTATCAGTGTATTAAAGTTATTATAATTTCTTATTGTATGATATCCAATATTAGATGCATTAACTTGCGCATTAAGAGCTAAATATTTTGATTTTTTACATATTAGATTAGCACTTTTTTTTGAAATTAGACCATGCCCATAGTCAGATACAATAACAAGATCATGTTTCTTTATTTCATCAACTAAGAGTTTATAAAACAAATTTTCATCTTTTTTGCTCAGACTTTCATCATTTATATTGTAAACACCAATTACTTTAGTGAGATTTATACTATCTACATATCTCTTTTTAACTATTGTGGGAGAATCCTTTTTAAAAATAAATTTAGTCCTTATTTTTTTCGGCAAATTTTTTTTTATGTCATAAGAATAATCTTTATTTTTGCCTAACATCGAGAGGACTGTAACTTTTTTTGAAAGTTCAAATAAATTTCTTGCAATACTTAAAACTCCCCCGAGGTATTGATCTTTTTTTATTTCTTTGAGTACAAGCATTGGTTCTTTGCCTGATTTGCCAACTGTATCACAAAAAATATATTGATCTATAATAGTTTCTCCTATAACTAAAATTTTGATTTTTTTAAGATTTTCTATATTTTTTTTAATTGTCTTAAAATTATTTTTTTCTTTTATTTTTTTTATTATTTTTTTTTGTAAAGGAGTATAAAAATCAGTAGATGTATTAATCAATCGACTAGAACTAAAAGTCATTTCCTCAGTAAATAAAATTTTGCCCTTAATTTTTTTAAGCTCTTTCAATTCATTTTTAATTTCACCTGTAATATCATCTTTAAAATTTTTATAATCTTTCCCTTTGCAGTAAATGTTTGGCTTAATAATTTTTATTGGGTTTGCTGCGGTTGGCGTATCATTTATTACGACATAATCAACGGATTCGATTGCAGCTAGCGCTTCAGCCCTTAAACTTTGATTAAAAACAGGTCTACCTGGTCCTTTATTAACATATTTGTCTGGTGTTACAGTTACAACGAGTTTGTCACCATATCTCTTAGCTTTTTCTAAGTGTTTTATATGACCCACATGCAATAAATCGAAAACTCCATGACAGAGAACTATCCTTTTTGATTTTTTTTTCTCTTTTTGAATAATTTTCGAGAGAGATTTGAATGTATAAATTTTGTCTTTCATTATCTTAAATATTTAAACCAAAGTTTGGTTGCATTTTGAATTTTTTTTGGTGTCCATACAGGTGCTTTTTCCCAATATTTTATTTCTTTTAATAGTATTTTTATGCCTTGGTCAATTTTTATTCTTGGTTTCCAGTTTAACTTTTTTTTTATCTTTGAAATATCGGCGAATGTACAATCAGGCTCACCTGGTCTTTTTTTGATATGCACCTTGGCTCCTTTAAGTAATTTAACAATTTTTAGTATACTCACGGTAGATCCACTGCCTACATTAAGTATTTCACTTTCTAGTTTAGACTGACTTGCTTTAATTAAAGCATCAACAACATCTGAAACAAACGTAAAATCTCTTGTTTGTTTTCCTGTTCCTACAATAGTAAATGGTTTTTTTGATATTTTTTGAGCCAAAAAAACGCCAAACATAGCGCCGTATGTACCAGAAGTTCTGGATCTTGTTCCATAAACATTAAAAAGTCTGAAGGATATAGATGGAATTTTATAAACCTTTGACCAGTGCATCACTAAATCTTCTCCTATTTTTTTTGTTAAAGCATATGGATAAACAGGATTTAATTTTTCGCTTTCCTTAGTGGGATATTTATTAGTAATTCCATAACATGAGGAGGATGCGGTATAAATAAATTTAGAAACCTTACATCTTCTACATGCATTTAAAATATTAAGTGTAGCAGTAACATTAGACTGAAAATACTTTTCAGGAGTAATTATACTAGGAACTATATCTGCTAATGCTGCTAAATGAAACACAGTAATTTTTCCATTAAATTGTTTTTCCCAATTTCCTTTTTTTGACAAATCGCATTTTAAAAATTTAATTTTATTTTTAAATTTTTCTATATTCTCAATCCTTCCTGTCGATAAATTGTCTAATACAATAATTTTGCATTTCTTTTTTATAAGTTTTTCAACTATATGACTGCCAATAAATCCAGCACCTCCTGTAATTATATATTTTTTCATATTATTTGTTTAAGAAATGGGCAAAGCTCCGCACTATGCAAAAAACGTTTTTTTACATTTTCATTATTTACCGTTTTTTTTATACAGGTCTAAATAAATTTTCCTTTTTAGATACTGTAATTCTATACCCACCCATCATTGCTTCGATAGATGATTTATTTTCCTCTAATTTACTGAAAATAACTTTTGAAAATGGTCCTGAAATAAATTCAAAATTTTTTTTATTTTTAAAGTCAAAAAATGTTGATTTAATATATCCATTCTCATCCTCGCTTTGTTTGCATTTTTCAATAAATTTTATTATTTCTTTCTGAGAACTAAAAAGATCTGTCAAAAAATATTTTAGTCCTTTGCAATATTTTAGGGAAGTTAAAACTGATTTTTTTGAAAAATCCTTATGATAACACATTAGATAATCGCCAAGTAAAAATATTTCTTTAAGCTGAATTTTATTTTTAAAAAATTTTTTTAATTGAATTTTTGGTATATAAAATTTGACGTCTTTTCCTAATTTTGTAAAAAAATCATTTTTAAGAAGATTCAAACTTTTATTATCTATTTTTATAACAGCCCACATTAATTATCCTCTTCAATTTCTGATTTAAGCTCATCATATTCCTTCATCTTTCTTTGCATGAAGTTTAGAGTAAGTTTGGTTTTTTGAGCTACTCCTTTTGGAGTCAAAATATAAACGTATCCAATTTTGTTTGGATTTTTTTGAAAATTTTTAATTTTAATTAAACCTTTTGTTTTAAGAGCTTT
>CACNCD010000004.1:0-77500 GCA_902618855.1 uncultured Pelagibacteraceae bacterium | reverse complement strand
CCTAATAGGGGTTCTTTTCACCTTTCCCTCACGGTACTAGTTCACTATCGGTCACTGAAGAGTATTTAGGCTTAGAGGGTGGTCCCCCTATATTCGAGCAAGATTTCACGTGTCCCGCTTTACTCAAGAGTTTTGTTAAACATTACTTTTACGGGACTATCACCCTCTGTGGTTAGTTTTTCCAAACTATTCAAATTTTTTTAACAAAACTACTGGCCTATTCCATTTTCGCTCGCCACTACTAACGGAATCTCAATTGATTTCTTTTCCTCTGGTTACTTAGATGTTTCAGTTCTCCAGGTTGCCTTTTTAAACCTATGAATTCAGTTTAAAATTCCACATAAAGTGGAGGGTTTCCCCATTCGGAAATTTTCGGATCAAAGCCTGCATACAGCTCCCCGAAACTTATCGCAGTATACCACGTCCTTCATCGTCTTTCAGTGCCAAGGCATCCGCCACACGCCCTTAAACGCTTGATTTATGCACAGAAAAAAATTCTGTGTTGAATCAAATTTTGTTGGAATGTTCATTTATTTGAACATTCATTGATTGTTCTTCTTTTCGAACAATCGGATATAGATATTGATAATAATTAATTTTCACAATTTTAATAACTAAGTGTTTCTTTTGGTGGAGGATAGCGGGATCGAACCGCTGACCTCCTGAATGCAAATCAGGCGCTCTCCCAGCTGAGCTAATCCCCCATAAAAAAAATTTGGTGGGCCGAGAAAGACTCGAACTTTCGACCCCACCCTTATCAAGGGTGTGCTCTAACCAACTGAGCTACCGGCCCCCATTCAGAAGAGAAACACTACTTTAAGAAGAGAAATGCGGGCGGTCAACATTAACCTGTATATTTTTTAGAATGAAAAATTAATTTCATTCATCCTTAGAAAGGAGGTAATCCAGCCGCAGGTTCCCCTACGGCTACCTTGTTACGACTTCACCCCAGTCGCTGACTATACCGTGGTCAAAGGTTTTAAACTTTGCCTTAAGGTAGAACCAACTCCCATGGTGTGACGGGCGGTGTGTACAAGACCCGGGAACGCATTCACCGTGGCACGCTGATCCACGATTACTAGTAATTCCAGCTTCATGCACTCGAGTTGCAGAGTGCAATCCGAACTGAGGTATCTTTTTAGGATTTGCTAAACGTTGCCGTCTTGCTTCCTGTTGTAGATACCATTGTAGCACGTGTGTAGCCCAACACGTAAGGGCCATGAGGACTTGACGTCATCCCCACCTTCCTCCAGCTTATCACTGGCAGTTCTTTCAGAGTGCCCAACTAAATGATGGCAACTAAAAGTGAGGGTTGCGCTCGTTGCGGGACTTAACCCAACATCTCACGACACGAGCTGACGACAGCCATGCAGCACCTGTGTTTCGTCCGGCCGAACCGAAAACTTTAATCTCTTAAAGTCGCGACGAACATGTCAAGTGTTGGTAAGGTTCTGCGCGTATCTTCGAATTAAACCACATGCTCCACTACTTGTGCGGGTCCCCGTCAATTCATTTGAGTTTTAACCTTGCGGTCGTACTCCCCAGGCGGTGTGTTTATTGCTTTCGCTGCGACACTGAAAATAAATTTCCAACGTCTAACACACATCGTTTACGGCATGGACTACGAGGGTATCTAATCCTCTTCGCTACCCATGCTTTCGTTCCTCAGTGTCAGTAATGATCCAGAAAGCTGCCTTCGCAATCGGTATTCTTTCTAATATCTACGAATTTCACCTCTACACTAGAAATTCTGCTTTCCTCTATCATACTCTAGCTAAAAAGTTTTGATGGCAGTTCCAGAGTTAAGCTCTGGGATTTCACCACCAACTTTTTTAACCACCTACGAACTCTTTAAGCCCAGTAATTCCGAACTACGCTAGGTCCCTTCGTATTACCGCGGCTGCTGGCACGAAGTTAGCCGGACCTTCTTATTCGGGTACAGTCATTTTCTTCCCCGACGAAAGAGCTTTACAACCCAAGGGCCTTCTTCACTCACGCGGCATCGCTGCATCAGAGTTTCCTCCATTGTGCAAGATTCCCTACTGCTGCCTCCCGTAGGAGTTTGGGCCGTGTCTCAGTCCCAATGTGGCTGATCATCCTCTCAAATCAGCTATTGATCAAAGTCTTGGTAGGCCATTACCCCACCAACAAACTAATCAAGTGCGGGCTCATCCAATGGCGCATAAAGCTTTCTCCGTAAAGACTTATGAGGTATTAGCACAAGTTTCCTCGTGTTATTCCTCACCATAGGGAAGATACCCACATGTTACTCACCCGTCTGCCACTAAGTATTGCTACTTCGTTCGACTTGCATGTATTAGGCGTGCCGCCAGCGTACGTTCTGAGCCATGATCAAACTCTCAAGTTTAAAAACGGCGCACACTAGCTTCTATATAAATTCTAAGAATAAAATTTATATAATGTTGAAGTGTGTACGACAAATTTTGGTAACCTTAACCGCCCACACTTCTCTTCTTAAATTTTACGTATAAAATAGCTAATTAGGATGTAAATCCTAATAATTCACAATAATTTTATTGAGAAAGTGTGACGCTTATAGTCTAAAATATAAGTAAATCAAGGTGTAACATTAAAAAAAAGGCCTAAAAATACCTTAAAAATCAACGGTTTTTTTTGATTTTTTTAAATTAGTAAATTAGTAATTGTTATTTTATGAAATTTTATCTCTCTAAAATACATAAGATAATCAATAAAAATATAGAGTTTTTTTTACTCTTCTCTTTAATAATTTTTGCCATTTTCAGCACTCAAATTTACAATCTAAATAAAGAAAGAACTATAAGAAATATAATTTCCCTAACTGACAATATATATTTTCAAAAAAATCTAGAGCATATTATAGGTAACCTCAAACCTAAATTTAAGAATGTCACACATATTGTGAAAAGTGGGGAAAGTTTTAATAGTATTTTAAAAAAATATAATATTTCAGACCAAGATATAAAAAAATTAAATATTGATTTATTAAAAATTCAAAAGTCTTATAAACTTAAAATAAATCAGACTGTTAAGTTTACTTTTGATCAATCAGATAATAATAAAATTACATACTTACTATTCCCTGTCTCAAAAACAAAAAAGATAGAGTTAAAAAAAAGCTTAGATGAAAATAAATTTATAAAAAAAGAAATTGTAACAAATCTAAATAAAAGAATAATTGTCAAGGAAGGAAAAATAACACATAGCTTATATAAAACTGCAGAAAGTTTAAAAATTCCAATTAACTTGATAGTTGAGTTTGCTAGAATTTATGGCTTTCAAGTTGATTTTCAAAGAGATATTAGAAAAAATGATTTTTTTCAAATTATGTATGAAGTCTTTGAGGATGATAATAATAAAATTTATGAAACTGGAAATATAATGTTTGCAGATTTAATTTTAAGAGATCAGAGTAATCCATTATATTTTTTCAAGGACAAAAAAAATGAAGGACATTACGATTTTAGTGGAAAAAGTATTAAAAAAGCTTTAATGAAAACTCCAATCAATGGTGCAAGACTATCTTCTAGTTTTGGAATGAGAAAACATCCAATTGATGGTTTTACCAAGATGCATAGAGGTACAGATTTTGCTGCACCAAAAGGAACTCCCATAATGGCTTCTGGTGATGGTGTAATAATAAGAGCTAAATGGTGTGGCGGTGGAGGCAACTGTATAAAAATAAAACATAATTCGACCTACTCAACAGTTTACGCTCATATGTCTAAATTTGCGAGTGGAATGAGAGTTGGACGAAGAGTAAAACAAGGCCAAGTAATCGGCTATGTAGGTTCTACAGGAAAATCTACGGGACCACATTTGCATTATGAAGTAATTGAAAATGGAAAAAGAATAAATTCTCAAACATTAAAATTGCCCTCTGGAAAAGTTTTAAAAGGTAATGATAGAAAATTGTTTGAAGTACAAAGAATTAAATTGGATGTTTTAAAATCTGAGCTTATTTTAGGTTTAAAATAGTTTAATTGTTAATTGCTTCTTTTGACTTATTTTGATCGTTTTCAAGATTATTTTTATTTAATTCATTTTTCTCTGAATTTTCTAAATTTCTTGAAGGTTTATTTTTTTCTTGTTCTTCAATTATTCTTATAAAATGATCAGCATGCTGGAAATAGTTTTCTGATAAGATTTTATCTCCATTTGCTAATGCCTCTCTAGCTAAATCATTATACTTAGTTATTAGCTTTGATGCGTTATGATTATTTCTCCCTGGGGTTTTTCTTTGAAAATTTGTATTTGTGGGGAAGTCTGATTTAAACTTGTGCGGTTCACCATTATTTCTTTTAAAATTACGATCACCACCTCTAAACCTGCCTCTTCTGTTATTTCTAAATGTAACCATTTAATTAATTATTTTTAAATTTTTGTGCTAATTATACAACGATCGTTTTTTCCGTAATCCTTAACAATTTTATTAATATAAAAGCTTTTATCTTTTAATTTTTTTACAACTTCATTTCTTTGATAACAACCTATCTCCAAAATTAATTTACCATTTTTCTTTATCAAGTTCGATGCTTTATTAATTACTTTTGTAATTTCAGAAAGACCATCATTGCCACCATTTAAAGCGAGACTTGGTTCATAAAATGCCACATCTCTATCCAAATATTTTAAGTCAAATTTCTTAATATATGGTGGATTAGATAAAATCAGATCATATTTACCTAAAAAAAATTTGTCAATATCTGAATTATAAAATTTTACTCTATTGACCAAGTGTTGCAATTTTGCATTAAAACGGGCAACTTTTAAAGCTTTTTTGGAAATATCTATACCAATTCCTGAAAAATTTTCTCTATCTTTTAAAATTGACAACAACAAACACCCTGAACCAGTCCCTATATCTAAAAATTTTATTTTTCTTGTTTTATCATATATTTTAAGTATTTGCTCTACCAATATTTCAGTATCTGGCCTTGGAATTAAAACATTTTTATTCACGTAAAATTCATTTTTCCAAAATTCCTTATAATTAGTAATATAGGCAATAGGTTCGCCTTTTTTTCTCCTAAAAATTAATTTTTTAAAATCTTTTAAATTTTTTTTGTTTAAGTGCTTATTATGATTTAAAATTATGTATTTTCTATCTTGTTTAATAACTTTTGAAAGAATCAATTCACTATCAAGATGGGGTGTTTTTATATTGCTTTTTTTAAGTGTGTTAACTGCACCATTTATTGCTTGTTGAATATTCATTAATTTAAAGAGTTCAATTTTTCTTCTTGCGCCTGCAAGTTTAAGTTTTCTACCATCTCGTCGAAGATTTCTCCTTCTAAAAATTCATCTAATTTGTGTAATGTCAAATTTATTCTATGATCTGTGACTCTGCCTTGAGGAAAATTATATGTCCTTATTCTTTCAGATCTATCTCCAGTTCCAATTTTACTTTTTCTATCCTTGGATCTTTCATCTTCTCTTTTTTGTCTCTCTAATTCATATATTCTTGATCTAAGTATTTTTAAACCTTTTTCTTTATTTCTTATTTGTGATTTTTCATCTTGTTGACTAACTACTATTCCAGTAGGAATATGAGTAATTCTTACAGCAGAGTCTGTTGTGTTTACACTTTGTCCTCCAGGACCGCTACTTCTAAAGACGTCAATTCTTAAATCTTTTTCCTCAATTTTAACATCAACTTCCTCCGCTTCAGGAAGAACAGCAACGGTAGCTGCTGAAGTGTGAACTCTTCCTTGTGTTTCTGTATCAGGTACTCTTTGAACCCTATGCACTCCACTTTCATATTTTAATGTTGAATATATATTTTTTCCTTTTATTGAAGCAATGACTTCTTTAAGACCTCCAGCTTCACTCTTGGAAATACTTATTAATTCTAATATCCATTTTTTTTTGTGACTTACTTTTTCATACATTTTGAATAAATCTGATGCAAAGAGGCTTGCCTCAAGTCCTCCAGTTCCTGCTCGTATTTCAATTATTGCGTTTTTTTTATCAGCATCATCTTTGGGAAGTAAAAATAATTTAATTTTTTTTTCATTTTCTTGATTTTTTTTTATTAATTCTTCTAATTCTTTATTTGCTAATTCTTGCATATCTTTTTCACTCCCCTTATCTTCTACTATTTTTTCTAAATCTTTTTTTTCTTGCTCATAGGAAGAATATTCTTTTATTTCTTTTATAATTTCATTTAAATCAGCATACTCTTTTGATTTCTCTGCAAAATTTTTTTTATCAATTTCGCCTGATGATAATTCTTTTTCTAATAGTGAATGTCTAGAGATTAAATCCCTTACTTTAATTTTTGGTATCATTATTTATTTTCTTCAATCTCTATAGCTTTTTTCTCTACTTGTTCTACCACTTTAGATATAATGTCTTCTGTAATAACTTTATGCGATTGAATACCAGATAGATAAAGCATGTTATTACCTTTTCCACCCCCAGTAATTCCCACGTCAGTAAAGGCTGCTTCACCGGGGCCATTAACAACGCATCCAATTACAGATAGTGTTATAGGTGTTTTTATATGGGAAAGTTTATCTTCTAATATTTTTACAGTGTTAATTACTGGAAACGCTTGTCTTGCGCATGAAGGACAAGAGATAATTTTGACTCCTCTGTTTCTTAAATTTAATGATTTTAGTATTTCATTTCCAATCCTCACTTCTTTTGGAGGATCATCTGACAAGGATATCCTTATTGTATCTCCAATTCCATCCATTAAAAGTGACCCTAGTCCTATAGATGATTTTATGCTTCCAGACACAAAACTTCCTGCTTCGGTAATTCCTAAATGTAATGGATAATCGCAAACTTTTGAAAGTTGTCTGTAAGCAGCAATAGATAAAAAAACGTCTGAAGACTTAACGCTTATTTTAAAATTAAAAAAATCTTGATCTTCTAAAATTTTTATATTTCTCTTAGCGCTCTCTACTAGCGCTTCAGGACAAGGTTCTTTGTACTTTTCTAAAATATCCTTCTCAAGAGATCCTGCATTTACTCCTATTCTAATTGAACAGTCATTATTTTTTGCGGAAGAAATTACCTCTTTTATTTTTTTTTGATCACCTATATTGCCTGGATTGATCCTTAAACATTTTGCACCGTTTTCAGCAGATTCAATTGCTCTTTTATAGTGAAAGTGAATATCAGCAACTATTGGAACAGAGACATGTTTAACAATTTCTTTTAATGCTGATGTAGAATCTTTGTCTGGGCAAGAAACTCTTACGATATCTGCTCCCTCTGCAGTTATATCATTGATTTGCTTGATTGTTGATTTTACATCAGTTGTTAAAGTATTGGTCATAGATTGAACTGATATAGGATTGTCGCCGCCTACTAAAACATCTCCAACTTTAACAACTCTCGTTTTCCTTCTTTTAATATCTCTAAATGGTCTTAAGCTCATTTTTATTTTTCAAGTTTGAACTCTTTATGCAATGAAGCAATTGCTTTTTTTATATTTTTTTTATTTATTAAAACAGATATTTTTATTTCTGACGTAGAAATAACTAAAATATTTATATTTTTTTTTGCTAAAGCTTGAAACATTCTAAATGTGACTCCCGGTGTTGCAATCATTCCGACTCCAATAATTGAAACTTTTGAAACATTTTTATCAACAATTAAATCTCTAAAACTTATTTTTGAATTATTTTTTATAAGTTTTTGTGTTTTAATTAAATCTTCAGATTTTATTGTAAAAGTTAAATCAGTTTTCTTGCCATCAGCTGATATATTTTGAACAACCATGTCAACATTTATTGCATTGTTAGAAAGTGGTTTAAATATTGAAGCGGCGATACCTGGTTTATCCTTAACACCTAATAGAGTAATTTTAGCATCATTTTTAGTGAATGATATACCTCTAATAATTTTATTACTTAAAATATTTTTTCTTTTTGTAATTTTAGTCCCATCTTTTTTTACAAATGAAGACTTAACCTCAATATCAATTCTATTTAGTCTAGCATCTTGAATAGATGTTGGTTGCATAACTTTTGCACCTAATGAAGCCATTTCTAACATTTCCTCATAAGAAATAACTTTAATTTTTTTGGCCTTTTTTAACGTATTAGGATCTGTTGTATAAACCCCCTCAACATCAGTATATATAATACATTTTTGAGCTTTAAAAAATTTTGCACACATTATAGCAGATGCATCTGATCCTCCTCTTCCTAGAGTTGTTATTCTATTTTCTGTATTTATACCCTGGAAACCACTTATAACTGGTATTCCACTCTCTCTTAAGTAACTTAAAATTTTTTTACTATTTATATAGGTTATTCTTGATGAGCTATATGAGCCTTCAGTAAAAATTGGAACTTGCCATCCCATCCAAGTTCTTGATTTATATCCCATAGAATTTAATCTTCCGGCAATTAAAGAACAAGAGATCTGCTCTCCAGAAGAAACAAGTACGTCATACTCTGAATTTGAAAAGTTATTAGAAATTGCTTTTGATTTCTTAATTAAATCATTAGTAGTCCCACTCATTGCAGAAGAAACAACAATAGGACTGTATCCCTTTTTTTTGTAACTGACTATTATGTCTGTTACCTTTTTTATCCTTTTTATAGTTCCTACTGAACTGCCACCGAACTTTAAAACAATGATTTTCATTGATAATATTTTTTATAAAAAACTAAATATATTGATTAAATACATCTTAATTGTAATGTAACTAACTATGAAAAGTAACACAATAAATAAAAAAGAAATAGAGAAATTTTCTAGAATTGCATCCCAGTGGTGGGATCCAAATGGCAAGTTTAAACCATTACACAATTTCAATCCAATAAGAATTGAATATATAAAAAATAGCATAATAAAGCACTTTAAAATAAAATCCTCAACAAAATCCCTTAGAAAAATAAATATTCTAGATATTGGTTGCGGTGGAGGTCTTTTATCTGAGCCAATGTGTAGGTTGGGAGCTAATGTAGTAGGGATAGACGCTTCTGATAAAAATATTGAAGTAGCAAAATTTCATGCAAAAAAAAATAATCTTAAAATTAATTATATATGCTCCTCACCAGAAACACTGAGGATAGACAAAAAATTCGATGTTATTTTAAATATGGAAATAATAGAGCACGTAGATGATATAGATTATTTTATAAAAAAAAGTTCTCAATTATTAAAAAAAAATGGGCTAATGTTTGTGGCAACTTTAAATAAAACCCTTAAATCATATTTTTTTGCGATAATTGGTGCGGAGTATATTTTGAGATGGTTACCTATAGGAACACATGATTGGGAAAAGTTTGTAAAACCTAAGGACTTAATAGAAATATCAAAAAAAAATAATCTTAAAATTGAAGAATTAGATGGTTTAAAATTTGATCTTTTAAAAAACAAATGGAATATAAGTAAGGATAAATCAGTAAATTATATAGCAAGGTTTAAAAAAAATTAATTATCTTTTTCATTAATCCAAGGAATAGTTTCAGTTTTAATTCCCTCTTCATTCAATTCTTTCAAATCTTGCAGTGTTGCATTTCCATAAATTCCATTTTTAGAT
Organism: uncultured Pelagibacteraceae bacterium; assembly: GCA_902618855.1. Taxonomy (GTDB): domain Bacteria; phylum Pseudomonadota; class Alphaproteobacteria; order Pelagibacterales; family Pelagibacteraceae; genus Pelagibacter. The sequence goes on along the minus strand of CACNCD010000004.1, from coordinate 67,992 downwards.
TTTTTTTTATTTTTATAATGTATTGATCTCGCTTCATAAGCAAAATTATCTCCGACATATTGAAAATTATTTTTAATAAATTTTTGATATTCTTTAATGGTATTTTTTATTTCAATAAATTTTTTATTTTTTATTTTTTCATACTTATTGTTTTTTTTATTTAAAACTCTAGGAGACATTAAACTTTTATCAACATCTATAGAATTACAATTATAACATTTTATATGTTTAAATTTTTTGAGTCTTTCATACTCTTTTGAAGATGCGAACCAACTATCAAATGATTTTTTACAAGACTTGCAAATTAAATTGTACTTTATCATGATTTTTATTTAGTAACTTATTATTTAATTTCAATGTTTATCAGGATCTGTAATCTGCATTAATTTCAATATATTTTTTAGTAAAATCCATAGTATATGCAGTAAAATTTTTTTTACCTGTTCCTATATCAACATATATCTCAATTTTTTCACTTCTCATATATTCTTCAGCTTCAATTTCATTAAAGAAATTTGATATTTGGCCTTTTTCTATAATTTTCACATCACCAAATTTCACTATTAATTTATTTAAATTAATTTGCACATACGATTTGCCTATTGCCATTAAAACTCTTCCATAATTACAATCCTCACCAGCTACAGCAGTTTTTACTAAAGGAGAATTCGCTATTGAGAAGGCAACCTTTTTAGCGTCCTCTTGAGTTTTAGCATTATTAACCTGAACAGTTATAAACTTTGATGCTCCTTCGCCATCGGCAGCAACTCTTTTTGCTAAATTTAAAAGAGTTGAGTGTAAGGCAAGATCAAATTCCTCTAATTTGGGATCGTTAATATTTTTAATTTTTGAGTTTTTAGCAGCCCCAGTAGAAAAAATTGAAACCATATCATTTGTGCTCGTATCTCCATCACATGTTATTGCATTAAAAGTGGTTTCTATGTTTTTTTTCAATAATTTTTGCAATATGCTTGCTGAAAGATTTGCATCTGTAAATATAAATCCCAATGTTGTAGCCATATTAGGGAAAATCATACCAGAACCTTTCGCGATACCATAAATTTTTACTGTTGTGCTTCCAATTTTGCATTCTTCCATAGCAAGCTTTGGCACAAGGTCTGTAGTCATTATTCCTAATGCAGCTTTAGTCCAAACATATTTATTCTGTGTATATTTAATTTTTTCTACTAATTCAGGAATATTTTTTTTTATTTTATCTACTGGAAACTTTTCTCCAATCGTTCCTGTACTGCTAAAAATTATTCTATCTGGTCTGACTTTCTCTGGTTTTTCTTCATCTTTTTTTTGTTTTTCAGAGAGTCTTATTGATAATTCTTCTGCAATATCTCTTAAGGCCTGATAACCTTTTTTTCCAGTAAAAGCATTTGCATTTCTAGTATTAATTAATAGTGCATTAATTTTTTTATTTTTTATATTTAAATTCCATTTTATATTCTCAGAAATTATTTTAGATTGAGTGTATACAGATGCATACTCAGCTCCTTTTCTAAAATAAAACATTACTAGGTCATCTCTATGATTATTATATAAATTTGCAGAGATAGTTGAGATTGAAACCCCGTCAAGATGATCCAGGTCTTGAAAGTCGCCTAATTTTGACTTGCTGTGTGACGTAAAAATATTTCCAAAGTTTATTGCCATACTATTTAAATAAGTTATTTAATACCTATATATTTAATATATTAATTTATATATCAAAAAAATAAGATGCTAAATCCTGTTAATTTTATATCAAAATTTTTTAAATCAGGTAACAAAAGAGAACTTGATAGAATTCAAAAAATTGTTGAAAAAGTCAATAAATTAGAAGAAGAAGCAATAAAACTTAAGGATATAGATTTTCCAAAAAAAACTGAAGAATTAAAAATTAAATTAAGAAATGGAAAAAGTTTAGATACTATTTTACCCGAGGCTTTTGCCTTAACTAGAGAGGCCTCTAAAAGAACAAGGGGGGAAAGACATTTTGATGTTCAAATTATTGGGGGTGTAGTTTTACATGAGGGAAAAATCGCAGAAATGAAAACTGGTGAAGGTAAAACATTAACGATTGTTCTTGCAGCGTATTTAAATGCATTATTGGAAAAAGGCGTTCATATAGTCACAGTTAATGATTATCTGGCTAAAAGAGATTGCGAGGAAATGAGTAAAATTTATAATTTTCTTGGTTTATCATCTGGCTTCATTAATAACGGCCAAGATGATTTTACAAGAAAAAAAAATTACAGTTGTGATGTAACTTACGCGACTAATAGTGAATTAGGATTTGATTATCTTAGAGATAACATGTCAATTAGGAGTGATCAAATAGTTCAAAGAGAACATTATTTTTCTATAGTTGATGAAATTGATTCATGTTTAATTGATGAAGCCAGAACACCACTTGTAATTTCTGGCGCCGCTGAAGATAAGACTGATAAATATCTTTCTATTGATAAACTTGTTAAAAAATTAAAGTCAGAAGATTATGAAATTGATGAAAAAGATAAAAATATCTTATTAACAAATAAAGGAATAGACAACGTAGAAAAGATTTTAATTAATGCTGGTGTACTAAAAAATAATAATTTCTATGATCCAGATAATTTGAATTTAGTTCACCATGTGAATCAGGCTTTAAGAGCAAATCATTTATTTGAAAAAGGAAGAGATTATATTGTTAAAGATGGATCTTTAAAAATTATTGATGAACTCACTGGAAGAATTCTTGAAGGAAGAAGATATGGTGATGGCTTGCATCAGGCGCTTGAAGCAAAAGAAAGAATAGATGTGCAAGTTGAAAACCAAACTTTAGCATCAATTACTTATCAAAATTATTTTAAACTTTATTCCAAAATTTCTGGATGTACTGGAACTGCTTTAACTGAATCTGAAGAATTTTTTGAAATATATAATTTAAATGTCATCAGTATACCGACTAACCAAAAAATGATTAGAAAAGATTGGAATGATATAATTTTTAGAACATTAAAAGAAAAAGATATTGCGATTATAAATAAAATTAAGGAGTGCAATGATAAAGGCCAACCACTGCTAGTTTTTACAGCAAGTATTAATAAATCAGAGCATTATTCAAATTTGTTAAAAAAAAATAATATCAAGCATATTGTTTTAAATGCAAAAAATCATGAGAAGGAAGCTGAAATAATTGCAAATGCGGGGACAAAAAATTCAATAATAATTACAACAAGTATATCAGGCAGAGGCGTAGATATTAAATTGGGTGGAAAAAAAGGTAAAAATAATGAAAAAGACGAAATTAAATCTTTGGGAGGTTTGTTTGTAATTGGAACCGAAAGAATGGAGTCTAGAAGAGTAGATAATCAAGCAAGAGGAAGATCAGGACGTCAAGGGGATGAGGGAAATTCTATTTTTTTTGTGAGTTTAGAGGACGACTTAATGAGAATATTTGGGTCTGAGTCAATGAATAATATTTTAGAAAAACTGGGTTTAAAAGATGGAGAAAGTATTGAACACCCATGGATAAATAAAGCTCTTGAACGCGCACAGCAGAAAGTAGAGTCAAGAAACTTTGATATTAGAAAAACATTACTTAAGTTTGATAATGTTTTAAACGATCAAAGACACGTAATTTTTACCCAAAGGAATGAGGTTATTAAAAGTGAAAAAATATTTGATTACTCTAATAGCTTTTTATCAGAAATTATTGAAAAATTAGCTCAATTAAAGAGTAAAGATATAAGTAATTCGAAAAATAGCGATTTCAATAATAATTTAAGATCTTTACTTGGAAAAAGTTTTACTGAGGATGAAGTTCAAAATTTAATTCAATTAAAAAACGAGGATTTTGAAAAAAAAATCAGAGAAAAATTTGTGGAAAAAAGAAACGAGAGAGTCAAACACCTTTCAGAAGATCAAGCTAAAGAATTTGAAAAAAGGATTTTTCTTCAGGCTATTGATCTAAATTGGAAATCGCATATTCAATATTTAGAACAACTAAGACAAGTAATTGGGCTAAGATCCTATGGTCAAAGAGATCCATTAATTGAGTACAAAAAAGAAGCTTTTAATCTATTTGAAAACTTATTAAATAAACTTAAAACAGATTTAATTACCATTTTAATTAATTTGACAATTATCGAAAAAAAGAATGAACAAGACAATATTAAAAAAAGTACTAGTATAGTTAATAACCCAAAATGTCTCTTAATTTTAAACAAAGGTCAAAAAATATCTCGCAACGATATATGTGAAGCAACTGGTAAAAAATATAAGTTTTGCTGTGGTGCTTTATAATATTAAATAAAGAAAAGTAAAAAATATAATTGCTGCGAAGAATACAGATAACTCTTTTTTATATAAAATAACTCTATTTTTTAAGTTTTCTATAAAGGTTATTTTCATACTTAAAGAAGTTTCTTCACCTAAATGTTTAGAAAATCCATCTCTTCTTCCGATAGATAAAAATTTGTTTTTTCTATGATTGATAATTTCATCTTTATTTAAGTTTTTAAGAGAATTTAAATTTTTTTCGATTGCACTTTTAATATTTTCTAAAGTAAGATCTCTGTCTCTATGTGCGCCTCCTGAGGGTTCATCAATAATTTCATCAATGACGCCTAGGTTAAATAAATCTTTTGCTGAAAGTTTCATTGCTTTTGCTGCCTCTAAAGTTTTTGATGCATCTCTCCAAAGTATGGTAGCGCATCCCTCTGGAGAAATCACAGAATATATCGCGTTTGACAACATAAGAACTTTGCTTGATGAAGCTAGGGCCACAGCTCCACCCGAGCCACCTTCACCTATTATTATAGATATAGTTGGTATTCCCAAATCCATATTGCATTCTATAGTTTTTGCTATTGCTTCAGCTTGACCTCTCTCCTCTGCCCCAACTCCTGGGTAAGCACCAGGTGTATCTATAAAAAAAATTATGGGTATTTTAAATTTGTCAGCTAGTTTCATTAATCTTATTGTTTTTCTATAACCTTCAGGCCTCATCATTCCAAAATTTCTTTTAATTCTAGAATCTAAGTCATCACCTTTCTCTTGACCAATAACTAATACGGAGTTGCCTTTAAACTTTGCAAATCCAGCTAATACTGACTTATCCTCGCCATAAAATCTATCACCTGACAAAGGTAAAAATTCCTCAAATAAATTTTCTATAAAAAATTTGGACTTAGGTCTATCTTCATGCCTTGCAACCAAAGTTATTTGCCAAGGATTAAGATTTGAATAAACTTCTTTTAATTTTTGATCTATTTCATTCTGAATTTTAGAAATTTTACCAGTATCGACCTCTGAAAGTCCCTCATTATTGTAAGGATCTTTTAATTTATCTATCTCGCTCTCCAAATTTTTTATTTCATCTTCAAAATTTAAATAATTTTTCATTGCTTTAATAATAATGCTTATAAATTAAAAAAGGGCAATAAAATGATAAAATTTAAAAAAATATAATAATAAATTGACGGATTTAGGAGCAAAAAGTTATATTTCCTATAAAATTATAAAATAATAGAGTGAATAAATGAAAGAAAAGTATTTAAAAATTAAAGATCTGTCGGTATCAGAAAAGCTAGTTAACTTTATCAATAAAGAACTGTTGCCAGGAACGAAAGTCAATAAAGAAAAATTTTGGAGTGGTTTTAATAAATATGTACACAAGCTTTCATTTACAAACAAAAAGTTATTAGAAAAAAGAGAAAGATTACAAAAAATTATTGATAGATGGCACAAAGATAGAAAAGGTGATCATTTAAATTTAAAAAAATATACAGAATTCCTTAAAAAAATTGGTTATTTAAGTAAGCCAGGTGGCAACTTTAAAATTAAAACAAAAAACGTAGACAGAGAAATATCAAGTATTTGTGGACCACAATTAGTTTGTCCTGTTTCAAATGCAAGATTTTTGCTTAACGCTGCAAATGCTAGATGGGTAAGTTTATATGACAGTCTTTACGGGACAGATATAATTCCTGAGACTCATGGCGCCCTAAGGGGAAAAACTTATAATCCAATAAGAGGAAAAAAGGTAATCAGTTATGCACGTGATTTGTTAGATAAATATATACCCTTAAAAGATAAAAGCTGGAAGGATTTATCAAAAACTCCTGAAGTAAAAAATAATAAACTTAATTTAGATTTAAAAAATCCTAAACAGTTTGTTGGTTATAATAAAAAATTAAATAAACTGTCTTCACTTCTGTTCATAAATAATAATCTACATATTGATATCTTATTTGATCATTCAGGAAATATGGAAATAAATAATCCTGAGGGAAATCAAGATATTTTAAAAATTCATGACATTATCTTGGAATCAGCTATTTCAACTATATGTGATCACGAGGATAGTGTAGCTGCTGTAGATGCTGAGGATAAAATTCTTGGTTATAGAAATTGGTTAGGATTAATGAAGCTAAGCCTAAATTCAGAATTTACCAAAAATGGTAAAAAAGTTTTGAGAAAATTAAATAGTGACAGAAATTATATTTCTACAAAGGGTAAAAAAATTAAATTACATGGAAGATCTTTGCTACTAAATAGAAACGTAGGTCATTTGATGACTACTCCAGCAATTCTCCTGAAAGACGGTTCAGAATGTCCAGAGGGTATTCTTGATGCTTTTATAACATCTCTTGCATGTATCCATGATTTTAAAATAAAAGGGAATTCAAGAAAAAATTCTATTTACATAGTTAAACCAAAAATGCATGGGCCTGAAGAATGCTCATTTACAAACTTAATTTTTGAAAAAGTGGAAAAGGTTTTAAATTTAAAAAGAAATCAAATACTTTGTGGAATAATGGATGAAGAAAGAAGAACATCTGTTAATCTTAAAGAATGTATTAGGGCTCTAAAAAATAGAGTTTTTTTTATAAATACAGGTTTTTTAGATAGAACTGGAGATGAAATTCATACTTCTATGGAGGCAGGTCCTATGGTTTTCAAAGGAGACATGAAATCCTCAAAGTGGATATCTGCTTATGAAAATAGAAACGTTGATATTGGTCTATCATGTGGTTTTTCAGGTAAAGCACAAATTGGTAAAGGAATGTGGGCAATGCCAGACTTAATGAAAGATATGATGAAACAAAAAATCGTACATCCTCAATCAGGAGCTAATTGTGCTTGGGTGCCCTCACCGACAGCTGCAGCATTACACGCTCTTCATTATCATGAGATCGATGTCTTTGCTAAACAAAAAAAATTATCAAAAAGAAAAATTGCAAAACTCTCAGATCTTTTAACTATTCCAGTTGATAATAGAACGAACTGGTCAATGGATGATATTACAAAAGAGTTAAAAAATAATTCTCAAGGAATTTTAGGATATGTAGTTAGATGGGTTGATCAATCAGTTGGTTGTTCAAAAGTTCCTGACATTAATGGTATTGGTCTTATGGAAGATAGAGCAACTTGTAGAATAAGTAGTCAACATATTGCTAATTGGTTGTATCATGGTGTTTGCAGTAAAAAACAAGTTTTAGAAATTATGAAAAAAATGGCTAAGGTTGTTGATAGTCAAAATTTAAAAGATCCGAGCATGAAAGGCCAAGCTCCATATCAGACAATGTCAGGCAACTTTGACCGATCAGTAGCTTTTAAAGCAGCTTGTGATTTAGTTTTTCATGGAAGATTACAACCTTCTGGTTATACAGAACCAATCCTTCATCTTAATAGGCTTCTTAAAAAAAACTAATCTGCTTTGTTGCTAACACCATTTCTATTTTTAAAAGCTGAAAATAATGTGCCATCATCTAAATTCTCAATTTCGCCACCAACAGGCAAACCTTGAGCCAGTTTGGATACTTTAACATTTATACCTTTTAAACTATCTTTAATATAATAAGCAGTTGTCATTCCTTCGACAGTTGCACTAGTCGCAATAATTACTTCATTTATTTTACCTTTTTTTACTCTTTCAATTAATGAATTAATCAATAAATCCTCTTTTCTTTTTCCAACTGAAGAAACTGTACCTCCCAATATATGAAAATATCCTTCGTATATATTTGAGCTTTCAATTGACCATTGATCTCCTATTGATTCAACAACGCAAATTTTATCATATTTTTTTTCAAGAATTTTACAATTATTATAACTACATTCAATTGTGTTATTTTTTAATGTTCCACAAATTTTACATCTTGAAATATTTTTATAAACCTCCGCTAATGTTTTTGCCATTGGTTTAATAAGTTCATTTCTATTATTTATTAATTTAAGAACAATACGTTTTGCAGACTTGGGCCCTAATCCAGGCAACTTAGATATTAGTTTTACCAATTCATCTATTTCGTTAATGCTTTGCATATAGTTAAAGTGGAAATTTAAAACCTGGTATATTCAAGCCTCCTGTTGCTTTAGATATTTCTTCAGAAGTTTTTGATTTTAATTTTATTTTTGCATTATTATGTGCGGCCATAATTAAATCTTCTAAAATTGTTTTTTCCTCTTTTAATGTCTCCTGAGAAATATCAATTTTTATTATCTCACCATCGCCATTTAAAATAACTTTGACTGAATTTGATCCAGACACACCCTCAGCTGTAATATTTTTTATTTTTTCTTGGCTTTCTTTCATTTTCATCTCAAGTTCTTTAGCTTGAGAAAGAATTTTTGATAAATCATTCATTGTTTTCCTCTTTTAAGATTTTGACCTCAGTCATTTCTGCATCTGGAAAATTTTCCAAAATTTTCTTATAGATAAAGCCATCTTTTTTTTTTTCAAATAAATTTTTTTTATCCTGAAGTAAATTTTCTTTAATTGATGGACTTCCTTTTTCTTTGGATAGAGTAATTATCCATCTTTTATTAGTCCAATCATATAATTTTGAGGATAATATTTTTATAAAGTCTTTATCTAATTTTTCGTTGAAAGAAATTTCTATTCTTTGATTATCAAAGCTTACGAGATTGACGTTTTTTTCCAGCTCATATCTTAATTTTGCTTCTTTTCTAGAAATACAAATATGCAAAAGATCATCAAACGAATTAATCGATAGTTCTTTTATATCTATATCCTTTTGCTTTGATATTTCATCGTCTAATTTTTTTTCTTGGGTAATATTTTTTATCTGACCTACGGTTTTATTTTTTATATTAAATAAATCATTACTATCTATTTTTGCTTTGTCGTCTAAAACAATATTGTTATCTTCAAGTTTATTTTTTATACCTTCAACATTTTCTGAGTCTTTTTTAATTTTCTTTAGATGGATTAATCTAATTAGAAACATTTCAATAGATAAATTTTGATTATTAACAATATCTAGCTCGCCTAGGGTTTTTATAGTAAATTGCCAAAATAATAAAAGAGTGCTTTGCTCAACTTCGTTAGACAATTTTTTTATTAATTTATGTTCCTCGTCATTTAATGAGAAATTATTTCCGTCAATTGTTAAAGAGTTTATATTTTTAAAATAATATAGTATCTCTAAAAAGTCATTTAAAAATATTTTTGGCTCAACTCCTTGATCAAAAATTGATCTATAAACTTTTAAAACTTCTTTCTCATTTCCTTGAAATATAAGCTGAAATAAATTTATTAATTGTGATTTATCGAAATATCCAAAAATTTTTTGAGCTTTATTTAAATCAAATTCTTCACCTTCTTCCAAACTTAAAATAGCTCTATCTAAAAGCGATAGTGCATCTCTAACTGAACCTTCTGAAATTTTTACAATAAGTTTTAAGGCTTCGTCAGTAAGTTTTCCTTTTTCTTTATCTTTTATTTTTTTAACGTATTCAAATAATTCTAAAGATTTTACTCTTGTTAAATCAAATCTTTGACATCTTGATATGACAGTAACGGGTATCTTTTTTATTTCTGTTGTTGCAAAGATAAATTTTAGATATTCAGGTGGTTCCTCTAAAGTTTTTAGTAGAGCATTAAATGCTTGTTTGCTAAGCATATGAACTTCATCAATAATAAATATTTTATACTTTGCTGTTGTTGGGCCATATCTTGAAAATTCAATTAAATCTCTTACATCATCTACGCCTGTTTTGCTTGCGGCATCCATCTCTAAAACATCAATATGATTTGAATTTGCGATAGCTTCACAATGACAATTTTCACAAGAATCTTTTTTGTTAATGTTATCTATTCCATTTTTACAATTTAGAGATTTTGCAACTATTCTTGCAATAGTAGTTTTCCCAATCCCTCTAATTCCTGTAAACAAATATGCATTAGGAACTTTATTATATTTTATAGAATTGATTATTGTTTCTGAAACTATGTCTTGACCAATCAAATCAGCAAAATTTTGTGGTCTATATTTTAAAGATAAAACTTTTAAATTTTTGTTCATAAAATCAGGAGACTAGAACCTGAATAACTGTCTCTACGATTGCTTCTGTTAAGATCTAGTCGGGTTCAAGCAGCATTCACCTCTAGCCTCCGAAAGTATTATAACAGCAATGATTTCTATTCTACAATATAAAGTATAAAAAAAATTACTTATCTCTAAACTTATCAGCTGGAAAGACACCTAGAACGTGAAAATCTTCACAATGTAATCCTAGTTCCTCTAGAGATTTTTGCACTTTTGAATCTTCAATATGACCGTCTAAATCACAAAGGAAAAAATATGAAGAAAATGAATTTTTTTCTGGATAGCTTTGTAACTTAGTTAGATTTACTCCATTAATTGCGAACCCTCCTAATGATTGATATAAGGCAGCGGGTTTACTCTTTAGCTTAAATAAAAAAGAGGTTATGAACTTCCCTTTTCCAAATTCTGGTTGCAAAATATTTTTTCCCATTATTAAGAAACGAGTAACGTTACCTTTTTCATTTTCAATATTTGATGCAATAATATCTAATTTATAAATTTGGGCACTGAGTTTTGAAGCAATTGCTGCATCATTTTTATTTCGGTTTTTAGAAATTAACTCTGCTGATCCAGCTGTATCTGCCCTAACATTTTCAGATATATTGTTTTTTTTTATAAATTCTGAACATTGCGATAGTGCCTGAGCGTGAGAATAAACATTTTTTATATCTTTAAGTTTTGATCCAGGTAATGCTAATAAATTATGCTCAATTCTGTGAAAATGTTCTGCATACACGTTTAATCGATGTTTAAAAATTAAATATTCAATTCCTATATTACCTGTAATTCTATTTGACTCAGGTATTATAATTTTTAAATTTTTATCCTCCTCGGCCCTTTTAAAACACTCATCAAAAGTTTTACATGCAACTATTTCGGCATCTGGGTAAAGTTCATTTGCTGCTAAATGTGAATAAGCTCCCGGCGAACCTTGATAAAGTATTTTCATTTTAAGACTTATATTCCATTATTTTTTTTAACGCTAGATAATCTTCCTCGGTATCTATGCCTATGGGACTAGATTTGGCCAAAGCTACATTAATTTTTATACCATTATCCAAAGCTCGCAATTGTTCTAATCTATATTTAATTTCATTGCTTGTTTGATTTAAATTAACAAATCTTTCTAAGACACTTACCTTGTAAATATAAATACCAATATGATGATATATATTTTCATTCTTAATAGACAAATTTTTCCTATAGAAATTAGTCGCTAGAGGAAAATTTCTCTCAGATAATTTTTCTTTTAATATAACTTTCACGATATTTTCATTAGACAAAATCGACTCATTTTTAATTTTTGTTGCTAAAGTTCCTAGGTCTGAGTTGTTATTCATAATTGAGTTATTCAAATTAATTATATCCTTCTCATCTATATTTGGTTCATCGCCTTGTAAGTTAAGTATATAGTCGAAATTTTTTAATTCTAATTTTTTAAAACCTTCAAAGATTCGATCGCTCCCCGACTTATGATGACTGCTTGTTAAAATTGCTTCACCACCAATTTTTTTAATTTCGTCTACAATTTCTTTATCTTCAGCGCATACTACAACTTGCCCAATATTAGTTTTTTTAGCTTTTTTAAATACATGACAAATAATTGGTAAACCATTTATCTTTAGAAGCGGTTTTCCTGGTAACCTTGAAGCGGATAATCTAGAGGGAATTAAAATAATTGTTTTTGACATCATTGAATATTTTAATTAATTCTGCGTCTAACAGACGCAAATTAATAATTTAAAAAAATAAGTAATTTTCAAATTATTATGTTATACGTCAAATAATTATAATTAAAATGGATTCATTCGAAATAAATAAAATAATTACTGCAATTTTATTAGTAGTTTTGCTAGTTTTTGGTGTTGGAAAAATATCAGATATAATTTTTAAGACAAATAAGCCTGACATAGATGGTTACAAAGTTGAAATAAAAACCTCAGATAAGTTGGTATCTAAAACGAGCTCTGAAAGCCAAGTTGATATTCTGGCCTTGTTAGCAATGGGTGATGTAGAGCATGGTAAAAAAGTTTTTAAAAAATGTGCAGCATGTCATAGTATTAAACAGGGCGGAGGAAATAAAATTGGTCCTAAACTTTGGAATGTGATGTTTAGACCAGTTGGAGCTGTATCAGATTATAAATACTCCAAATCTTTAACTGAATATAAGAAAAATTGGACTTGGGAAGAAATGAATGGCTTTTTAATTAAACCATCCACTTGGATTAAAGGAAATAAAATGGGATTTGCAGGACTTAAAAAAGAAAAAGATAGAGCTTCAGTCATTTTATATTTAAATCAAAATAGTGATAGTCCTAAAACTTTACCTTAATTTTTCGAAACAATACAATAAGATACTTTTTTGTACATAAATTCTATTAAGTGCTTGTTGAAAAACTTTACTTTGTTTACCCAAAAATACCTCATTTGAAACCTCGGAGCCTCTTGGTAAACAGTGAAGAAAAATTGCATCTTTTTTTGCATGTTTCATGACAGCTGAATTTACTTTAAAATCTTTGAACTCTCTTAATTTTTTTTTTTTATTTAAATTATCATTCAAAGATATGACTTTATCAGTAAAAATTACATCACTTCCTATTGCTGCACCTTTGCAGTCAGAAAATATTTTTATTTGACCTTTGTTATTTTTTGCCCAACTTAATAATTTTTTATTAGGTTTGTATTTTTTTGGACATGCAATATTTAATTTAAATGTGAATTTAACAGATGCCTCAATTAAACTATTTAGGACATTATTTGAATCGCCAATCCAACAAATTTGAAGTTTTGAAATTGGTTTTTTTTTTATTTCCTCAATTGTAAAAACGTCCGATAGAACTTGAGTTGGATGTGAGTTAGGTGATAAACCATTGATTATAGGTATTGTCATATTTTTTTTTAAAATATTTAATTTTTTCTCACTATCTGTTCTAAGCATAAATGCATTTCCAAAGGTAGATATAATTTTTGCAGTATCAGATAAACTTTCTCCACCTTTATTTAAGTGAAGTTCGTCAGGACGCAATGTAAGTGCTCCACCATTAAGTTGTTTAATTGCGATATAAAAACTTAGTCTTGTTCTTAAGCTGGATTTTTCAAACATTTGTATCAAAAGCTTTCCTTTCAAGGGTGAATCTTTATCTGCTTCAAGAGTATTGAGGTTTTTTCTCTTAGATTTTCTTTTTCTTGCATTAAGTATAATTTTTTTTAAATCATTACTAGATATATCTTTGAGATTAATAAAATGTTTCATTATGTATTGAAATCTTTACAAACCTTTTTGATAATTTTTAAAGCAAGATTGATCTCTGATTTTTTTACATTAAGAGGTGGCAATATTCTTACTACATTTTCTGCGGCTTTTATTGTAAGCAACTTGTTGTTCTCTAGCTTTTTTATAAATTTATTTTGGTTATTAAAAAGTTTTAAACCAATTAACAAACCTAAGCCTCTTACCTCTTTAATTACATGCGGATAATCATTTTTAATTTTATTTAATTCTAAATGAAAATATTTTGAAATTTTTTGTACATTTTTTAAAAATCCTATTTTAAATATTTCATCTAAAACTGCATTTCCAACACTCATTGCTAATGGGTTTCCTCCAAATGTACTTCCGTGTGTTCCTGGAATCATGCTTGAAGCAACTTTTTTCGTCATTAAAAGAGCTCCGATTGGGAATCCGCCTCCTATACCTTTTGCAATTGGTACAATATCTGGTTTTATATTGGAGTATTCATAAGCAAAAAATTTTCCAGATCTACCTATTCCACACTGAACCTCATCGAGAATTAATAGGATTTTTTTTTCATTACAAATTTTTCTTAAATATTTTAAACATTTTACTGGAATAGGCTTAACGCCTCCTTCACCCATTACAGTTTCTACCATTATTGCAGCTGTATTTTTTTTTATTTTTTTTTTTAAGTTTGGGAATCTTGGCTTAAAATCTTTAAATTCGATATGATCGAAACCTGGAACTTTAGGTCCAAAACCTTCGGTCATTTTTTTTGAGCCACTTGCATAAATTGCTGCAATAGTTCTTCCATGAAATGAATTTTTAATACATAGAATTCTATTTTTTTTTGGTTTACCTTTCATATAAAAATATCTTCTTGCGACTTTAATTGCAGCCTCTGTTGCTTCCGCTCCAGAGTTTTGAAAAATTACATTTTCAGCAAATGTTTTTTTTGTTAATCTTTTTGCTAATCTTTCTCCTTCAGGAATTAAAAAGGCATTTGAAATATGCCAAATTTTTCTTGATTGGTTTTGTATTGCTCTAATTAATTTTGGATTTGCATGTCCTAAGGAATTTACTGCTATTCCTTGCACAAAATCTAAATATTTCTTTCCATTAGTCGAATAAAGAAAACTTCCCTTGCCTCTTCTAAAAGCAATCTTTCTTCTATTATAATTTTTAGCTAAAGCACTCATTGAAATTATGATTTAATTTTATAACCTTTTTTAAAAAGATAAAAAGCCAAATACCACATTAAAAATGATAGTATACTTAAGTAAATCAATCCAAAAAATATTGATCCGTCAGATTTTCCTAGAAAACCATATCTAAAGCCATCTATTATGTAAAAGAAAGGATTCATTAAACTAATACTTTTAAAAAAAGCTGGTAGTTTATCAATTGTAAAAAAGGTTCCGCTCAAAAAAGTCAATGGAGTAACTATAAAATTAGTAATTGTAGCAGTATGATCAAATTTTTCAGCCCAAAGGCCTGTTATAAATCCTAAAGATCCTAGAATAAAACATCCCAAGAGTCCAAATGTAAGTATGTAGAAAAAATTATAAAAATTAAGATCCACGATAACCGAAAAAACTAAAATTGAAATAATTGCAATGACAATGCTTCTTGTTACGGCTGCTAAAATAATTGCTAAAGTTACCTCTAAAGCTGATAAAGGCGCATAAAGCATATCAACTATATTGCCCTGCATTTTACTAATCATTAAAGAACTTACAGAATGACTAAAAGATTGACTGATTAGACTCATAACAATTAAACCTGGTGCTAGAAACTCGATAAATGAATAGCCCAAAACCTCTCCTCTCTCATTGCCTAAAGCCAATGTTAAAACTGATAGAAAAAGCAAACTTGAAATAAGCGGTGATAATAATGTTTGAGCCCATACAACAAAAAATCTACTACATTCTTTATAAAATAAGTTAGTAGCACCTACCCAGTTAATTAGGCCAAAACGCCTTACACCTAATTTATATTTATTTTGTAATTCAACCATAAGTAATAATTCATATATTTTTTTTTGAACTTTTGTTAATAAAACAAAAATATTACTTGTTTTTTTTGCCTTATTGTGGGTAACTCTATATAGTATTTAATTAATATTTAAACACTAAATATAGTGCTTATGAGTTGGACAGAAGAGAAAGTTGCAAAATTAAAAGAGCTGTGGGGTAAAGGAAATACAGCAAGTCAGATTGCTGAAATAATTGGTGGTATTAGCAGAAATGCAGTAATTGGTAAAGCACACAGACTAAACTTATCTGCTAAAATAAAAACAAGAAATACTTCTGTAGCTCAAAATAACTTAGAGACAAGCAGTCAAGAAACTATTGTTAAAAAAAGGGGAAGAAGAAATAAATTTAAATCACTAATTATCGAAAGTGACTTTGAACCTGAAAAACCCAAACAACTCGAGGAATTAGATGAGAGTGTGTGTAAATGGCCCATTGGTCACCCAAATGAAAGTACATTTTATTTTTGTGGTAGAAAATCATTAAAAGATTTTTCTTATTGCAAGCTTCACTTGTTATACGCCTTCCAACCAAAAGGCAAAAAGGAAGATGTGGGGGAAAAAGAAGAAGACATGCCTCAATTTATTGAAAAAAAAATTAAATCAGCATAAGTAATCAGGAAAATTACTTTTTTTTTAGGATATCTTTATTTTTTTTTTTCTCATTTTTAGCGTCAATGCCTCTTTTAACTGCTGTTGCTCCTAAAAATAAAACATAGCACAGTATCAAAAATATCAAAAAATAAACAAAAAAATTAATCATTTATAAACTATTTTTAAATTAATATTATTTTTACCTTCATTTCAAAAAATTATTTTTTTCTAGAAAATTCACCACCCTTTTTCCACATGTAGCAATATTTTTCTACTTCTTCATTAAAATTTTTTAATTTTTTAAAACCTATATCAAAATTTGTTTTATATTTTCCTGATTGAACATTATCATATTTAAGAAGTCTTATTTGATCCAAAGTTATTAAAGGTGATGGAAAAAATTGGAAAAAAACTGCTGATAATTTTGCAATTACCAAAGGAATGGGAACTAATAACCTTTTTTTATTAATTAATTTTAATAATCGTTCTAAAATCTCTTTAAAAGAAATAACTTCAGGGCCAATACATTCCAAAGTTAGAGAATTAATATTTTTAGAAATTACATAATAAATAATTTCAGCTAAATCTGAACAATGTATCGGTGAAAATTTTGTTCTTCCATTATAGTATAATGGAAAAAAAGGGAGTAAGCTTAATAAACTCATAAAGTTAGTTGTAAAATTGTCATCAACAGAATAAACAATTGAAGGTCTTAAAATTAAAGCTTTTGGATAATTTTTTTTAATATTTTTTTCTCCCTGTAACTTACTATTTGCATATTTTGAGTCGATTGAGTTTTCAATACCCAGAGCAGACAAATGAATAAATTGTTTAAGATTATTTTCAGAAGATAATTTGGAGATTAAATATGGAAAATTAGAGTGAACATTTTCAAAGCTATTTGCTTTGTTTTTCTCATATAAAATACCAATTAAATTTATACATATATCAGCATTTTTTATTAAGGATCTAATTTTATCTTCATCAAATATACTAGCTTCAACTATAGTTAAATAACCTGCATTTGCTTGGGTTTTCAATACATAGCCTTTCTGATGAGAATTTCTTGTTATGGCTGTTACCGTATAGTTATTCTTTGTTAACTTTCTAATTAAATATCGACCAATTTGTCCGCTAGCACCAAAGATTAATACTTTTTTCATATAATTTACCAAAAATTAGACATTTTTGTTATGTCTTTATATATATAAATAAAAATGAATAACATCAAAATTTTTGAAAATGATTTACCTGCCGACATTGATTTAAGTAATGAAAAAACAATCGGCATAGATAACGAAGCTCTAGGATTAGTTCTTGGCAGAGATCCATTGACGTTGGTACAATTAGGACTTCAATCAAAACATTTTTTTTTAATAAAGCTCAATAGAGAAACATACAAAGCTCCAAACTTGGTAAAAATACTCTCAAATCCCTCTACTCAATTTGTTATGCACTATGCAAGACAAGATTTGTTATGGTTAAAATACCATTTAAATGTTCAACCAAAAAATATCTTTTGTACTAAAGTAGCTTCAAAGATTGCTCGTACTGCAAGCTCCTACCATGGATATAAAGATTTAGTTAAAGAACTATGTGGTAAAGATATATCAAAAAAAGAACAACAAAGTGATTGGGGAAATCCAAATTTATCAACAAAACAGATTAATTATGCGGCTCAAGATACAGAATATTTATTTGAAATAAAAGATAAATTGACAAAAATGCTAATTAGAGAAAAAAGAATTGATCTTTTTGAAAAATGTATGAAAGTAATCCCTGTATTAGTGGATATGGAAATTTCAGGATATAAGCTAGAAACATTTGAACATTAAATAATTTAATGAACAATATTAATTTAAAAAAAATTGCAAGAGAGGTTTTGGATTTAGAAATACAAGCATTAAAAAAATTAAAAACATCTATTAACATTTCATTCGATCAGGCGGTAAATGCAATAGTAAAATGTCAATCAAAAATTATACTTTGTGGTGTTGGAAAAAGTTTTTTGATAGCATCTAAGATTTCTGCAACATTATCCTCGGTAGGATGCCCATCATTTTCATTAGCTGCAAGTGATTGTGCTCATGGAGATTTAGGGAGTATTTCAAAAAAAGATATTCTTGTGTTAATAAGCAATTCAGGAGAAACGCAAGAACTAAAACCTGTTATACAGTATGCAAACAGAAATAAAATAACATTAATAGGAATTGTCTCTAAAAAAAACTCTGTTTTATATAAAGCTGCTGATATTAAAATATTCATTCCTGAAGTTAAGGAGGCTGGTCTTGGAATAGTTCCAACAAGTAGCACAACAGAATCACTTGCAATAGGAGATTGTCTAGCAGTTGCAGCTTTAAAAAAAAAGGGTTTCAATAAAAAAAACTTTAAAGCCTTGCACCCAAAAGGTTCTTTAGGAGCACAACTTAAAACAGCAGAGGACTTGATGATAACAAAAAAAGGAATCCCGTTTATAAATGAAAACTCAGACATGAAAAATGCACTAAATGTAATGACTAAAAAAAAGCTTGGTGTATTAATCGCAATAAATAAAAATAGATTTACCACAGGAATTATTACTGATGGACAAATTAGAAGATCAAGCCAAAAAAATAATAATTTAAAAAAATTAATAGTAAAAAATGTTATGACAAGAAATCCAATAAGTATTGAAAAAGATACACTCGCATCTAAAAGTTTATCAATTATGTCTGAAAAAAAAATAACTAGCTTATGTGTCCATAAAAATGGAAAAAAAAAAATCACTATAGGCTTATTGCATCTTCATGCATTGCTCAAAGCAAATATACAGTAAATGAACAAAAAAACTGCAGTACAGATATTTTTATCATTAGTAGTTGTTATGATTTCTTTAACTATTTTTTTTATGTACTTTAATCAAGAACTAAAGACCACAAATAAAGTTGTTTCAAAAAATGAAATGCCCGAAGAAATAAATGAAAAATCAAATATCATCAAAGATATTAATTACTTATCAAAAGATGAGGATGGAAATACTTACAGTATATTTGCTGAATATGGCGAGATTAAAGATCAAGATCCAAATATAATATATCTTAGGAATGTAAAAGCAAAAATTAGCATTTTAAATTCTGGCGATATAAATATTATGTCTGATTATGCAAAATATAACAATAAAAGCTTTGATACAAATTTTTATGAAAATACAAAAATTGATTATGATGATCATAAAATAAATTGTGGATATTTAGATCTTTCGTTTGAAAAAAAATTGGCAGTACTATATGAAAATATATCTTACAAAAGTTTACAAACGAATCTTTTTGCTGATAGATTGGAAATTGACTTAATTTCAAAAAACTCTACAATTTCAATGAAAGATCAAAGAGAAAAAATTAAAATAGTTTATAAAAAATAAGATGGCAATTATTAAAAAATTCCGAATCAAAAGTTTTAAAAAGAGTGCACCCTTAATCTATTTTAGTAAAATCTCAATATCTTTTGGTAAAAGACAAATCTTGGATGATGTAAGTTTTAAAGTGAATCCTGGAGAAATTTTAGGACTTCTGGGCCCAAACGGAGCAGGTAAAAGCACAATATTTAATATTCTCACAGGATTATTAAAACCAGATCATGGAAATATTTTTTTTGAAGCAAAAGATGCAACTGAATACCCTATTTATTTAAGGACGAGAAAATTTAAAATTGGATATGTTCCACAATATGGAGGTTATTTTAATGATTTGACACTTTTTGAAAATTTATATGCTATTGCAGAAATACTAATTCAAAATAAAAACGATAGAATTTACAAAGTTAATGAACTAATTGGCAAGTTTGAATTAGATAATGTTAGAGAGATAAAAGCAAAGTTCTTATCAGGTGGACAACGGCGAAAACTTGTAATTTGTATGGCTCTTTTAGGAGACCCAAAAATTTTACTTTGTGATGAAATTTTTGCAGCACTTGATGTGCTTACTATACAAATGTTAAAAGAAATTTTGGTCACTCTTCAAAATGAAAAACCTCAAATGTGTATTATAATTTGCGAACATCAGGCTAGAGAGCTATTGTCAGTTGTTGACCGTGCAATGATTTTGTCTAATAATAAAATTATCGCTCAGGGAACTCCATCTCAATTGATAAAAAATGAAAATGCTAGATCTGCATATTTTGGTGAGTTTTTTAAATTTAACTAAAAATTAAAATGCCGAAATATGTTTTTATAAGTAAAAAAATTCAACCATTTAAAAAAGTCATTAGTGTTTCTGGTGATAAAAGTTTGTCTATAAGATGGGCTTTGCTAGCCTCTCAAGCCATAGGTAAGTCACGAGCATATAATTTATTACAGTCTGAGGACGTTTTAAGTACCCTTAACGGTTTAAAAAAATTAGGAGTGAAAATAAATATAAGTAAAAAATTTTGTGAAATTGACGGTGTGGGTATTAATGGATTTAAATATAGAAAAAATTTAAATATTTATGCTGGTAACTCTGGTACTTTTGGAAGGTTAATATTGGCACTTTTAATAAAATCACCTTATAAAATAAAGTTAACTGGGGATAGAAGTTTATCAAGAAGAGATTTTTCAAGAGTTATAAGTCCACTAAAAGAATTTGGTGCAAATTTTTATCCGTCAAATAAATCTAAACTACCAATATATATACAAGGAACAAATTTTGTTAGACCTATAAGATACTTCGAAAAAAAAGGGAGCGCTCAGATTAAAAGTTGTATAATGTTAGCAGCGTTAAATGCCCCTGGAGCTACAAAAATTAAAGCTAAGAAATCAAGAAACCACACAGAATTACTATATAAATTTTTGAAACTTCCAATTAAAGTCATAAATAAAAAAAGTATAGATTTTATAGAAATTAACGGAGAAAAAAAAATTAATTCGTTTGATTATAATATTCCATCCGATATCAGTAGTAGTGCTTTTTTTATTGTACTGACACTTCTTTCAAATAAATCACATCTAATAATTAAAAATGTTAACATTAATTCCTCAAGAACAGGCTGTATTGATATTTTAAATAAGATGGGAGCCAACATAATCTTAAAGAATAAAAAATATTATAAAGGAGAAAAAACTGCCAATATTCATGTTAAGTCTAAAAAATCTTTCAAACCGATAAACTGCCCAATAAAATACAATAGTAGTGCTATTGATGAGTTTTTAATAATATTTTTGGTTGCGGCAAAAGCTAATGGAATATCTTATTTTAGAGATTTAGCTGAATTAAATCAAAAAGAAAGTCCACGACTTAATTTAGGATCAAAAATTTTGAATATGATTGGAATTAAAACAAAGCTCACAAAAAAATCCATTAAAATTTATGGAGATCCAAATTTAAAATTGAATAAAAAAATGGAAATTAAAAATTTTTTTAAGGATCATAGAATTATGGCATTAAGTACTATAGCTGCATTAACTCTTGGTGGAAAATGGAAAATTCATAATCCTGAGTCCATTAAAACTTCTTTTCCATCATTTCTAAAAATTTTAAAAGATGACTTGGGAGCAAAAATAAATTGAAAAAGAGAAAAAATATCATTACTGTTGCAATAGATTCTCCGGCTGCAGCTGGAGCAGGAACCCAAGCAAAACTAATTGCAAAACATTATAACCTCCAACATCTTGATACTGGTAGAATTTATAGGCTTATTGGTAAGCTTAAATTAGATAACTCTAAAAAATTTAATTTATCTTTAGTTAAAAAAAAAATTAAAAATATAAAAATAAAAGATTTAAACAATAAAACTCTTCTATCTGACAAAGTTGCTACTTCAGCTGCAATAATAGCCAGAAGTAAAAAAATTAGAAAAGTCGTTCATAAATTTCAGCAAAAATGTGCTTATTCCCCTCCTTCAAGATATGCAGGATCAATTCTTGATGGAAGAGACATAATTACTATTCAAGTTAAAGATGCTATGTTTAAATTTTTTATCACAGCCAGCCTTGAAACTAGAGCAAAGAGAAGATTTAGGGAATATAAATCACTAAAAAAAAAAATTTCTTATAAAGAAGTTCTAAAAAGCCTTAAAAATAGGGATAAATCCGACCGTCAAAGAAAATACGGTCCTTTAAAAAAAACAAAAGATTCAATATTGATTAATACTACTAAACTTAGTAGAAAACGTTGCTTTGAAAAAATAAAAGCTATTATGGATAGGAAACTAAAATATTAATGGAAATTTACAAAGACCTAAAAACACCTGCATCAAAAGAGTTCGAAAAATTACTAAACAGCCAACTTTCTAAAACTAAAAATCTTGTAGAAGGTAAAATTATTGATGGAAAAATTACTAAGATAACAGATAAATTTGTTTTCCTTTTTATTGAGGGTTTAAAAAGTGAACCTATGCTTGACGTTAACGAGCTTAAGAGCATGGGTATGATTGATAAAGCTAAAATTGGAGAAAAAATATCTGTCCTGCTAGAAAGAATAGAGGACAAAAATGGTGAAGTTTTAGTCTCAGCCTCTAAAGCACAAAAAATAAAAGGTTGGGATAAACTAGTAGAAGCTTTTGAAAAAAACGAACCTATAAATGGTAAAATTACGTCAAAATGTAAAGGTGGAGTAATAGTAGAACATTTAGACACTGGTTCATTAATGTTTTGTCCTGGTTCACAAATTTCTGACAAGCCTTTAAAAGATATCTCACACTTGATGAACGAACCACTTAAATTTGCTTTAATAAAGATTGATAAAATAAGAGGGAATGCATGTGTATCAAGAAGACAAATAATTTCATCAAATAAAAAAGGTGATAAAGCAAAAATTGTAGAAAAATATAAAGTCGGAGACGTAATTAAAAATGCAATAGTCAAAGGGTACAGCTCTTTTGGATGTTTCTTCGATGTAAACTCAGAATTAGATGTTTTGGTACATTTACAAGAGATAAGTTACTCTAGAGTAAATCATCCTGAGGAGATATTTAATATTGGTGAAAAGCATGATTTGTTAGTTATATCAGTAGACAAAGAAAAACTTCAAGTTGGCTGTTCCATCAAACAACTTTCTCCTGATCCATTTGAACACATTTCAAATTATGAGTTAAACAAAAAATATAAAGTAAAAGTAGTTAAACTAATGGACTTTGGTGCATTTTGTGAGTTAGAACCTGGTTTAAGTACGCTACTTCACTCAAGCGAATTAAGTTGGACTAAAAAAAGTCCTTCCGCAAAAAAAATGTTTAAAGTGGGTGATGAAATTGAATGTGTAATAACAGAAATTGATAAAGAAAAAAGAAGGGTAGCAATATCTCACAGACTTACTATTGAGAATCCTTATAATATTCTGGAAAAAAAATATTCTGTTGGAAGTGAAATTGAGGGAGTTATAAATAGTACAAATGAGTATGCTATCTATATTAAACTTGACAATTTAGATATTGATGGATTTTTGCATTGTAACGATTTGAGTTATACTGGCAATCCAGAGGAGGAATTAGCAAAATATAAAAAAGGTGATAAATTAAAAGTAAAAATTTTAGAGATTAAAACAGATCAACAAAAAGTAAGAGTTGGATTAAAACAAACTCAAAAAGATCCTTTAAGCTGGTTTGAAAATAAAAAAGTCAATGATGCAATAACAGTAAAAGTTATATCCTCAGACAATAAAGGTCTAGTTGTAAGTCCTGAGGGATGTGAAATGAATTTCACCATAAAAAAATCTCAGATAGCCGTAAACGCAGCAGATGCTAGGCCTGGAAGATTTGTTGGTGGAGAACGAATTGATGCAGCTATATCTGAGCTGGACATTGATAAACGAAAGATAAGCTTGAGCATTAAACTTTTAGAGGAACTACAAAATAAGGAGGCTGTATCTAAATTTGGATCTGAAGCTTCAGGTAAAAACCTTCCATTTTCATCGTTATCAGATAAGCTTAAAAAAAAAACTAAGGAATGATATACTGAATTAGTGATTGTTAAATCAAAGCTTTTAAAAAAAATTTCAGATGGCTATCCAAATTTTTTTAAAAAAGATCTTAATAAATTTTTTAATATATTCTTAAATGAAATCAAAGAAGCCTTAAAAAGGGGTGAGAGAGTTGAATTAAGAGATTTTGGAATGTGGTCTGTAACTATTCAAAAACCTAGAATATCAAGGAATCCTAAAACGGGGGAGAAAGTCCACACTAATAAAAAAATAAAGATTCGTTTTAAAATGGCAAAAGAATTTTTTAAAAAATTAAATAATGAAAAATAAAAAAATTTTTATAGCTTGCGATACAACTAGTATAAAAAAAGTTAAAAAAATTATTAGAGAAACTCAATCAAATAAAATAAAAGTGGGTTACAAATTTGGATTAGAGTTTTTTAATTCAAAAAAAGGGAGATCCTTTATTTCAAAAATTAAGAATAAAATAATATTTGCTGATTTAAAACTGTTCGATATTCCAAATACATGTGTTTCGGCAATTAAAGCTGTTAAAGACTTAAAAATAAACTATTTGACGATTCACGTGAGTACAGGCTTAAAAGCTTTAAAGGAGGCAAAAAAAGTCTGCGGTAAAACTAAATTAATTGGAGTAACTACATTAACATCTTTAGATAATAAAAGCCTAAAAGAAATTGGATATAATAAAAGTTTAAATAAACTTGTAGAACATCAAGCTAAACTAGCGGCTAGGGCTAATCTCGACGCATTGGTTTGTAGTCCACATGAAATAAAGTATGTTAAAAAAAGATTTAAAAAAGAGATTATTACTCCTGGCATAAGACTGAACTCAAAAAATAATGATCAAAAAAGAGTCACGACTCCTAAAAAAGCTTTTCAAAATGGAAGTGATTGGATTGTAATAGGAAGATCAATTACCAGTGGAAATATTAAAAACAATTTTAAAAAATTATTAATGAATATTTATAAATAATGGAAGCAAAGATCTGCGGTGTAAAAGACATTAATACTTTAAAATATATCATTAATCATAAATACCCTCCTAAGTTTATAGGATTTATAATTAATTATAAAAAATCTAAGAGATATGTAAAAATAGAAAAATTAAAAAAATTAATCAGTATAAAGAAAAACAAAGTTTTTTTTGTTGCTGTTATGGTGAATCCAGAAAAGAAATTTTTAGAAAAAATAAAAAATATAAATTTTGATTTTTACCAATTATACAATACAAGTCCTACCTTAACTAAAACTATTAAAAAAAAATATAAAAAAAAAATTATAACAGCTCTTACAATAGAAAATAAAAATGATGTCAAGAAATATAAAAAATTTAAGACTATTTCAGATATTATATTGTTTGATAGCAAAGGTTACGAAAAGTCTTTAGGTTTTGATCACAAGCTTCTTAAAGGTATACCAAAATCTATAACTAAAATGCTTGCTGGAAATATCCAGTATGACGATATACTTGATAAATATTCTAAAATAGCAGATATTATTGATATTTCAGGAAGTTTAGAAACACTAGGTAAAAAAGATAAAAAAAAAATTAATTTTTTTTTAGAAAATATTAATAAAATTAAAAATGAAAATTAAACGATACATACCTTTAATTGATCAACATGATAAAAAAACTGGGCTTTGGGGTGGAAAATTTGGTGGAAGCTATATCCCTGAAACTTTAAAAAAACCAGTAGAAGACTTAACAAATTTATTTGAAAAATTAAGGCATGATAAAAAATTTATAAGGGAAAGAGACTACTACTTCAAAAATTGGGTTGGATCTCCAACTTCTTTTATCAAATTAGATAATTTAACAAATCATTTAGGTGGGGCGCAAATTTGGGCAAAAGTTGTATCCGAGGCTAATGGTGGTGCTCATAAGATATATAATGCTACAGTTCACTGTCTTATTGCAAAGAGAGCAGGTAAAAAATTTATAATAGGAGATACAGGCGCAGGTTATGCAGGAAAGATGTTAAGTATGGCTGCAAAAAAATTTGGACTTAAATGTAAAATATTCATGGGTGTTAAAGATATCAAAAGACAAAAACCTAATTGTGATGCGATCAAAAAAAATGGAGCAGAAATAGTTCCTGTTTATACTGGAAGCCAAACACTTGTTGATGCAGTAAGTGAATGTATGAGATACTGGGTATCAAATTGCGATACGACACATATGTGTGTTGGATCAACTGTTGGTCCAAATATTTTTGTTAAAATTTGCGGTTGGAGTACATCACAAATTTCTAGGGAACTTATTAAACAAATTAAAAAAGAATTTGGAAAAATACCAAAAAAAATCAAATTATTAAATTGTGTCGGTGGAGGCTCATCAAGTTTTGGATTTTGGAACGAGTTTATGCATTACGATAAAAGCCAGGTCGAATTTGTTGGTATAGAAGCCGGAGGACCAAAAAAAAGCAAAAGACACGCTGCCCCTTTAACCTATGGATCGAAAATTGGTATATTGCACGGTGCAGCTCAATATGTGAATCAAAATCACGAAGGTCAAATAGAAGAAACTGAGTCAATCAGTGCTGGGCTAGACTACCCTGGAGTTTCACCGCTTCATTGTTTTTTAAAAGATACAAAAAGAGCAAGATATACGGCAGCATCAGATGAAGAAGCCTTGAGTGCCTTTAAACTGGTAACTAAATTTGAAAATTTAAATCCGAGTTTAGAACCTAGTCACGCATTTGCAGAGGCAATAAAATTAGCTCCAAAGTTAGATAAAAATATAATTATAATTGTTAATTCATGCGGTGATGCACACAAAGATAGAGATATTTTAAAACAACGATTAGGAAAATTTTAATGAAATCATCTTTAATTGATTTTACTTTCAAAAAATGTAGGAAAGAAAAAAGGCCAGCTTTAATAACCTTTACGGTAGCTGGGGATAATACGAAAAAAAATTCATTAAAAATATTAAACTCAATTTCAAAATATGTTGATATTCTTGAACTCTCATTTTTACACAATTGTCCTATAGCAGATGGAGGTCAAATCCAAAACAGTACATATAGATCTTTAGAAAACGGTACTACGTTAAAAGATACTTTTAAAATTGCAAAAAGTTTTAAAAATAAAAATCCTCAAAAACCTCTAATTTTAATGGGATATTATAATTTGATTTATCAAAGTGGTGAAAATAATTTTATTAAAAATTGTAAATCATCTAAAGTAGATGGATTAATTGTTGTTGATTTGCCATGGCCAGAAAATAAAATATTTGCCGAGAAGTGTAAGAAAAAATCAATAAGTTTTGTGCAGCTTTTGTCACCTACAACCTCAAAAGTTAGAATGAAAAAAATTATTAAGGATTCACATGATATGATTTATTATATAAGCATGTTGTCTACAACTGGTGGAAAGTTGAAAATTCCACCTAAAAAAATTTTAGAAAACTACAGTAAAATTAAAAAAATTAATAAAAATAAAAACTGTGTTATTGGGTTTGGTATCACTAATAATACAATAGGATCCTTCAAAAAAGCTGATGGAGTTGTCGTTGGAAGCGAGATATGTAAAGAAATAACTAAAAGTTTAAAAAAAAGACAAAATCCTGTCACAAATGTAAATAAAATGGTAAAAAAGATGAAAGACAAAATTTTATGAATTGGATAACAAAAGTATTAAAGTTTGGTGAGAAAATAAAAACTGCAATTAAGAAAAGACCTAGTAAAGAAGAAATTGAAAATAGCAACTGGACAACTTGTTGTAAGGGACCTGTTTTAAAAAAAGATTTGGAAGAAAATTTATGGGTTTGTAGCGCTTGTAATAAACACCATAGAATTAACTGTCGACAAAGATTTGATATAATGTTTGGAAAAAATAATTATGAGATATTAAAAACTCCAATACCTTCAGATGATCCTTTGAATTGGGTAGACTCGAAATCTTATAAGGAAAGGTTAAAAGTTGCCCGAAAAAAAACAGGTCAAGAAACTGCAGTAATGATAGCTAAAACAAAAATTAATAATATTGATATTACTGCTGGAGCATTTGATTTTAATTTTATTGGAGGTTCAGTCGGAGCAGCAGAGGGAGAGGCAATAATCTATGGTATTCAAAACGCAATAGATAATAAGCAGCCATTTGTTTTATTTACAGCTTCGGGTGGAATGAGAATGTTTGAATCTCTTATTGCATTATCACAAATGACTAGAGTAACGTTAGCAATAAACGAACTTAAAAAAAATAATTTACCTTACATAGTCGTTCTTACTGATCCTACCGCAGGTGGTACAACAGCTTCATTTGGTATGCTTGGGGATATTACGTTTGCCGAACCTGGTGCGATAGTAGCATTTGCAGGCAAAAGAGTTATCCAAGCCACAGTTAAAGAAGAACTTCCATCAAATTTTCAGACTAGTGAGTACGTTGAACAAAACTGTGGATTTATTGACTCGGTTATAGAAAGAAAGGATCTGCGAGAAAAAATAGGTTCTATTTTATCAATATTGCTTAAGAGAAATTCTGATATAAGTGCAGAATTAAATGAAACTCAAGAAGACGCTAGAACGCTTACAAAAGCTGCATCCTAAAGAAATAGACCTAAGTTTAAATAGAATTCAAAATCTATGTAAAAAATTAGGAAATCCCCAAGATAATCTAAATTGTATACAGGTTGCGGGAACAAATGGAAAATATTCTACCATTCAAGCTTTAAGAGCTATCTTAAATGATGCTGGTATAAAATGTAATATTTATACAAGTCCTCATATACAAAAAATAAACGAAAGATTTGTATATAACGATAAAGAGCTTGATGATGAAAATTTGTCGAGATTGTTAAATGAGGTTGAAGAAGTTAACGCAGGTGAAGAAATTACTTTCTTTGAAATACTAACTGCTGCATTTTTTCATGGATGTAAAAAATATCAAAAAAACCTTACTATATGTGAGTTTGGACTTTTCGCTAGGTTTGATGCAGTAAATATACTTAAAAAAAATTTGGCAACAATTATAACTACAATTGGCTTAGACCATTTGGATTGGTTACCTGAAAATGAAAAAACTATAGATCGAATCATTTTTGAAAAAACCTCATCATTATTAAAATCAAATATAATTGTGTCAAAACAAATAGATAATAAAATTCAAGATAAAATTAAAAAGTCCCTTGAATATAATAAATCAAAAAAAATATTTTTTAATGATTTGTACTCATATACGCTGGGTGAAAATAACTTTTTTTATTATGAAGATGAATTTGGTGGATTAAAACTTCCTTTACCAAACCTTAATGGAGAGTTCCAACTGTCAAATGTTGCAACAGCTATTGCGACAATTAGAAATATAAAAAATCTAAATGTATCTGATGAAAATATTAAAAAAGGTATTACAAGTATTCAAAGTATTGCAAGGCTTCAAGAAATAAAAAATGGTAGGCTTAAAAAGTTATGTTTAAATAATAAATTATTTGTTGATGGGTCTCATAATCCATTAGGAGCAATTGTTTTAAATAATTTTATTAATAAAATTCATGGCAATGTTCATATAATATTAGGTATGATGAATAATAAAAATCATAAAGATTATATTAGCTATTTTAAAAACATATCTTCTTTAACAACTATTGATATACCAAACCAACCTAATGCAATTAAAGGAGCTGAACTTAAAAATAAACTTAATTATATTCAAAATATTAATTATAAAAATTCTATTGAGGAAGCCCTTAAATCCTTAAGTTTAAGCAAAGATGACGTTGTGTTGATTACAGGCTCTTTATATCTTGCTGGAGAAGTATTAAATTTAAATTAAATATTTTCTTTAATCCAAGAGACGATATTTGATTTTGTTGTTGCTCCAACTTTTGTCGCTTTTAACTCGCCATCTTTAAACAACAACATCGTTGGAATACCTCTTATTCCATATTTCGTTG
Source organism: uncultured Pelagibacteraceae bacterium (assembly GCA_902618855.1). GTDB lineage: Bacteria > Pseudomonadota > Alphaproteobacteria > Pelagibacterales > Pelagibacteraceae > Pelagibacter. The sequence goes on along the minus strand of CACNCD010000004.1, from coordinate 38,021 downwards.
GAGTATTAGGTTCATTATCAATATTATGTTTTGCTATTTTAACTTCATTAACCATCTCATCTGAAATCTCTTCTAGGGTTGGGCCAATTTGCTTACATGGTCCACACCACTCAGCCCAAAAATCTACAACGATTGGTTTTTGAGACTTTAGTACTTCTGTATCAAAATTTTCGTCTGTTACATTCAAAGTTGGCATACAATCTATATATAATTTATTAAAATTTATTCAATAAATAATTTTTTGGTTTAAGCATTTTCATATTTTTTCTGTATGGACATTACAAAATTGTTTAATTCATCAAGAAATTTTAATTTTTGATCATCATTTTCATTTGAATATTTTTCCCTCAAATTGTCGCACTCAAAGTAAAACTCTTTGCATGTCCACCATTTTTCTTTTTTTTCACTTAATATACGTTTTGAAATTTCTCTTTTAATATTTTTAAACATTTTCTCTGGCAAAACTTCTGGGGCTTCTTGATAAATAATTTTTTTTCCAAAACTAACAAGTCTCTCATCATCAAATTTATCTAGCAAAATCAATTTATCTTTCCAAGAAGCAGCGTGCCATTTTGGAAATAGTGCTGTATCTTTGTTAGAGGTAAATTTTTTATAAATACTTTCCTCTGCTAAAAGATCTTCTTGTGATTTTGATTGCTCCTTTTCTTCTGCTATTTCTCTCAAGGCAGTCATTATATTCTGAGAAAATTTTTCATTATCTCTAACCAATTCTGCTCTTTTTTTAATTATATTAATATCTATAGCATTATATGGTTCTTCTTTCATTCCATAGCTTGAGTCTAAAATAATTGGAGCCTTATTTGATCTTATGGTTCGTAAGAATTTTGGAGATTTTTTCATTTCTAATTTAAGATCGTTAATTGATAAATTTAATAATGGCTCAACGTCTACCCTAAGATCAACTGCTTGTCCCCATTGATAAATTGGATGGATACAATGTTTAGGATGAAGTGGAGCACATAGATATAGTCTTGATTTTCCATAAAAATATTCATTTAATGTAAAGATCTTTTCTTTTTTAAATATCGTCTCAGTATCAAGTCTGTTTGAAGTTTTAAGAAATGAGCCCCATGTTTCAGGTTGTTTTTTCTTAATTAATGATAATATTTTCATTGTTAATTCAGCATCAAATAAAGCCGAATGAGCTCCCGAAGCCTCAAATCCATTCATTCTAGATAAAGACTCTAACTTCATAACTGCGTTGCCTTTTTCATTAATCTCTGTTTTTAGAATATTTTTATCTACAGCATATGCTGCTCTTGCAATATTAAGGCCATCATGTCTTTTATTTGGTGAGGCATTAGTAATATAAGGATATCTAATTCCTTTAAAAAACTCTTTTCTTATCATTTCATCATCAAAACCTATATTTGACCAACCTAAAAATATTGCGGGGCTCCACTTTTTAAAAATCTTTTCAACTTCGCCCAACATTTGATAGTGGCTTAAATTGGCTTTTGTTAATAAATCCACCCCTGTCTTATTAACAATCAAAGCCATAGCTTGAGGAATTTCCCCTTCTGGCAACCTACATCTAAAATTAAATCGATCTTTTTCTACAAAATTTTCATCAACTAGAATTCCACCTATTTCAATTATACTTCCAAAGGAAGTTGATGATGACGAGCTTTCCACGTCCCAAATAGCTAAGTTCAAAATTACTCCTTATATTTTATGCTATCTGTTTGGGGAATTTTTTTAAGAAACTCGCATCTAAACAAGTAGCAAAGTTGTTTTGTTAATATATTAATTTTTGTTAAAGTCAAATTCTATCTTCCAATTATTTGATAAAATTGTTCTACTTTTTCAAGAAATTTATTTTGATAATTTTTAAGTTCATTTTCTTCAATTTTAAAATCTTGGAAAAGTCTATCAACAGTGCAGATCAATATTACCCCTTGTGTTATTTTAGAATTATGCACGGTGTTATGTGCTAAAGAATAAGCCCCGATTTGCAAAAAATAATCTTCAATATATTCTTCTTTTTTAGGCTTGTTACTTTGTTTGAAATCTAAAATAGTCTCTTTTCCCTCATAAACTCCAATACAGTCTGCAGTACCTGCATATTTTCCTGGGTAATATACGGTCGCTTCAGCTCCCCAAATTTCTGTAAGTTTATTTTTTAATCCATTATCAATAATTTCAACTGCCATTTTTTTTGATTTATTTTCTTCGTCTAATAGGTCTAAATTAAATTTACCTAATAAAAATTGCTCTATATAAGAATGCATGGAACTTCCTCTGCTTGATGCTTCATTCTTGATCTTCTCGGCCTCTTTGTGACCTACTCTCTCTTTCCACGCTTCTATTGCGGCTTTATCTTCTGCACTTTGAGTTGCTTTAAGAATACTTGTAACACTGGGCAAATTTGAACCACCCAAGTTATAATGTCTTGATCCATTAACAATAGAACGAGTTGACTTTGGGTAGGTAAACTTATTATTCCATTCCATACACTTGTTTATAAAAGTATTTGGATTAAATTTAAAATTAATTCTTAAGCTGTTTTGAATGTTCTGCAAATTTCTCTACATTTTCTGTCTTAGCAGCTATTTCAACTTGCTCGGGATCTTTTATACTTTCTAAAGTTCTAGTAATCGATCTAGCGTCTGTGCCAAATGTATCTACAACTTTCATCGCCTCCTCTAATTTTTTTCGAAGCACAATTACATTGTCAAAATGTTTTGCAAATCTTGTACTGATTGTTTTTAGGTGATTATAAATTTCTGTTGCACCCTTTTGTACTTTTAATGACTGAAATCCCATATGTAATGATTGCAAATAAGCTGAAAGAGTATTTGGACCCATGATTACAATTTTGTATTTTTTCATCAATTCTTGAGTTAATAATTCTTTGCTACTTGGATCTTGATAGTCAGTTAATTCTTTGTATAAACTCTCGGTTGGAGCATATACAATTCCAAAATCTGTAGTTTTTGGTGGAACGATATATTTTTCATTCACGCTTTTAGCTTTTTCTTTAAAGGCTTTCGCTAATTTTGTTCTAGCATCTGCCATTGCTTTTTTATCATCTGCCTGATGAGCGTCATCTATTGCTTTAAATCTTTCTACTGGAAAATGACTATCTACCGGAACTAAGACATCTCCTTGAAGTTTGATTGCAAATTCTACATTTTCTGAGGTATCCTCTTTCATCTTAGCATTTGAAATGAATTGAGAAGCCGGTAATAAATCTTTTAATAAAGATGCCAAACTAAACTCGGCCAAGGTTCCATATTTTTTAACGCCGGCTAAAATCTTATTAATACCCTCTTGGCTTTTATTTAAATTCTCAACTTGTGTATTAAAAGCAGAAACTTTTTCGTTAACTGAGGTTAAAGTTTGAGTCATATCTCTTGTCACATCTTTGGACAAACTATTGAATGAGGCAGACATAGTATTAAATGAGGTATTGATGCTTTCTTTTAAATTATTAAGTTCTTGAGTGTTGTCTTTTGGCTCTTCTTTATTTTTACGCTGAGTAACCAAAAGGTAAATAACAACCCCTATTAGGACTAAAATTATATATAGTAACGAATCTTGCATAGTATCTATGTAAATATTCCCCTTTTATTGAAAGTAAACAAGTAAAAAATTAAAAATAAGGAATATATATATTTATATATAATCAATTTTCAGGTTATATTTCCCAAATGATATGTATAAGCAAATTTCTATAAAAAACATAAAAACATTTTCAAAGGAACAAAATCTTAAAATTGCACCATTAACTCTTTTATATGGTGAAAATAGTTCTGGTAAGACTACTTTATTGAAAACTTTTGATATCATTCATAATATATTTTCAGAACAAGAAGTTAAGAGAGGTAAGTATGAAAAAATTGAAAAACCTTTATGCTCAGAGGTTCAAAGTTAAATAAGAATTTTTATTAATTTTTTTAAACCTTTTTTATTTTTAGAAAGCTTAGATTGCATCAAACAAGCTTGCGATTTCAGAATTTCACCATCTTTTAATACTCTTAAATTATTTGCTTTTAATGTTGCTCCAGTGCTGGTTATATCTGAAATTGCTTCTGCCGTGCCTGTAAATGGAGCAACTTCTGTACTTCCTAAACTTTTAACTAATTGAAATTGCGTTACTCCTTTTGAATATAAAAATTGCCTGGTTAAATTTGGATATTTTGTTGCAATTCTTAAAAGCTTTTTCTTTTTCTTTTTAAATTCATCAGCTACCTCATCTAAATCTAATAAAGTTTGAACATCTATCCATAAATCTGGAATAGCCAAAACTAAATTTGCATTACCAAAATTATACTTTTTATTTATTAAAATTTTATTTTGTGTATTAATTTCGCTTTCTTTAAATAAATCGTATCCTGAAAAACCAATATCAATGTTACCAAATGACAATTGTTCAATACACTCTCTCGCATGTAAATAAATGATTTTAACATTGGGAAGTTTTTTAATATATCCAAACAAATCTCTCTCCCCTCTTTCAGAATAAATTTTTAATTTATTTTTTTTAAATATATTAATTGTGTCATGCTTTAATCTTCCCTTCGATGGAAGCCCAATATTAATAATATTTTTAGTCATATAAATTCATGTTTACTGCAGCACCTACTGCAGAAACTTTTCTAAATCCTAAATTAGTAGTTAATTGATCATATCTTCCACCCGATATAAAAGTTTTAAACTTTGATTTAACTTTTATATCTATAGAAAAAATCATTGAACTATAAAACTCAACTTCTCTACCATTAGAGGCTGAAAATTCTATTTTTAAATTCTTATTATTATTTTTACTTAAAGGAAAAAAATCTTTTCCAACAATTATATTAATTCTATTTTTTTTAAAAAATTCATTTAAAATTTTTGGAGCTTTTTCTAATGGACATTTTATTTTTAAAAATTGTCTTATAATATTTGTATTTTTTTTTCCTGTTGAAGATTTTCTTGGATCACTAACCTTCATATTAAACCTGTCCAATACTTCTTTGTAAGTTCTTCCAGCAATAACTTTATTTTGATTTTCTTTTATCATCTTTTTATATCTTGATTTATCTGCTTCAACAAATATTGGATCTATATCCAAATTTGTTTCTAATCTTTTTAATAATTCGTTAAAATAATTTTCATTCCAATAGTATCTTTTAAGTCTATTTTTCCATCTTCTTGGAATATCTAATTTGTCAATTATTAAATTGAATAATTCAACATTTCCAATTTTCAAAACTGATTTTTTTGTACCAATATTTTTTAAAATTTTTAAAGAAGTATCTATAATTTCCTTATCGTCTTTTTGTTTATTTTTTGACCCTAAAATTTCATAACCAATTTGATTTTTTATTATACTGTCTTTCTTTTTATAAGTTTTTCTAAAAGCTTCACCGCTATAAAAAACTTTTTCTCTATAGTCTTTTTTATTTTGTATAAACCTTATTACTGAAGAAATTGTCAGATCAGGTCTCAGGCAAAGCTCCTTGCCATTTAAATCATAAAATGAAAATAGAAATTTTTTGAAATTTTCACCTGATCTTTGAAGGATATATTTTGTCTCAAGAACTGGATCTAATATAATATTATTAAAACCCTTAGATTTAATTGATCTAAGAATTTTTTCAGATAATTTTTTTGATTTCATCAGCTAAATTTTCAATTTTTATAGACGACTCATTGCCAGTTTTAAGATTTCTTAATTTTACTTCACCTTTTTTTATTTCATCTTCACCGTAGAAAATAACAAAAGGAGATTCTATTTTATTTGCATATTCCATTTGCTTTTTTAAATTACCCTCGCCTGGATAAATCTCCGAACTAATATTGGCATCTCGAAGCTTCTTTAAAATTTCAACATATTCTTTGGTTTTACTTTTATCAAAAACACATATAACGCCGGGCCTAATAGGTTTTATATTGAAATCTTTTTTTTGCAGTAAAGCAAAAACAAGCCTATCAAGACCAATTGATATTCCGGTTGCAGGACAGTCAATATTCCCAAAGCTACTTACAAGATTATCATATCTTCCTCCTCCACCAATTGATCCAAATTGAATTATTTGCCCTTTCAAATTTTTTACTTCAAAATTTAAATTAACTTCAAAAATAGGTCCTGTGTAATATTCAAGGCCTCTTATAACTGTTGGATCAAATTTGTAATTTTTGAATTTATAAAATTCAAATATTTTTATGATCTCTAAAACATCCTCACTATCTGATGTTTTACTGTCTAAAGCTTTTTCAATTATTTTGATTTGATCACTGTTAAGATTTGCACCCTTTGTATAATCTCCTGATTTATCTTTTCTACCTTCTGCAAGAAGTTTTTTTGCTTCATTCCAGCCAAGTCTATCAATTTTATCAAGAGCACGTAGTATAGTTGATATTTGGTCTTTAGATTCAATTTTTAATTTTTCAAACAATTTATCTGTAAATTTTCTAGAAGAAATTTTTACAGTATAGTCTGTCTTACTAAGTCCACAGCTTTCTAATATTTCAGAAATTAATACACAAAGTTCAGCATCAGCTTGCAAATTTTTTGTTCCTACATAATCTGCATCGAATTGAAGAAATTCTCTATATCTTCCAGGTCCTGGCTTTTCATTTCTCCAAACAGTTCCTAATTGGTATCGTTTGAAAGGTTTTGAAATTATATTAAAATTTTTTGCTACATATCTAGCTAATGGTGCAGTAAGATCATAACGTAGCGAAATCCATTTGTTTTCATCTTGAAATGAAAAAATCCCCTCTCCTGGTCTATCTTTATCGGGTAAATATTTACCTATACTTTCAGTAAATTCAAAACTTGGTGTTTCAAGATATTGAAATCCATATTTTATCATTACCTCTTTGATTTTAGAAATTACAAAATCTCTAATTAAGAGTTCTTTTTCTTGTCTATCGTCAAAACCTGAAGGTAGCTCCTTTGGAGGTTTTAATTTTTTTTCTTTTTTCATTTTTTGGTACACGGGGACAGATTCGAACTGTCGACCTTCGGTTCCACAAACCGCTGCTCTAACCAACTGAGCTACCCGTGCTCCTTTATTTGTTTTATACTAATTGTGGATAATTTTAAATTTATAAAATGATTAAATAGCTAGCGTGCAGCCAGCATGAATATGGTGTCTGTCAGATATTTTAGAAATATTAATAGCTTTAATCATGATGGTTTAAATAACATTTAAAATTTTAAATGCAAGGAAGAATTGTATAGGAATAGACTAAGTTTTTAAACTTTGGATACTCCTATACAAATTATTTGAATTAGAATTAAGAGGTTTTTTGCAGTTTAACTGCGGAAGGACCTTTTTCTCCGTCTTCAACTTCAAAAGTTAATTCGTCGCCTTCGTTAAGAAATCTTAACCCAGCTTCTCTAACTGCTGAAGCATGTACGAATACATCTTTTTCTTTATCTTCACGTTCAATGAAACCATAACCTTTTTTGCCATTGAACCATTTTACTTTACCTTTTAGACTCATTTTACTCTTTCTTTTGTTATTTAACTTAAGCTAAAAATTAGCTTGCAAGTAATTATTAGATTTTACAATTGAATGCAAGATTTAATAAAATTTATTTATCGCATGTTTGGTGGTGCCTCGGGAAGGATTCGCACCTCCGACACAAGCCTTTTCAGGGCTCTGCTCTACTCCTGAGCTACCGAGGCAAATACTAAAACCTAAATATAATTCTGCCTTTTGTAAGATCGTAAGGTGTGACCTCGACTGTTACATTATCGCCCTGTAGTACTCGAATTCTATTTTTTCTTAACTTTCCAGCAGTATGAGCCGTAACAATGTGGTTATTTTCCAATTGCACTCTAAACATGGCATTGGGAAGTAAATCAATAACCTTACCTTTAAACTCTAATAAGTCTTGTTTAGACAAAACTATTTTCTCCTTATTCTAGATTTAATACTTTGAGCATGACCATATAATTGTTCAAACTTCGAAAGAGTTATAGCTGGATTTCCAATTTTTTCTACCCCTAATTTACTAAGTGTAACAACAGATATTTTTTTAATAAATTCGTTAGTATTTAATCCAGAACTAAATTTTGAAGATCCTGAGGTAGGCAAAACGTGATTTGTACCTACGGTATAATCCGATGCACTCATTGGTGTATATTTACCGTTACAAATACTTCCTGCGTTCAATATTTTTTTATAATACTTTTTATAATTATTTACATTAATCTCAAGATGCTCAGGCGCTACTTCATTAATTATACTAATTATTTGTTTATCATTTTTAGCAAGTATAATTAGACCGTTTTTATTTAATGCGATTGATGCAATTTTTTTTCTTGGTAAGTTATTTACTAATTTTTTTACTCCATTGATAACATTTTTAATAATTTTTTTATCTTTTGTAATAAGTATACATTGACTATTTGGATCGTGTTCTGCTTGCGAAACAAGAGAAGTTATAATTTGATTTAAATCTGTATTTTTATCTGCCAAAACACATATTTCAGATGGTCCAGCATACATCGACTCAGTACCTACTACCCTACCAGACAACTTACGTTTAGCCTCTGCTACAAACTGATTTCCAGGTCCAATAATTTTATTGACTTTATGTATATATCCAAGACTAGCAATGGCTTGTGCACCTCCCATACAATAAATTTCTTTAATTCCTATTTTCTTTGCAGCATATAAAACTGCTGGATTTAATTTCCCAGAAACTTTTGGGGTTGCTAAAATAATTTTTTTTACTTTGGCAATCTTTGCTGGAATTGCATTCATGAGAAGAGTCGAGGGAAGATTCCCTGGAACATAAATGCCAACAGACTCAATTGGTACATTAATATACTCCAATTTATTTTTGAATTTATCAACATATACAAGGTTTTTTTTATAATTTTTTATTTGCTTTGAGTGAAATTTTTGAATTCTTAAATAAGCATAATCGATCGCTTTTTTTACTTTTGGGTCTAAACTTTTTATTGATTTATTTATTTTATTTTTTGAAATATTTATTTCTTTATTTTTACTAAACTTCATTTCATATTTTAAAAGTGCTTTAAATTTATTTTTCTTTATATTTTGCAGAATTTTGTCAATAACTTTTGAATTTTTAATTTTTTCATCTCTTCTTGAATCAAGAATGTTCACCAATTTTTTTAAATTATTTTTACTGCTACAATTAATTATTTTCATTATTTAAAACTACTTGATCTGTCAGTTCAATATCTATTACTTCTGCGTTGAGAGTTATAAATCTATTATTGGAAAATAAAAGTACTATCTCATAATTATGATCTTTTTTTAATAAGTCCATTGCTAAAAGTTCGAATATCTCATCTTTATTTGAAGATTCGAAATTTTTCAATTTAATTGAAATAATATATGCAAATTTTACTATTGAAATAATTTTTTTGTTATTTTCTGGATTTTCTTTATCAGATCTTACAATTAAAAATAAGAATATTTTATTTTTTGGAAGGTATTTTAGTTCCTTAAATTTTATTTTCCCCTCAGAAATTAGAGCAGATACAAATGGTAAATCTTCAGGGGATTGACAAGTTATTTTTTTAAAAAACTGCTTATCCATCAAGAAATCTTTTTAATTTTTACTCCAATTTTTTTTAAATTATAATACAGATTACTATAACCTCTCAAACCATGATATATTCGATTAATACAACTCGTTCCATTAGCAGCCATTGCGCCCAAAATTATAGCAAAAGTACTTCTTAGATCAGACGAAATACAATCAGCAGCATTTAGGATGTCTTTTCCGATTATTATGGCTTTTGATCCTTTTATATTTATCTTTGCGCCCATTCTCACAAGTTCTGGAGCAGACATAAATCTATTACTAAATATAGTTTCTTCAATTCTACTCAAACCATTTGATCTTGTTAAAACTGCCATTAACATAGGCATGCAGTCTGTTGCAAAACCAGGGAAAGGAGAAGTTTTAATATTTGCGGGTAGTAAGTTTTTTTTTCTACTCAATTCAATTGATGATTTATGAATTTTTAAATCACATCCTATATTCTTTAAAATTTTTAATTCTGCTTGTAAATTTTTTGGTTCTATTTTATTAATCTTGATTTTTCCTTTTGTAATAGCTGCAGTACATAAATAGGAAAATGCTTCAATTCTATCACCTATAACTTCATGTGAATGACCAATTAATTTTTTAACTCCATGAATTTTTATTGTCCTCTTTCCTGTTGAATAAATTTTAGCACCTCCATTTTTTAAAAATTTAATTAGATCTAAAACCTCTGGCTCTATTGAGATATTTTTTAAAATAGTTGTTCCATTACCAAGCACAGATGCTAAAATTAAATTTGATGTACCTGTAACACTTACTTTAGGAAAATAATACTGTGCACCTTTAATCCCATTTTTCGCAATAATGTTTATATAGCCATTTTTTAAATTATATTTGCAGTTGAGTTTTTTAAAACCAGATAAATGAAAATCAATAGGTCTTGGTCCTAAACTGCAACCACCAGATAGAGCTGTTGAACATTTATTATATTTCCCAAGTAATGCTCCCATAGCCAAAACTCCAGCTCTCATAGTTGATATAAACTTATATTTAACTAAAAGTTTATGTTTTTTTTTGTTAGTTATTTTTAATATTTTTTTTTTTTTAAATACTTCTATCTCTGATCCCAAAGATTTTAACAAAATAATCATGGTTTTAATATCATTTGCTCCTAAAGGGACGTTTGATAGTGTAATTGTATTATTAAATAAAATTGACGAGGCCATTAAAGGTAAAACAGCATTTTTTGCCCCACTACATATAATTGTACCTTTAACTCCTTTCGTAGAAGAGCCCTTAATCAAAAATTTTTCCATAAACTATTTTGATTTAGCGAGTGTTATGCCACGCTGGTCTTGATATTTCCGTGAACCTTCGGCGTAAGAAACTTCGGGCTCTTTTCCCTCAAAAAATAAAATTTGGGCTGCCCCAGAATTTGCATACAATCTGATTGGCAAATTTGTATGATTGGCAAATTCCATTACCAAATTACCTCTCCATCCTCCCTCAAGAACACTAGATGGTGTTCCAAGGCCTGTTCTAGCATAAGTGCTTTTTGCAGTAACTAAACCAGTTATTCGCCTTGGCATTTTAAAATATTCCATACTAGCAGCTAAAGCAAAAGAGTTTGGTGGTATCAATACAGACTCCTCGCCTTTTACAGTTATAAAACTATCTTCAGTAAAGTTTTTTGGATCACAAATTGCTCCTTTTGCATTACTAAATATTTTAAATTCATCTCCACATCTTATGTCATATCCAAATGTTCCAAGCCCATGACTTATTCCTTTGTGAACTAGTTTATCAACAAATGGGCTAATCATTTCCTCTTCTTCAACTAATTTTTTTATCTGTTTATCATTTAAAATCATTTTACTTATTTTTTTTATTCTTAAGTTTTTTTTGAAAACTTTTTCTTTTTTTTAAATTTTTCCTAAGGGCAAGTTCAAGCTTAGAAAGCTTATCCTTTTTATTATTTAAATTCATTTACCTTTATCTGGATTTGTTATAAAATCTAACGAAAGTGGTTCATCAACTTTAATTTTATTTAAATTTTCCTCTTCTTTTTTGTTGCCAAACTTCGCTTGTCTTTTTGCTCTTCTTTCGGCTAACTTTTTTTCTCTCTTAGCTTTTTTTTCCATTGCTTTTGCGCCTCGAGTACTTTTGAAGTCATAATGTATTCCGCAGTATGACCAGCATCCTTGATAATCATAAGAATCCTCATAGACAATCTCGTCATTTTTGTTCAGGATAATTTTTTTATATACTTTCATGGTGAATTTTAAATTCAAACAATATATTATAAAATCATAAAAAATTAAGGCAATTATTTGAAAAATAACATTTTATACATTGCTATTTTTATACTAGTAATTTGCTCTCATAGTTAAATGGTATAACGGATCCATGGTAAGGATCAATTTCAAGTTCGATTCTTGGTGAGAGCACCACTAATTGCTTTTAAAGAATTTTTTTCTGGAAAAAAAAGCAATTATAAAAATGGCTATCAAGCCAAATATAGGTAAATAAATATCCGGGGTCGAAATCATTTGGAGAAAACTAGGCATATTCTCGTTATCGTCAATTAATTTATTAACACCAGCGCCCAATGAAACTCCAATAAACAATTGGGGTGCCAATCCAATTAGGGAGCCATAAAAATAATTTTTTATTTTAATATTAAATAATGTTGGTAATAAATTTTGAAGAAAAAAAGGTAAACCTCCTATGGCTCTATATAATACAAAATAAATAAATTCATTTTTTTTAAATTTATAAATTAAAAAACTAAATTTTGACGAAAATTTTTCATATATGAAGTCTTTAAGAATATAATTTGCTATTATATATAAAAATGTAGATCCCACAGTAAGTCCAAATAAGACAATTAATGTTCCAATCCATTTACCAAAAATAAAACCTCCAACTAAAAATATTGGAGCTGCAAATCCCAATAATAATACCCAGACAATAGTAATTAATAAAAAAATAATAGAAGATAAAAATATATTTTTATTTTTGAGTTCATTAAGTGAGTCTCTATTGGATTTAATTATTTCAAAAGTCGTAAAATCTTGAATAGAAAAATATTTGAAAAAAAACCACAAAAAAATGGAAATTATCAAAACATAAATAATAGCAAGAGTAATTTTAATATTTTTTGCCTTATCCATATAAGCAATTTATTAAAAATAACTGTACTTATATAGTTTTATTTTCTATAAAAGCGAAATTTTAATATAAGACACTTATGAAAAGAACATGGCAACCTTCAAAAATTAAAAGAGCTCGCAAACACGGATTTAGGTCTAGAATGGCAAATAAAAAGAGACAAAAAGTTTTGAGGAATAGAAGAAAAAAAGGAAGAAGATCTTTGAGTGTATAGTTAGATGTTAAATAAAATAGTTAGTCTATCTAAAAATGAAGATTTTAAAAAGTTACTAACTGGAAGAAAGACCTCTAACAAATACTTCACTGTTTTTTTTAAAAAAATTGCAGAAAAAGATCATAATAATTTAAATATAAGTTTTGTTGTAAAAAGAAAATTAGGAAATGCTGTCAAAAGGAATAAAATAAAAAGAAGATTAAAAAATATTATGTGTGATGCTAATAAAGAAATTTCTATAAATGGAAATTATTCATATCTTGTAATTGCCAAAGAAACTATTTTAAAAGATGAGTATAAAAATATTAAGAAAACCTTATTTATAGAATTTGAAAAAATAAAATAATGAAAATAATAACTTATTTATTAATCTGTATGATAAAATTTTATCAATTATTTATAAGTCCGCTATTTCCAAATTCTTGTAAGTTTAATCCTACATGTAGTTCCTACTTTATAGAAAGTTTAAAGAGATATGGCGTAATTAAAGGATCTTATAAATCTTTTATAAGAATCTTAAAGTGTAACCCATGGTTTGGAGCTGGTGGTAACGATCCAGTAGAAAAACATGGGGAGGTCAAATAAATATGGAATTAAAAAATATAATTGCAGCAGTGACTTTATCAATAGCGATAATAGTTTTCTATACTCTATTTTTTCAACCCTCACCAGAGGAACTAAATAAAATGAGAGCACAAAAAGAAAAAAAGGAGTTAGCTCAAAGCTCTGATGCTCCAAGTTTAGATGAAACCGAGAGTTTAACAAAATTATCAAGAAAAGAAGCACTGGCTCAAAATGAAAGAATATTTTTTGAAAACGAAAATATAATTGGCTCAATCTCTCTTAAAGGAGCAAGTATTGATGATTTAATTTTTAAAAATTATAAAATAGAGTTAGATCAAAAAGAAAAAGTAATTCTTTTAAATCCAAGAAAAATACAAAATGGTTACTATGTAGAAAGTGGATTTGTTTCAAATTCTCAAAATATTCAGGTTCCTAACTCCTCTACGATCTGGAAAGTAGAAGGGAATGATAAATTAACCAAAAATAATCCCGTTAAATTATTATGGAGTAATAAACAAGGAATAACTTTTGAAAAAAATATTAGTTTAGATGATCAATTTTTATTTACTGTTACCGAAAAGGTTATAAACCTTTCAGATAAAACTTATAATTTCTATTCTTACGGACAAATAGTTAGAAATAAAAAACCTGAAATTTCAGGTTTTTATATTCTTCATGAGGGTCCAATCGCGACACTCGATGATCAGTTAATTGAAGAAGATTACGATGATATCCAAGACGAAAAATTTTCAAAAAATGCATCAAAAGGTTGGCTTGGAATTGGTGATAAATATTGGATTACAAGTATTGTGCCGCCAAGAGATAAAGATTTTAAAACAACTTTTGATTACAAAAATAAATTTAGAGTTAACTATATATCCTCTGAGGGAATTCAAGCTGGTCCAAATGATACAATTGAAGAAGAAATTCAGATTATAGTGGCGGCAAAAAAAGTTTCTACGATTGATGGTTACGCTGAAAGTTTAAAAATAGATAAATTCGATTTAGCAATCGATTGGGGAATGATGTACTTCTTAACCAAGCCATTATTCTTTGCGATTGACTATTTTTTCAAATTAGTTGGTAATTATGGTGTTGCTATTATTTTAGTTACAGTATGTATAAGATTACTATTTTTTCCGTTAGCGTCATTTTCTTTTAGAAGTATGGGAAAAATGAAACTTCTTCAGCCTGAGATGACTAGATTAAAAGAACTCCACAAAGAGGATAAAATGAAACTTCAACAAGAGATGATGGCTTTATACAAAAGAGAGGGAGTAAATCCTATGAGCGGATGTTTGCCTATACTTGTCCAGATTCCAGTATTCTTTGCATTATACAAAGTTCTATTTGTAACCATTGAAATGAGGCATATGCCTTTCTATGGATGGATACACGATCTGAGCGCTAAGGATCCAACGTCTTTATTCAATTTATTTGGATTGCTTCCATATGATGTACCTTCTTTTTTAGTAATTGGAGCATGGCCTGTAGCAATGGGAGTTTCAATGTGGATTCAACAGAAGTTAAATCCAGCACCACCAGATCCAATGCAAGCAAAAATTTTTATGTTTTTTCCAATTTTTCTCACAGTCCTTCTTGCTCCATTTCCAGCCGGATTGGTAATTTATTGGACATTCAATAACATCTTAACTTTAATTCAACAGTTCTATATTCAAAGAAAAATGAGTGTCAAAACAAAGTAGATGTCCTTACCAAAAGAAGAAGATTTAAAAAAAATACTACCTAAAAATGGGCCTCCAATAGAAGAGGTGTTTAAGTATATTGAAAAATATAAAAACGATTTAATAGTAATTAAATATGGAGGAAACGTTTTTATTGATAGAAATATATTTAACAATTTTATATCAGATCTAATTACATTAAATAAATTAGGTATATCAATTATAGTTGTTCATGGAGGTGGACCAAGAATAAAAAAAGAATTAGATAAATCAAATATTCAAACTAAATTTATTAAAGGTTTAAGAGTAACAGATGAAAAAGTAATAAATATTGTTGAAGATGTTCTAATAGACTTCAATATAGATATTGTAAATTCTCTGAAAAAAAAGGGAACTGAGGCAATTTCTATAAATTCTAAAGAAAATAATATAATTGAGGTTGTGCCTGAGTCAAAGGAACTTGGTTTTGTAGGAAAGCCAAATAAAATTAATAATAATTTAATTAAAAATATATTAGAAAAAAAAATTATTCCTATCATATCTCCTTTAGGTTTAGATAAAAATAACCAGACATATAATATAAATGGTGATACAGCTGCTGGCGCTATAGCAAAATCTTTAAAATCAAGAAGATTACTTTTGATGACAAATATAGAAGGTGTCCTAGATAAGGATAAAAAACTCATTTCAGAAATTAATTCTAATACTGCAAATAAAATGACAATTGATGGAACTATTTCAGGTGGCATGATACCAAAAATTAAGACAAGTATTGATGCTGTAAATAATGGTGTTACTGGTGTAGCCATAGTTGATGCTAGGACCCCTCATGCATGTTTGTTTGAAATATTTACCGACAAAGGTGCTGGAACATTAATAAGAAAATGAAAAGTTTGAAAGAAATGAAATATCTTCTTTTAGACCTTGATGGGGTTTGTTATGGAAAACATAATAATTACTCTTTAGAAAAAGTGTTTGGACAAGTATCAAAACGGATGACAAGTTTTATATCAGAAAGATTAAAAATAGACTTAAATGAAGCAAAACAATTACAAACTGATTATTTTTATAAGTATAACACAAGTTTAAATGGTTTAATGATACATCATGATATTCCACCTCAAGAATTTCTAAAATATGTACATTCAATAGATCTGTCTTTTATGAAAGAGGACAAAGTAATGAGAAAAGAGCTAGAAAATTTGGATATGGAGAAATTTATTTTTACCAATGGTAGCGCAGAACATGCAGAGAATATTTTAACACATCTTGGTATTTATGATCTATTTGGGAGAGACAAGGTTTTTGATATTCAAGATGGTAACTATATTCCAAAACCAGAAGCAAAAACTTTCGATTTAATGGTTAAGAAATTTGGCATTAATCCTAAAGAAACTATTTATATTGAGGATATAGCTAAGAATTTAAGTATCGGGTATGAAAGAGGTTGCACGACTGTTTGGCTAATTAATGATGAGCATTTTGGAAAAATTGACTCTGATAAATATTATATTTCGCATAAAATTGAAAATCTATCTTTATTTCTTAAAGAAATAAGGCTATTAAAAAGTAAATAAATTATGTCTTTAGAAAAAATTATTAACGATGCCTGGAAAAATAAGGACCAAATAAATCAAAATTCTGATCCAAAACTTAAAGATGCAATAAATCAAATTATAGCTGATCTAGATTGTGGAAAAGTAAGAGTCGCAGAAAAAATTAAAGGTGAGTGGATAACTCATCAATATATTAAAAAAGCTATTATGTTAAGCTTTAGAATTTACCCAATGGAAAATCTTAATGGACCATATAGTAGTTGGTATGATAAAGCACATTTATTAAAAGGCAAAACTGCTGACTGGACAAAAGAGGATCATGAAAAAGCAGGGTTTAGGATGGTTCCAAATTCTCCTGTGAGAAAAGGTTCTTATGTTGGAAAGAATGCTGTTTTAATGCCATGTTATGTAAACATTGGTGCTTATATTGATGATGGCACAATGATAGACACTTTTGCAAGAGCCGGTAGTTGCTGTCAAATTGGAAAAAATTGTCATATATCAGCAGGATCAGGTGTTGGAGGAGTTTTAGAGCCAGCTCAAGCCCTACCAACTATTATTGAAGATAATGTTTTTTTAGGAGCAATGTCTGAAGTAGTTGAAGGTGTAATCGTTGGTGAAGGCTCAGTTTTAAGCATGGGAATGTATATTGGACAATCAACTAAAATCGTAGATAGAGAAACTGGTAAAATAACTTATGGAAAAATTCCCCCATATTCAGTGGTAGTTCCTGGATCACTTCCAAATAAAAAAAATGAAAATGCACCTTCGTTATATTGTGCAGTCATAATTAAACAAGTAGATGAAAAAACGAGATCAAAAACATCTATTAATGATTTGTTAAGAGATTAATTATGTCAAAAATAAATGAATTACAATTAGCTAAAGAGCTAATCAGATTTCCATCTATCACTCCAGCTGACGCAGGAATAATTAAATTTTTAGAAAAAAATTTAAAAAAGTTAGGATTCAAAACGAAAATATTAGAATTTAAAGAAAAAGGTTTTGAACCTGTTAAAAATTTATATGCAAGATTAGGATCTAAAGGGCCAAATTTTATGTTTGCTGGTCATGTCGATATTGTGCCTCCAGGAAATATAAAAGATTGGACAATAAATCCTTTTAGGCCTTCTATTAAAAAAGGACATTTAATTGGGAGAGGCGCAAATGATATGAAAAGTTCTATTGCAGCCTTTGTTTCTGCTATTAACACTTTTTTATCAAAAAATAAAAAATTTGATGGATCAATTAGTTTATTGATTACCGGAGATGAAGAAGGTGATGCGATAAACGGCACAAAAAAAGTTGTCAAATACTTAAAAAAAAGAAAAGAGAAAATAAATTTTTGCTTAGTAGGAGAGCCAACAAATCCAAATAAACTAGGTGAAATGATTAAAATTGGTCGTAGAGGTAGTTTAACTGGTAAATTAATAATATTTGGTCTACAAGGACATGTGGCTTACCCTCATAGAGCAAACAATCCTTCAACCACAATTGTCAAAATTTTGAAAGAATTAAAAGATATTAAATTTGATAGAGGTACAAAAAATTTTCAGCCTACAAACTTAGAAGTGACAAAGATAAATGTAAATAATACTGCAGACAATGTTATTCCAGCAATAGCTGAGGCAACATTTAACATTAGGTTTAACAATAAGCATTCTTCAAAATCTATTAAGAAAAGACTTAATAAAATTTTCAAAAAAATAAGTAAAAAATATAAATCAAAGTTTACAATTGATTATAGGGTTTCTGGTGAAGCTTTTTTAACAAAGCCTAACAAAACAACATTTATGATACAAAATGTTATTAAAAAAATTACAAAAATTAGACCAAAATTATCTACTACGGGTGGAACCTCAGACCTTCGATTTATAAAAGCTATATCTCCCGGCCTTGAATTTGGTCTAGTTGGAAAAACTATGCACAAAGTTGATGAGGCTGTATCTTTGAAAGATTTAAAAAATCTTACAAAAATTTATGTTAATATTTTACAAAATTATTTTAAGTGAAAACTGGTTTAATTACTTCTGATACTTACCAAGATCACAATACGGGTCTAGGACATCCGGAACAGATAGCCAGGGTATCTGTGATTATTGAAAACTTTAAAAAAATAAATAATAAGAATATTTTGTGGAAAAATCCAACAACTATTACAGATAAAATTTTAAAAGATACTCATGATGAAAACTATATTGATTTAGTAAAAAAATCTTTTCCAACAAAAGGTTTTTCGTCTTTAGATGGTGATACAATTATTTCTCCTGGAAGTAAAAAAGCTACATTCGATGCAGCTGGTTCAATTATTACAGCAATAGATGGGGTTGAAAATAAAGATTTTAAAAATGCTTTTTGTCCAGTAAGGCCTCCTGGTCACCATGCCGAAAAAAATAAAGCAATGGGCTTTTGTATTTTTAATAATGTTGCTATAGGAGCAAATTACCTTCTTAAAAAGTATAATTATAAAAAAATAGCTATCGTTGACTTCGATGTACACGCATCTAACGGAACTGCAGATATATTTTATGAAAACGAAAAAGTTCTTTTAATATCAACTCATCAATATCCTTATTACCCCGGAACTGGATCCGAAAAAGAAAAAGGTAAGTTTAATAATATCTTAAATATACCTTTGGCTGCAGGCACAAGCTCGGAAGAATATTTAAATGCATTTGAACGTGTATTAAAAAAATTGAATGAATTTAAACCACAATTTATATTGATAAGTGCTGGTTTTGATGCCCATGAAAATGATCCTCTTGCTCAAATTAATCTTAAGACCGAAGACTACCACACTATAACTAAAAGAATATTAGAAGTTTCCAAAAAATTTTGTGATGGAAAAGTTGTCTCAATATTAGAAGGTGGATATGACTTAAAAGCACTTCAAGATAGTACTAAGAGACATGTTGATGCATTATTAGAATTCAATTGATAATTTTCAAATTATAAATATAGAAAGCTCAATGAAACTTTATCGAATCAAAAAATCAAATATAGATAAAAAAGGAAAAGGCTTGTATGCAACAAAGGATATTAAAAAGGGAACCAGAATTATTGATTATGTTGGAAATATAATCACAAGAAGAGAAAGTGATACAAATCCTAAGTTTGACAATACAAAACCGATTTACCTTTTTAATTTAAATAGAAGATATGATTTGGATGGTGATGTTTCTTGGAATATAGCGCGTTTAATTAATCACTCTTGTTCAAACAATTGTGATTATGAAGGTACTGGGTTAAAGATTTGGGTAACCGCTATAAAGGATATAAAAAAAGGTGAAGAATTGACTTGTGATTACGGTTTCAGCTATGACTCGGACTACAAACAATTCCCATGCAAATGTAAATCAAAAAATTGTGTAGGTTTTATTGTTAGAGAAGGATCAAGATGGAGAATAAACAAAAAATTTAAAAAAGATAATAGAACTAATAGATAATTTTTTCTAAAAACAAACCCTGTGAAGGAGCTGGTGGTGCACATAAATATCTTTTTTTTGACTTAAAGACTTTTTCAAATTTTTTTAAATCCCACTTTTTTTCAGCTAAGTATTTTAAACAACCAACCATTGACCTTACTTGTTGTTGCAAAAAAGATTGGGATGTAAATTTTATTTCAATTTTATCTTTAATTTTTTTAATTTTTATAAATTTAATTATTTTTATGGGAGATTTCGCATTACAGCTAGATGCTCTAAATGTAGAAAAATCATGTTTTCCCAAAAGTTTTGAGGCTCCTTTTTTCATTAATTCTAAATCTAACTTTTTGCTAATATGCCAGCCTCTATCTTTTTCGATTGAAGGAACACTAGATCTATTAAATATTACATATTTATAAACTCTTTCTTTTGCAGAAAATCTTGCATGAAAATTTAGATTTTTTTTTTTTATTTTTTTTATTGAAATTAGTGACGAGTTTAAAAAAAAATTAATTGATTTTAAAAACTTATTCAAGTTATCGATTTTTTTTTTTGTATCAAAATGTGCAGACTGTTCTTCTGCATGAACTCCTGTGTCAGTTCTGCCAGAACCTACTAATTTTATTTTTTCTTTTAGAAGTTTGGATATTTTTAATTGAATAATTTTTTGGATTGATTTTCCTTTGGGTTGGATTTGCCAGCCAATAAAATTTGTTCCAACATACTCAATTAAAATTTGGTATCTATTCATATTTAAGAATAGATCCTTTTTTAATTTTAGAACCAAGTATAAATTCATTAATTTTTTGGGGTTGTTTACCCTCTCTTTGGATTTCTAAAACTTGAATTGACAAATCACTACAGCCTATTTCTAATTTATCATTCATCACCTCGCCAGCTTTACCATTTGTTTCTGAAATTTTTGCGTTTAAAATTTTATACCTCTCACCACTAAAGTTAAACCAGGCCCCAGGACTTGGATTTAAACCATTTATAATACCGATTATTTCTCTTGCTGTTTTATTCCAATTAATTTTCCCCTCAATTTTTTTTATTTTATTAGCATATGTAGCATTTCTATGATCTTGTTCGACAGGTTTTATTTTATCATCAATAATATCATCAACTACTTCTAATATTTTTTCTGAGGCTAATTTTGATAATTTATCTGATATAATCTGAGCATTATCACTATCTTTAATTTTTATTTTATATGTACAGAATATAGGACCAGTATCAAGTTTTTCACTAATTTTCATAATACTTATTCCCGTTTCTTTATCTAAATTCATTATTGATCTTTGAATTGGTGCGGCTCCTCTCCATTTTGGAAGTAACGAAGCATGAATATTTATAAAACCTTTCTTTGGAAGATTTAAAATTTCTTTAGGGATAATTTGACCATAAGCAACTACAATCGCTATATCGGGATTTAATTTTTTTAAATATTCTAATTCATCTTTATTATCTTTTAAATATGTTGGAGTCCTAAATTCAATATTTAAAGTTTCTGAAAAATTTTGAATTGGTGATTTATTTATTTTTTGACCTCTATTAGATTTTTGTGGTGGTTGTGTATAAACTGCTGAAACGTTATATCCATTTTGATACAAAGATTTTAAAATCGGTACAGCAAAATATGGTGTACCCATAAAGACAATTTTTTTTAGCATTTATTAGACAACTATTCTATCAGGCTTATTCTTAAGAAGTTTTTTAATGATCATATTTTTTTTTAATTTTGATAAATAATCAATAAATAATATTCCTTCTAAGTGATCCATTTCATGCTGTATGCATGTCGCCAATAAACCTTCGGCTTCTAATATTTTTTTTTTTCCTTCGTAGTCTAAATATTCGACCCTACAATTTTTTGGTCGTTCTACTTCTGCAAACTGATTAGGAACTGACAAACATCCTTCTTCATATACTGATTTAACTTTGTCTTTATATTTAATTACTGGATTTACAAAATACATAGGGCTTTTTTCTCCTTTACCCCACGTTATATCCATCACAATAATTCTTTTAGGTACACCAATTTGTATTGCTGCTAAGCCTATTCCATTCGCGGCATACATTGTATCAAGCATATCATCCATTAATATTTTTTCTTCTTTCCCAACTTTTTCAACTGGTTGAGATATCTGTCTTAAAATTTTGTTTGGTTCTGTAATAATTGTCTTAATTGACATAATGGTTTTTATTTTATTACAATTTTTAAACTTTTAAAGGTAGAACTTTTAATAAGATTTTATTTCGAAGTTTGTCTATATTTAGTTGATTTAAAGCACTTACAATAAAAAAAAGAGTTTCTGAGCCAAGATCTTCAAAATTATCTTGGCCAAGAATTTGTACTAATCTAAGCAAAACTAGGCCAGATTCCTCATTTTCAATCAATTTCTGTAAATCAGAGGGCATATTTGAGTCGTCAACCTCATATAGAGAATCATATTTTTTATCAAATTTAATACCATCTGATTTTAGTGTCTCTAGTAAAATTATATCTTTTATTGAAACAAAGTATTTTTTGTTTTTCTTAACTTTCTTTAGAATGTCATTTAAGTCCTTCTTTATTTCATCTTCGTCTAAATCACCCTTTAAATAGTTAATTAATTTTGATTGATGTATTACTTTATTATTAATTTTAATTTTTTTTAGATTAGATTTTTCAGTTTGAACATGCTTTTTATAAAATCTTGAATAATTTAAAGGAACATCTTTTTCATCAATTTTATTCAGAATACTAACAAGCTCATTTTTAAATGCGTTGCCTTTTTCGTCTTTAACAAATGACTCTTTTAATAATTTTGACAATTCTAACTTTTTATCAATATCTGAATTTATTAAGATTCCCTGATACAAAAGTGCTCTACTTTCGACATTTTTTAAAAGTTTATAAGATTGATTTACATTTAAAAGTTGGTTTATATTAAATTGAAATCTTTTATAAAGTTCGAATAATTCTTTTTCAGTATAATTCCCTTCATGTGTAGCCTTTTCTATTGATAAAATTTTTTGCTCGTTTTCTAAATCAACACTGTCAATACTTGTTAATAAATTAGATGTTGATAAATAACGCCAAATTTTTTTGCTAGTAGAGTCATTTGGTTCAAAATTAAAATTCGGGTTTGTTCTATGAGACAGATGAAAATCTAAAATACTTGCTTCAGATACTGTTTCATCAATTGATAAATCATATTTCATTAAATAATTGAATTTTTTTTCAAAAAAATCATCTTTAAAGCCTAGCTCCCTTTTTAGATCATATTGTAATTGTGCCTCATCTTTTTTATTATTATTTATCAGACAATAAATATTAAATTTTGTTAAATATTCATCTTCAGTAGGATAATTGATTTTAGAAAGTACTTTGCAGGACTTTCCAAGTTCTGATTTTGATAAATATTCATTAATTAAAAATTTTATTAACTTTTCGTTATTTTTTATTTTTTGATTTTTTATTAAATATTTTTCAATTAAATCCAAATCAGAATTCTCTAATAACCAATCTCGTTTAAGTTTCAAAAATTGATCGTTGGAAATATTTTTAGTAGGAACATAAGAATTAGTTAGAAGCGATATTTTTAAAATTTCTTTTGAATCATGAGATAAATCGATTTTTTGAATTTTTCTGTATAGATCTAAAATTTTATTTCCATCTGAATTTTTCCACATATCAATTGTAATATCATTTTCTGATGGATCATAAATTCCTACAATTTCTATTTGATCTGACTTCAATTGTGAGTCTAATTCTATAGTAGAATTTATATTTTTTTCTCCTTGTAACTCGTACAATGTTTTTTCTGATTTATTTTCATCTTGCACAACTTCATTTAAAGATTTTTTCTCAAGGTCCTTTTGATTCTCAAGACTCCATATATCTACAGGTTCATTTGAGTACAATTCAATATTTTGCAGAAATAAAAAGCAAAATAAAATTGATAAATAAATTTTATTTAACAATTTTGAGATTCTCATTTGGAATAATTTTCTCAATTTTTTTGTTTGGTGCAGGGAATTCAATTTTATCTATCAATACAATCGCTATAAAAAGTATTAAAAACAAAATTACTGCCTTAATTAGGAATCTAATTAAAAGACTGTATTTACCAGGTCTTGTTTTTTTGTAGAATTGCATATATCGTTTATTAATTTCAAATTAAGACATATTTGTGTTTTTTCAATAAAGAAACTTATGGAATCAAAAAAAAACCTAGTTTTACTAGGCATGATGGCTTCAGGGAAATCTACAATTGGTAATTTAGTATCAAAAAAATTAGGCCTTAAATTTTATGATACTGATAAAATTATAGAAAAAGAAATGAACATGACTATTTCTCAAATATTTACCGCAAAAAGTGAAATTTTTTTTAGATCTTTGGAAGAAAAAACTGTTTTTAAAATTCTAAAAAATAAAAAAAGTGTCATATCGCTGGGAGGAGGTGCATTCTTAAATGAAAAATTAAGAAAGGAAATAGTTTCAAATCATGTATCTTTTTGGTTGGATTGTAGCAATGAAACACTAATAAATAGAATAAGGAAAAATAAAAGAAGACCTCTTGCCAATAAATTGACAAATAAAGAGCTTATAGAATTAATTATAAAAAGAAAAAAAAATTATATAAAGGCGAATTTTAGAATAGATTGCAATAAATTTAATAAAATTCAAACAGTTAATAATATAATTAAATTATATGAAACAATTTAAATTAAATATAAATACAAAAACACAAAAATATCCAATAATAATTGGTAGAGGTCTATTAAATAATTTGCCTAAATTATTAAAAAATAATTCATTATATTTCACAAAATATTTAATTGTGATTGATAATAAAATTAAAAAAAAACTAATATCAAGAATTTTAAAAAAATTTGATAAAAAAAATATTATAACCTTTTTATTTAATGCTAACGAAAAAAATAAAAACCAAAAAAATGTTGACAAAATTCTTGCTGTATTATTAAAAAATAATTTTCAAAGAAACGATTGCTTAATATCAGTTGGAGGTGGTATTACTGGGGATGTATCAGGTTTTGCCTCTAGTATTTATAAGAGAGGAATTAATTTTATTAACATTCCCACAACGCTTCTTGCTCAAGTTGACTCTTCTATCGGTGGAAAAACAGGAATAAATACATCTTTTGGAAAAAACTTAATAGGATCATTTTATCAACCTAAATTAGTTATATCTGATATTGATTTCTTAAAAACTCTTCCAAAAAGGGAGATAATTTGTGGTTACGCAGAAATATTTAAACATTCGTTAATCTTTGAAAAAAAATTTTTTTCCTTCTTAGATAAAAATGCAAATGAAATATTAAATTTAAAAAGTCCTTTCATAGAAAAATCAATAGTTAAAAGTTGTGAGATAAAAAAAATAATTGTTGAACTAGATGAAAAAGAGAAAAGTCTAAGAAAAATATTAAATTTTGGACACACTTTTGCTCATGCATATGAATCTTCGCTTAATTATTCAAAAAGATTAAATCATGGTGAAGCGGTATTGCTTGGAATACATTCTGCAATAAATTTTAGTCTAAAATTAAAACTTTTATCAAAGTTAAATTATTCTAAGATTAAAGATCATTTTATCAAGTATAAATTACCAAATAAGATTACTAATTATTTCCTTAAAAAAGATTTAAAAAGATTAATTTATTTTATGAAGAAAGATAAAAAAAATACTAGTAATCTTATAAATCTAATTTTAATTGAAAGAATTGGTAGAATTAAATTGAATTTAAATTTTAACGAAAAAGTTTTAAGTAAATTTTTCGAAGAAGAATTAAATAATTAGGATTTGAATTGAATGAATATCTTTTTTCATTTCCTCCTCCAAAATTGAATAAATTTTTTTTGTAGATTCAATTTTTTTCATTTTTTTCAGTTCATTAGATTTAATAACTAGTTTGAGGTGGTACTTATTTTTATCATTTCCAGTATGATTTTTATGAAGAAAGCTCTTATCTTCAATGCTAATATTTTCAATTAATAAATTTTTATTAATTTTTTTTTTTATAAGTAAAATTAGATCTTTTATTTTCATAAATATTAATATTATAATATATCATGAAAAATATTTGTGACTGGAATAATTGTATGGAAATAGGAGAATTTAAAGCCCCAATAGAAAAAGATAATAGTAAAAATTTTAGATTACTTTGTCTAAAGCACGTAAAAGAATTTAATAAAAATTGGAATTATTTTGCCGGAATGAATGACAAGCAAATTTATGAATTTCTTAAGTCTGATATGACCTGGCATAAACCTACACAAAGTTTTAGTTCCTCTGATAATTTTTTTAAAGTGTTATGGAATAACGCTTTAAAAGATGAACTTGATAAATCTCAACTTAAAAGCAATTTAAATCATATGCGTCAATTTAAATTTGACCATAATGATATAAAAGCTTTTGGAATATTAGGTATTTCAGTTGGTTTAAAATGGGAAAAAATACAAAACAAATTTAAAAGTCTTGTCAAAAAATTTCACCCTGATATGAATTCAGGAAATAAAAAGTACGAGGAAAAATTAAAGCTAATAACACTGGCTTATACACAACTTAAAAACACTTATAGAGATAAAATTGACACCTAACTTAAACATTAAACCCGATATAAAACTTTCTGTAAAACAAACATTTGGTATTGAAAGTGAGATGGAAGTTGATGCTTTTTCAAAAAAAAGTGAGTTTGTCCCAGAAATAGATAAAGACTATAAATTTGATAGAGATACAACTTTAGCCATTTTAACCGGATTTAATTTTAATAAGAGAGTTATAGTTCATGGATACCATGGCACTGGAAAGAGTACTCACATAACCCAAGTCGCAGCAAGGTTAAACTGGCCTTGTGTAAGAGTAAATCTTGATTCACATATAAGTAGAATTGATTTGATTGGAAAGGATGCAATTGTGATCAAAGATGGAAAACAAGTAACTGAATTTAAAGAGGGAGTTCTGCCGTGGTCTATTCAAAATCCTATCGCTTTAGTATTTGATGAATATGATGCGGGAAGACCAGATGTTATGTTTGTAATTCAAAGGGTTTTAGAGTCTGAAGGTAGTTTTACTCTTCTAGATAAAAACAAAGTAATTAAACAAAATAATTATTTTAGATTATTTGCTACAGCTAATACTATAGGTCTTGGAGACACAACAGGATTGTACACTGGAACTCAACAAATTAATCAAGCTCAAATGGATAGATGGAACATAGTTACAAGTCTTAACTATCTAAGTTTAGAGAAGGAGATGGAAATTATTCTAGCAAAAAATAAAAATTTAAATAATTCAAAAGGCAAGGAAAAAGTTTCGAATATGATTAAAGTAGCATCTTTAACTAGAAAAGGTTTTATAGCTGGAGATATATCTACTGTGATGAGTCCTAGAACAGTATTACATTGGGCAGAAAATGCAGAAATATTCAAAGATACTGGTTATGCGTTTAGAGTTACCTTTTTGAATAAATGCGATGAGGTTGAGAAAAATATTATTGCTGAATATTATCAGAGATGTTTTGGGGAAGATCTTCCTGAGTCAATGATAAATATTCAGATTTAAATGAATAAAAAACAAGAAAATTTTAAAGAAAAATTCAAACAGGCTCTTATATCTACAGCAAAAGTAATATCGGATGACTATTTAATAAATAAAAAAAGTATTAAAAAAAATTTGAGTTCAAAAAATTTAGATTTTTTTGAATTAGATAACTTATCTAATAAATATGATTTTATTAGATTGAGAGCTGAAACTGACTCTGAAGCTCTTAAAAAAAAATTTTCAGATAAAGAAATATATCAAAAAAATATTCCAACAAAAAAATCTTGTAAAATATTATATGATATTTCAGAAAAGATTAGATATGAAGTTTTGGGTTCAAAAATTTTAAAAGGTATATCAAAAAATTTCAAAGATAATTATAAACAGAAGCTTAATCTTAAAAGAAAAGATCAACTTAAAAGTAAAGAGGATGTTGCAATAGCTGAAGCTTTTGAGCTTTATATGCTTAAAAACTTTTTGGATATAGAACTTAATGATTTATCAAAAAAAATGCTTAAATTTTGGGAGAAAGATTTGAATTCTTCAATTGGAAAACACTTAAATTTTTTAAATAAAAACTTTGAAAATCAAGATATTTATAATGCTAAATTTTCTGAAATTCTCTCTGACATGGATATTTTCGACTCCAATGAAAATGATGAAAATAACGAAAATGAAGAAAAAAATAATGAAAATAATGACATGAAAAATCAAGATGATTCAAATGAGTCATCCGAAGATCAAGAAAAAACAAAACAAGATGAAAACCAAAATGGAATTGATGGTGATTATGATTTTGATAAATTACAAATGGATGAGCAATTATTTGATACAGATTCTAATAAGCAAAGCTCAGAAAAAGTTTCACAAAGAGTAAATACGAACGTAAATGATAAGGATTATAAAATTTACACAAAAGAGTTTGATGAAATTGAAAAAGCAGAACTTCTAGAAACAAGTGAGGAGATAACAAAACTTAGAAAAAATTTGGACCAACAATTGATTTCATTTCAAGATTTAATAACAAAACTTGCAAATAAACTTCAAAGAGAACTACTTGCAAAACAAAATAGAGCATGGGAATTTGATTTAGAGGAAGGGCTTTTAGATAGCTCAAAACTTCCAAGAATTATTATGGACCCTTACAATTCTCTTTCTTTTAAGAAAGAGAAAGATTTGGATTTTAAAGATACAATTGTAACATTATTAATCGATAATTCTGGATCAATGAGAGGAAGACCAATTACAATTGCGGCAATATGTGCTGATATATTATCAAGAACTTTGGAGAGGTGTGATGTCAAAGTAGAAATTTTGGGGTTCACTACGAAAAATTGGAAAGGTGGAAAAAGTAGAGAGGAATGGAACAAAAATGATAAACCAAAAAATCCTGGTCGACTTAACGATTTGAGACATATAATTTATAAAAGTGCTGATAGTCATTGGAGACAATCAAAGAAAAATATAGGCTTAATGCTTAAAGAAGGTTTGCTAAAAGAAAATATAGATGGTGAAGCAATTACTTGGGCATACAATAGATTAAAAAAAAGAAAAGAAGAAAGAAAAATTTTAATGGTTATTTCTGATGGTGCTCCAGTGGATGACTCAACTTTATCAGTAAATTCTGGAGATTTTTTAGAGAAACATCTAAAAAAAATTGTAAAAAATATTGAGAACAAATCAGATGTCGAAATTCTTGCTATAGGTATAGGACATGATGTTTCTAGGTATTATAGTAAAGCAATAAAAATTACAGATGTACAAGAGCTTGGCGATGTTATGATTGGACAACTAAGCGGTTTATTTAAAAATAAGAAAAGACTTAACTAATTTTTTTTAGATCTTTATTTGTCCATTTAATTTTTACCTCAGCTCCAGCTATGCTCGAGTTATTAAAAGATATTTTAGCAAAATTTCTCTCTAATAGAGTTTTTCCAATAAACGTTCCCAAACCTAAACCATGTTTTGAAATATTTTTATGATCTTTTGTTCTTATATAAGGTTCTCCCAGTCTTTCTTTATCTATTAGATCCTTTGGAAAACCAGGCCCATCGTCTTTAATAATAATTTCAGTTTCTTTGCTATTACTTGATAAAATTATTTCAATTTTTTTATTACTAAATTTATTAGCGTTACCAATAAAATTTCTCAATCCATATACAATTTCAGGCGATTTAGATGATTTAACTTTATTATTAAATTCATCTAAATTTATTAAAAATTTTTTACTACTAATTTCCTTATATGATCTAACTATTTCTTTAATATAACTGTCTAAAGAAATCTCGTTATCAAAAAATTCGTCCTCAATTCTTGGGTTTAGTGTAAGTTTTTTTAGTATTTCACTACATCTATTACTTTGACTTACTAACAGGTCTAAATCATTTTTAATTTTTTTATTTTTTC
Source organism: uncultured Pelagibacteraceae bacterium (assembly GCA_902618855.1). Lineage (GTDB taxonomy): Bacteria > Pseudomonadota > Alphaproteobacteria > Pelagibacterales > Pelagibacteraceae > Pelagibacter. The sequence continues at coordinate 7,957 of CACNCD010000004.1, read as the reverse complement.
CATACTCTTTTTGCAATTCTTTACTTGTTAATAAAATTGTCGAAAGTGGGGTTCCTAATGAATGGGCCGCTGCTGCTGCTTGTCCACCTAAAGAAATTAACTCATTTTCTTTAGCCATAATCTCTTGGATTTTATCATATGCTTCTTCTCTAATTCTATTCTCTTTTCCAAACTTAGATCCGAAATAAACTAAAAATGTTAAACCAATAAAAATTGCTAAAGGAATACTGTAAAGGTAGTAACTCGGAGTATGAAAATGAAGAACTTCTGGATGTGGTAATGGTTCATATATATATGTCAAAAGTAATAATAAACTTGTTGTAAATCCTACTAAAAAAATTGAAGTCTTTATATTAAGGTATTGTGATGAAAATACCGCAGGAATTATAATTAAGAAGATGAATGGATTAGTGACTCCACCTGTAAAATAAAACAAAAGAGATAGTTGTAAAATATCGTAGGTTAAAAATAACGTAGAATTAAAATTATTTAGTTGATTTTCTTTTATTCTAAAACTCAAATATAAATTATTTAAAACACTAACAATTATAATTGAAATACAATAAATATAATTAAATTTGAAATTAAGTATAAATTCTACAACAAATATAGTTATTAATTGACCTATATAAGCTATCCATCTTAAATTGACATAAGTTGATTTATTTAGATAATATTTTTTTGAAGTCTCTTTAAACTTCATTACTTAAATATCTAAGTTTGACACATTAATTGCATTTTCGACAATAAATTCTTTTCGTAAACTTACATCATTGCCCATTAGCGTATGTATTATACTTTGATCTTTTTTGTGGTCTTTCGAGTACTGTACTTGAAGTAAATTTCTAGTTTCAGGATTAAGAGTAGTATTCCATAATTCATCTGGATTCATTTCTCCTAAACCCTTAAATCTTTGTATGCTTATTTTTGACTTTTCAATGTTATATGCCTTTGCAAAATCTTTACTACCTTTTTTCATTTTTTTTAGATTATTTGAATTTTTTAAAATATAATCTTCGAGTTCTTTTTCATCTTTTATGTAAATTCCTTTAGAACCTTTGTTTATTTTAAATAACGGTGGTTGTGCTAAATAAATATTTCCATTTTCTATTAGTTTATTGAATGGTTTATTATTAAAAAATGTAAGAAGGAGTGCTCTTATATGAGATCCATCCACATCAGCATCGGTCATTATAATAATTTTTCCATATCTTAAGTCTTTAATGTCGATCTCTTCAACTTTTGGATCTAAACCTAACGCGTTAATTAAAGTCAATATTTCATTGGATGATATCATTTTTGATAATGTTTTAGTTCTATACTCATTTTTATTTCCATTTTTTTTAGTGCCATTTTCATCTACATATGTATTCAATATTTTTCCTCTTAAAGGTAGAACTGCCTGATTCTCTCTATTTCTTCCTTGTTTTGCTGAGCCTCCCGCAGAGTCACCCTCTACTATAAATAATTCTGTACCCTCTTGCTTTGAAATTTGACAATCTGCTAGTTTCCCTGGTAAGCCTGTAAGTTCTAAGGCGCCTTTTCTTCTGACATTTTCTCTTGCCTTTCTAGCTACATCTCTTGCGACCGCTGCTTGTATGATTTTAGCTAAGATAATTTTAGCAATGGATGGATTTTGATCAAACCATATAGATAATTTTTCATTAATTATATTTTCAACTATCAGTCTTACTTCTGAAGATACTAGTTTATCTTTAGTTTGGGATGAAAATTTTGGATCTGGTATTTTCAATGACAAAACAACTGTCAAACCTTCTTTTATATCATCACCAGAAATACTAACTTTATTTTTTTTTATTAAGTTGTTTTCTGTAGCATACTTATTTATCACTCTAGTAAGAGCGCTCCTAAAACCCAAGATGTGAGTTCCTCCATCCTTTTGAAAAATATTATTTGTATAAGGGTAAACATCATCCGAGTATGAAGCGTTCCATTTTAGAGAACATTCAATTTCAATATTTTGTTTTTTACCTTCTATATAAATTGGTTTTTTAAACAAATCATTTCCACTTTTATTTTTAAGTTTTTCTCTTTTTTCGTCTAAATGATCAACAAATTCTAATATTCCACCATTAAACTGAAACTCTACTTTTTTTGGATTTTTGTTTGTTAAATCATTTACTATAATTTTTATGCTCTTATTTAAGAATGCAAGTTCACGCATCCTCTTTTGAATTATACTCGAACTGAATTTTGTTGAAGAAAAAATTTCTTTGGACGGAACAAAATTTATTTCTGTTCCAGATATTTTAGATTTTCCAATTACTTTAAGTGCCGCTTTAGCCTTACCATCTTTAAATTCAATAAAATATTTTTTACCATCCCTGTTTATTTCGAGTTTTAATTTTTCTGATAGTGCATTAACTACTGAAACACCTACTCCATGTAAACCCCCTGATACTTTATAAGAATCGTGATCAAATTTTCCCCCGGCGTGCAACTGAGTCATAATTACTTCAGCAGCAGATTTTTTTTCACCTTTATGCAAATCCACAGGAATTCCCCTGCCATTATCTTTAACTGTTATTGATCCATCCGAATTAATTGAAATTTCAATTCTATCACAATGACCCGCTAATGCTTCATCTATAGAATTGTCTACTACCTCATAAACCATATGATGTAATCCAGTACCATCATCGGTATCGCCAATATACATGCCTGGCCTTTTTCTAACCGCCTCAAGACCTTTTAAAACTTTTATAGAATCTGCTTTATAACTATTGTTATTTTTCATTAAATTGGAAAAAAATATCATATCATATTTTTAACTAATTAAATATATAAGTTGAATTTAGATCTTGGTAGAGAGGTCAATTTAGAGTAATTTAAAAAAAAAATATGGTAAAAAAAGGCATAATTTTAGCGGGTGGTTCAGGCACTAGATTAAGCCCACTAACTAAGGCAGTAAATAAGCAATTGCTACCTATAAATGATAAGCCCTTAATATTTTATCCTTTATCTATTTTAATGTTGGCAAATATTAAAGATATCTTAATTATTGTTAATCCAAAACAAATTGAAAACTTTAAAAATCTTCTTGGAGACGGAAGAAGGTTTGGAATTAAAATACAATATAAAATTCAAAGCAAGCCAAAAGGACTACCTGATGCCTTTAATTTAGGTAAAAATTTTATAAAAAAAGATAATGTAGCTTTAATACTAGGTGATAATTTTTTTTATGGACAGAGTCTTACAGCTAAACTTGAAAAATCATTAACACATAAAAATGGATCAAGAATATTTTTAAAAAAGGTAAAAAGACCAGAAAATTATGGTGTCGCTGTAATCAAAAATAATAGAATAGAAAAACTAATTGAAAAACCAAAAAAATTTATCTCTAATTATGCAATTACTGGTTTATATTTTTTTGATAACAACGTAATTAGGTACACAAAAACACTTAAACCATCTAAAAGAGGTGAATTGGAAATTATTGATTTATTAAAGATTTATAAAAAAAATTATAAATTAAGTTTTGAGCATATTGGTAGAGGAGCTGTTTGGTCTGATGCAGGAAAAATAGACGATATGACAAATATATCATCATTTGTTCAATCTGTAGAAAAAGTACAAGATATCAAAATTGCATGCCTAGAGGAAATTGCTTTGTATAAAAAATGGATAGATAAAAAACAAATTTTAAAGAATATTAAATTTTATGGTAATTGCGATTACAGCAACTATTTAAAAAAAATATAAATTTAAATTATTAAAAAAATGAAAATTTTAAAAACCCCCATAAAAGGTCTTCTAGTTTTTAAAGGTCAAAAATTTGACGATAACAGAGGTTATTTTAGAGAAATGTTGATTGAAAAATCTGTTAAAAGAAAATTTAAGTTTAATGTGGTGTCTATGTCTAAGAAAAATGTAATTCGAGGACTTCATTTGCAAAAGGGAAAACCACAAGCAAAGTTTATATCTGTTGTAAAAGGTAAAATTATTGACGTTGCATTAGATATTAGAAAAAATTCTAAAACCTATGGGAAACACTTTAAAATTATTCTTTCTAAAAAAAATTGTACATCTCTTTATATTCCAGAGGGATTTGCCCATGGCTTCGGAGGTTTAGAAAAAGAAAATATAGTTGTTTATAGCTGTACAAATTATAGACATAAAAAAGGTGAAAGAGGAATAAGATGGAATGACAAAAATCTAAAAATAAATTGGAAAATTAAAAAACCAATTATTTCATCTAAGGATAAAAAAAATATATTTTTTAAACAATTCAAATAAAATGAAAATAGTATTTTTAGGCGGCAATGGAAGATTTGGAAAAGTTTTTCAAAAAGTTTCAAAAATGAAAAATATACTTTATCCAAATAAAAAAAAATTAAATATTTTAAACGAAAATTCAATTAAAAAATATTTGGTAAAAAATAAACCAAAAATTTTAATACATGCAGCCGGATTATCAAGGCCAATGAATATTCATGAAAAAAATATAATTCAAAGTATAAACAAAAATATTATTGGAACATGTAATTTAGTAAAAGTTTGTTCCTTTCACAAAGTTAAGATTATTTATTTATCAACAAGTTATATATATCCAGGCACTAAAGGAAACTATAAGGAGAACGACCCTTTATTACCTTACAATAATTATGCTTGGTCGAAACTTGGAGGTGAGTGTGCAGTCCAAATGTACAATAATTCCTTAATAGTTAGACTTAGCATGACTGAAAAGCCTTTTATTCATAAACATGCGTTCAATGATTTGATCACAAATTTTATTTTTCATGAAGATATAGTTAAAATATTTCCCAAGCTCCTTAAATTAAAAGGTATTATTAATGTTGGTGGAAAATCTCAATCTGTTTTTGCTTTTGCAAAAAAATACAACAAAAATATAAAAGGAATAAAATATTCAAAATTAAAAAAACAAAAAATCCCCCTTAATCATTCAATGAATTTAAGAAAATTAAATAAAATTTTATATGATTAAATTTTTAAATTTAGGCCTACAACCGCTTGCTAATTCATACTTAAAAAAGAGCAATTTAAGTAAAAAAGAAAAAAAATTTAAGCTTGAAGTTGCATTTAATGAAAAAAATTACTTAGTTTCAATCGTTAATACAGTCCCTAAAGAAAAAATGTTTAACAATATGTATCCTTATAAATCATCAGAGTCCAAAACTATGAGGAAATCTTTTAAAGATTTAACAACAAAAATTAAAAAACGTTTCAAACCTAAATTTTTAATTGAAATCGGAAGTAATGACGGAGTTTTCTTGAAAAATTTTAGTAAAGAGAAAATAGTAGGGATTGAACCTTGTAAAAACCTGGCAAAACTAACTCGAAATATTAATTATACTACTTACTCTGAATATTGGAGCACGAAATTAGCAAAAAAAATTACTAAAAATAAAAAAGCTGAATTAATATATTCTGCAAATACTTTGAGTCATATCAAAAATTTAGATGAAATTTTTAGAGCTATTAATTATTCTTTATCAGAAAAGGGTATTTTAATATTAGAAGACCCATCACTTCTCAAGTGTATAAAAAATGTTGCCTATGATCAATTTTATTGTGAACATATATATGTATTTTCAACAATAGCATTAAAAAATATTTTAAATAATTTTGGTTTAGAGATTTTTGATGTTCAAAATACAACAACACATGGGGGCTCAAATAGATATTTTATTAAAAAAAAAATTAATAAATCTATTCACATTAAAAAAAGTGTAAAAAACGAATTAAAAAAGGAGATAAAATTTGGTTTAAATAAAATTTCTACTTATAGAATATTTGCAAGGAAAGTAAAAAAATCCAAAATCAAATTATTAAATATTTTTAAAAAAATAAAAAAGAAAAAATTAAGTGTCGTAGGATATGGGGCTACAGCAAAATCATGCACTGTTTTAAACTACTGCAAAATAGGAAATAAGTTTATTGATTATTTTTATGATACAACTTCTTATAAAATAAATAGATATTTGCCCGGAAGCAAAATTTTAATTAAAAAATATAAAAAGTTAAATAAGAAAAATATTGATATTGCCTTTTTAGGGGCTTGGAATTTTAAAGATGAAATTTTTAAAAAGGAAAAAAATTTTATTAAAAAGGGTGGAAAATTTATTATTCATGTACCAACACCAAAAATAATATAAGATTAATTGGCGGAGAGAGTGGGATTCGAACCCACGGTACCTGTGAGGGTACACACACTTTCCAAGCGTGCGCCTTAAACCACTCGGCCATCTCTCCAAATATCACAAATAATTTACATAAGAAGTATTTATATACTCTCTAAGTGTTTCTTTCCAAGGTCTCATTAGGTTTAGGCCTTTTTGATTTAATTTTTTATTAATTAAATTTTCTGAATTAGGTCTTTCTGCAAAAAAGGTTTTATTAAAATAATCAGATTTTACTTTATTTACTTTAATTTTATCACTTAAATTTAAAATTTTTAAAATTTCCTCAGCAACTTCTAACCTGCTTGTGTTACCTTCGCATGCCATATTAAACAAACCAAAATTATTTGTATCAATTAGAGTTTCTGTATTTTTAGCAAAATCGTATGTATAAGTAGGAGTTCCAAATTTATCGTCCACTATAAATAATTCTTTATTTCCATCTTTAATTTGCTGAATTATTTTTTGAATAAATTTCTTATCCTTTTTAGGCCCACCTCCCATCATCCAGCCAGCCCTACAAATTAAAAATTTTTTTGAATTTTGAATTACAAATTTTTCAGCCTCATATTTTGATATAGCATAAGTACCTATTGGTTTAGGTGTATCATCCTCATCATATGAGTTTTTTTTTCCATCAAATATACCTGCTGTGCTTATATAAAGTAGCGGAATATTTTTATCATTGCTTATCCTTACAGCTGTTTTTACAGATTCTGTATTTGTTATAAATGTTTCCTCTTGGTTTTTCTCGCAAAATTCTAGATCTGTGTAGGCGCCAATATGAAACAGATAATCTGGGTTAAACTTTTCTACCAATAAACTATACTTTTCTGCATCTCTAAAATCTAAATGCTCAAGCCATTTCTCATTAACATCAATATCGGTGCATTTTAGTTCGTAATTTTTTGAAAAAATCTTGTAAAATGCTTCACCTAACATTCCACCAACGCCAGATAAAAAAATTTTTTTTTTCATTTAAAATTAAAAATTCACTTTATCATTCGTGATATCATGAAATTTCATAGGCCATAATATATAATTTGAGTTCTTTTTGAACCAATAGCTTAAATATCTCTCAGCTAAAAAAGCATAGACTCTTATCCGACTATATGATCTCTTGGGATCAAAACCAAATATCTCTTCGCATCTTTCGAGCCAATTAAAAAGAGACTTGCAATAATCATTATAGAGTGAATGAGATTTACAAATAAAGACATTATTAGCATTGAAAGAACCCGCAGTGTTCACCCATTTTCTAAAGTCTTCTCTGTTTTCATCATCTAATAGTTCAATAGCTTTATCCATTTCTCCATAACCATGATACATGTCGTAATGAACTTTCACAGTCATTGTTTTTTTTGATAAAAAAACAAAAGGATTTTTTATTAACTGTCTTTTGCCATACTTTAAGATTTTACTTAGTTTCGTAGAGTTTACATAAACCTCGTCTCTTAGTACAACTTCATGATTTTTCCATTCAATTGGAGCTTCCTGGACAATTGATTTTTTAAAATTATCATAATTCTTTTCTTTACCGTCTTTAAGCCAAAATCTTCTATAGTGGCAAAAACCGACCCAGTCTGCATCGAAGTTTTTTTTTAATTCGTTTTTCCATAGCCAATAATAAAATGTATTTTCTCCATACCAGCTATTTTTTTCACTTATGTTATCTTTGGTATTTTCTCTTAACCATTCTTTATCAAACTTTCCTTTCCCTAAACCAACAGGAATATAATTAATTTTTTTTATTTTATCTAAGTTTGAGTTTGCAAGTGAAAAACAATACATTTTTA
>CACNCD010000003.1 GCA_902618855.1 uncultured Pelagibacteraceae bacterium | reverse complement strand
TTTATTTTCCTTTCAATGCCCATTTATACAAAAGCACAAATCCAACAAAAACCATTGGCAATAAAAACATCCAAGATAAAACTGATAACCATTCATCTCCTCGAATTCTATAACCATACGGTTCTGCGGAAAATAAATAGATTATATAAAGAAAATCATACAATAACCAACTAACTAAATAAACTCGGACATATTTATTTGTAAGATCGATTTTTTTCTTAATTTTAACAACATATTTAGAAATTAATGAATTAGAAAATTTTTCCGATGCAAACGTGTGATAACCAAAAATTCCAAAGGCAAGAATTAACCAAACTCCAAGTCTTGCAATAAAACCATAGTTAAATCTTACTCTAAAGATTTCTTCAAGAATAACAAAAAAACCACCATAGATAAAAAAACCTATTAAGATAAAAATAACGAAACCAATTAATCCATAAGCAATTTTTTTCATCTTTCTATAATATCAAATTTACAACGAAGTATTAGATCAAAAAAAACCAACTAAAAAGAAAATAAGTCATTCTGACAACGAAGTTTACAACGAAGTAGTTTTAATAAGTAAGCAAATATGCTAATTTCTAATCTAATGCCGGGCAACAGAACGCCCCTAAAATTATGAAAAATAAATTTAATAATAATCAGAAAATTATTTTGATCGGAATTGCGGCAGTTTTTATAATGTTTCTGTTATACAATTTATTTTTTTCACCATTTCAACAATGTAAAAAAGCGGCAAGTAAAAGATATACTGATCCAAATTATGTGATTTTATATTGTAAGAGTTTAGGAGGTTCTTAGCACCTGGCAACAGAACGCCCCTTTCTTATCCGTGTTTAGCAAAGCATCTCAACGAAAATAAATAAAGAGTTGTGGTTTGACCGCAGTTGTACCGCAGTTGGTTCAAAAAAAAGAAAAATTAATTAGAATTTTTAATAAGTAATCTTATTATAAAATAATTAATCTATTGTGACGGTTACATCAGGTTCTGCTGCGTACAATCCTTTTGCAGCACCAACGGTCTCACATGAGTCTCCCATATCATCAATAGCCCCTACAGCTGCACTAGTACCAAACGCAATAGTTACACTTGGTATATTTCCTGGTTCCATAATAAATGTACTTGCTAATTCTTGTCTATATTGAAAGAATTCATCATTATTTTCAATTGTTGACGCTACACCTGTAGTGTCTGTTAAAGTCTGTAACCCAGTTAAATTATCACCAACACTTGTACCAATCATTGCTGCATACAAAGTTGCCGATGCTTCATCTCCTGAGTCTTCTGATCCTTTAGCAAGTGTTCCTGCTGATCCATCACTTTTAGTATAGCAAGTAGTTCCACTATCATCAGCCGCAGATCCTTTAACTGTAAAGTCTCTACCCATCGTTATTTGTAAATAAGTATACACTGTTCCAAATGTTGCAGCAGATGCATTTCCTAAACTTGCTGCAGCTGCTCCAGCAGTTGTATTAGCAATATCAATATCACCTGAGTTACCATCAAAAATAGTAACAGCACCATTACACGCCGATGCTGTACTGCTACTGTCACATAATTCTATCTTATATATATTTATTTTATACTCTGTTGCTTCGCCTGTTCCGGCAACAACATTACCATAAAAAATAAATGTAAATATAATTGAAATAAAAAATGTTTTTATTTTTTTCATAATTATTTGCTCGTTACTATAACTGCTCCTTGAATCTCAACTGCCAAGTTATTATTTCTTCTTACTTTTTCAGTTAGTTTTGCCTGTATATTATCTTTCTCAAATGCAACATCTGATTTACCATCTTGCATTGTTCTAATATTTTCCCTTGGCGGGTAAGCAAATAATACCTCTGCCTTGTAAATGTCTTCAACGCCTTCATTGCTTGATTTATCCAGAGAAAAATTAAATTGTACTACCGGGTTAATATAAAATTCAGTTCCATAGACAATTCCTTTAGAGTCTATAGTTGCTTTTTCGGCTTTCCATTTATATCCCTCTAGATTTAAGTTAATCCACGGGTGATATGGAACTTGCGTTGTTAAATTATAGTCCCAACCGCTCAAGACTTTTTCTTCAATTCCATCGACTACTTTCATTCTAGTTAATCCTTGATAATAATTTGTGCTTAAATCCACCAAAGACGATTTAGTTTCCAAACCTAATCCTAATCTTTTATGTCCTTCTAATAAATCTCCATCTATAAAAAAATTAGCTCCATACATAAAAGATTGATCTTCACTTAATTCTCTTAAACCAAAACCTAAATTTCCAGTCAATCTTCCTGAGCTATTTTTTTCCTCATTTCTTAAACTAAATTGTGTAAAAAAATTTGAATCATCACTTTTTTCTATACTTCGAACTCCTAGAATTGAAAAATTGATATTATCGTTATCTGCATCATTTAATTCAACTCCGACTTCAGTTATACCATCTCCTGGTATCCAGCCTGCAATGATTTCTGATATTCTATTTTCAAGATCAGCATGTGAAGCTGACATAAAAAAAAATGAAAAAATAATTGTTAAAATCTTTTTCATGATTCATTACCCTAACACAAAAAACTTGACCGCACTATATCCGCAATTTGGTTGCAAAACCTCACTTTTCAATTCAAATTATTCGCGAATAATGGTACAAAGTTCGGGGCACCTGGCAACAGAACGCCCCTATAAAAAATGAAAATATTAAATAATATCTATAAACCTTTTTTAAGAAGATTTAATTTTTTTTTAGAAAAAAAATTTGAAAAACAAAAGATACAAAACTCTAAAAACTTTTTTTTCAATTTAGAATTAAATTTAGAAAAAATTGAGGACATAGATAGTATTAATTATAAAGTATTTTCACAAAATGGTGAGGATGGGATCATACAATACTTGATAAAATCACTAAAACTTAAAAATATCAAATTTATAGAAATTGGAACACAGGATTACTCTGAGAGCAATACAAGATATATTTTTGAATCTATGAGATGTAATGGTCTTATAGTTGATCCTCTAAAAAACCTTAAAAATGAAGTAAGAAAAAATACAATAGATTTTTGGAAAAATAATTTAGTTATTGTTAATGATTTAGCTACTCCTGAAAATATAAATTTTATTCTAGAGAAAAATGACTTTGATGATAAAATTGACTTATTTTCTATTGATATTGATGGTATTGATTATTGGGTTATTAAAGAATTAAAAAAAAATATTTCGAAAATATTCGTTGCAGAATACAATCCTTATTTTGGTCCTGATTTAGAAATTACCGTACCTTATATAAAAAATTTTCATAGAACATCTTATCATTATTCAAATTTATGCTGGGGAGTTTCACTTAAATCTTTAATAAAAATTATGGCTGATAAAAATTATAGTTTTGTAGGTTCTAATGAATTTAGAAATAATGCTTTTTTTGTATCAAATGATTATATCGATAAAATAAAACTTAAAAAACCAAATATAGAAAATTTATATGAATTTACAAATGCCACATATAGAGAAAGCCGGGACAAAGATGGGAAACTTAGTTTTATCGAACCCAAAAAAATATTAGAAAAAATTAAAGATTGTGAAGTAATAAATCTAAAGGACAATAAACTAGTTAAAATTAGCGAATTATTATAATATTTAAATTTAATAGATTTTAGAGAGTAAATTAAACTAAGGAAGAATTGTATAAATTTTAAAAAAAAATGAATTCATTTAAAACCATTTCTGGCTGGGGAGGATATCCTAAAACAAATTCAGAGGTCATATTACCTAGAAATATTGATGAATATAAAATCAATTTAAAAAAAACATTTATTGCTAGAGGAAAAGGTCGTAGCTATGGGGATAGTGCTAATTATAAAACTGTCCTTCAAACAAGTTTTTTGGATAAAATTATCCACTTCGATAAAATAAATGGTTTAATAACTTGCGAAGCAGGAATTACTATTAAGAAAATTTTGGAAAATATTGTTCCATCGGGATGGTTCATACCCGTTTCACCTGGTACAAGCTTTGCTACACTTGGAGGATCCATAGCTAGCGATGTGCATGGAAAAAATCATCATAGATCAGGTTCATTTGGAGAACATGTAAAAGACATTAAAATAATGTTGGGCAATGGAAATATTGAAAATATCTCTACTGAAAATAATTCTGATTTGTTTTATGCGACATGTGGAGGAATGGGATTGACTGGCGTTATTCTCTCAGCAACTATAAAATTAATTTCAATAAAATCATCACAAATAATTCAAACAGAACTAAAATCGAAATCATTAGAAGATACCTGTTCAATTTTTGAAGAAAATGATAAAGCTCAATATAGTGTTGCGTGGCTAGATTGCTTTGCAGAAGAAAAATCTATCGGTAAAGGCATAATAACATTAGGAGAACACAGTGAAAAAGGGAATTTAAATTTTAATATTAAAAGAAAAATTAATATATCTAAAAATTTCCCTTCATTTATTTTAAATAAGTATTCTATATCAATGTTTAATAAACTTTATTATGCATATCATAAAAATAATAGAAAAAGATTAGTGCATTTATTTGATTATTTCTATCCCTTAGATAAGATTAATAATTGGAATCGACTTTATGGAAAAAATGGTTTTATTCAATATCAGTTTGTAATCCCTAATGACCAAATAGTAAATAATCTTAAGCTTATATTTAAAAAAATTTCTGAATTTGGAATTAACCCTTTTTTAGGTGTATTGAAAAAATTTGGAAAACAAAATGATAATTTATTATCATTCCCGATGTCAGGATATACATTGGCCATGGATATCAAAATAGATAAAAAATTATTTAAAAGTATTGAAGAGCTTGATAAGGTTGTAGCTAACTTAGGAGGAAGAATTTATTTAACAAAAGACTCTTTGATGAAAGAAGAAATATTTAAAAATAGTTATACAAAATGGAAACAATTCGAAGAGATTAGAGAAAAATATGGTGCTACTAACAAATTTCGTTCTGATCAATCATTAAGACTAGGTTTAAAATGAAAAAGATATTAATTTTAGGAGCAACCTCTGCAATTGCTGAAAGCTGTGCAAAAATATGGGCCAGAAAAGGTGCAAGTCTATTTTTAGTTGGAAGAAATGAGGAAAAATTAAATAAAATAAATTCTGATTTGAAATTAAATGGATCCAAAGAAATTTTTTCTTATTTAATGAATTTAAATACAATTGAAGAACATAAAAAAATGTTAGACGTAGCACAAAATAAACTTGGCGATTTAAATATAATATTAATTGCTTATGGAAATTTACCTAATCAGGAAAATTGTGAGGAAGATGTGTCAACTACTTTAGATGAAATAAAAACAAATGCAATTTCTACAATTGCTCTTTTAACTGAAATATCGAAAATATTATCAAAGAAAAAATCTGGAACAATTGCAGTAATTACCTCTGTAGCTGGAGATAGAGGTAGGGCTAGTAATTATGTTTATGGTAGTGCAAAAGCAATGGTAAGTACTTTTTTATCTGGTCTTAGACAAAGACTTGATAAGAGTAATATTTCTGTAGTAGATATAAAACCAGGATTCATTGATACTCCAATGACAAAAAATTATAAAAAAAATTTCCTATGGTCGTCCCCAGAAAAAATTTCACCTAAAATTGTAAAAGCAATTGATAATGGAGAAAGTGAAATTTATGTTCCGTCTTTCTGGAAAATAATTATGTTAATTATAAAGTATATACCAGGCTTTATTTATAAAAAAATTCGCTTGTGATGAATAAAAAAATATTTTTATTTTCACTTGCCTTTTCTATTCTTCTTCCAACAATCAAAATTTTTTACTTTTCCAATCAAAATGTTTACCTCTTTCAAGCATACATTTTAAACAATCCTAACATTCTCCAGAATGATTGGCTTTCAACTACAAAGGATGGGAATTATATTTTTTCCCAGTTCAGCTTTTTTTTGATGAAAATAAATGAATATTTACCAAAATTAATAAATAAATTTTTTGAAATAATTTTTTTTTACTTTTTATTAAAAATAATTCTTAATAATGAAGAAAAAAATAAACTAATTTTAATTTCAATAATATTAATATTAAGTGTTATTGCATATTATTTGGGTGTGGGTTTTAATGGAATAAAAAATCAACATATATTAGGAGAAGTATATCAACCAAGTATATTTAACGTATTTTTTATAGCTAGTATTCACTTTTTCTTAAGAAAAAATTTTTATTTATCGATAATTTTTCTTGCAGTGCCACCATTATTTCATCCATCTATAATACCGACGACAATGGTTTTGGGTTTTATTTATACTTTATTAATATTTAGGAATGATTTGAAAAAAACTGCTTTTTTTTTATTATTTGGAATTTTTTTAATTTCACCATCTATTTTGTTTGCTTTAAAAAGTCAGTTAAGCACCACAGAAGATTTAAGAATTGCTCATGATATACTTGCGAATTTTAGAGTTCCACACCACTCTGATATAAGTTTTTTAGGAAAAAGAGATATAGTATCTTTTTTAATTTTAATCTTTGGATCATTGTTGTGTAGTAATAAAAATCTTAAATTGATTTTAATTCTTGGGCTTACCTATATTTTAATTTCTCTTTTTTTAGTGAGTTACCTGCAATCAAATACAGTTAAATTAATGTTTTTGCACAGACTCAATGTTGTATTAATCCCTATAGCCTATTTCGTTATAATAAAAGAAATTTATACATTTTTTGATAATAAAATAAATTTATCCATAAAGATTGAAAAATTTAAAAAATTATCGCAGTCATTATTTTATTTAGTGATTACTATTTTATTTTTAATTGGTTTAAATATAAATATTAACGCTAATAAAAATTTTATTCAAAAGTCAAAATTAGTTGAAACTTTTACAAATAGTAAAGATATTTGGCTAGTTCAGTCAATAAAATCTCTTAAACCAGATATAGTTTCCCAGCTTAGATTAAATTTTTCCCAACCCTTATTTGTGGATTTTAAAACCCATCCAAGTCATCCTAAAGACGTAATTGAGTGGAAAAAAAGAATTGATCTTGCAGACTCCTTTTTTAATTCAAAATCAATTGAAGAATTTAATAATAATTTAAAAGAGATTTTAAAAATAAGTAAAATTGACTTTATACTTTTTTCTAAATCTCATTTGGAGATAATTAAATGTAAAAATGAAAAAAAATTTGTAGATAATTACATTTTAGTAGATTTAAAAAATTGTAGTTTCTAAAATAATTTTATTTGAAAAAATAATAAATTCTTTTAAAAGAAATAGTCTTTATCATTTTTAAAGCTGTAATTGCTGATTGAAATAATGTTCCTGAAATCTTTGACATTCCTAAAGATCTTGGATAATAGCATACTGGAATCTCAATAACTCTAAATCCATTCTGAATAAATTCTATTGTATGTTCTGGAGCAAATGAAGCATTATTAGAATTTAAATTTTTTTCTATTTCTAAATAATCTTCTCTCCAAAAAGCTCTTAATGTACATCCAACATCTGTTAAAGATACAGATCTATCAAGCCATAAAATTGTAATTATTTTACCGTATAAAATATTAAAAAATCTTTTTAAAATTCCCATGCTGGCTCCATACTGAATATATGAAGGGTTTGTTCTGGTGCCAACTACCAAGTCAGATTCTTTAAGTAATGTAATAAATTTTTCAACGTCAGAAGATCTAAATGTTCCATCTGCCTCGGATAAAACTATTATATCAGCATCAGAGTTTTTTATTCCTTGCTTAATAGCGTGGCCATATCCAAGAAAGTCTCCAGATACTAATTTTCCACCATTTTGCTCAACTAAGACTTCTGTATTATCATCGCTTTTTTTGCAGGCAACAATAACATTTCTACATACTTTTTTAAAATCTCTAACTACGTAAGCTATACTTTCTTCCTCTCTATATGCTGGTATTACAACATCGATTTTTAATGGTGTGTTTTTTTTAAGATTTTTTTGTAAATTATAAATATCAACTTTTGTATTTATATTAACGTAGTTTTTAAGTTTAAAATAAATAGGTTTTTTGAATTTATTAATTATAGAGTAAAAAGGTTTTTTGTCGTCATTATCCTTTAATAAAGTAAACAATTCATTATTTAAACACATTAGACCAGTTCCATAAAACTCAGAAACTATATTTTTATTTTTTTCAAAACTTTCTAAGATTGTATTTTTTTGCTCATCAATTATCACTGAATAATTTTTAAAATATTCTTGTGGAAATTCGAATTTTTTAATTGCAATTAAATTTTCTTCCAAACTTATATTTGAAGCTTCCTTGCAAAAATTTTTGAAATCATTTTCCTCAAAATATTCGTCAGCTAAAAAAATTATAAATTTTTCATTTTCAGAAACATAATTTTTAATCAATTTAAGACCACTTAAAATTCCTTTGTATGTATAGGTTTTTTCGTTTTCTAAAATCTCAACATTTTTATATTCTTCAAATTCTTTTTCAAAAAAATCTTTTTTTTCTGTAATAATTATATAAATTTTTTCTATATTGAGATTTTTATTTATATTTTCAATATGATTTAATAAATTTTTTTTTGAATTTATTTTAGCAAAAGCTTTTATATTATTTTTTTTGTAAACGCCCAATCTTTTACCTCTGCCACCTGAGAATATAAAAACTTTTTTAATTTTACTCATTTTAACCTATAAACTTTGACAAGTCTGGCTTAAAGTAATTTGGACCTTTCATAACTTTACCTTTGTCATTATAAATTGGTTTTCCATCCATTCCAAGCTTGCTCATATTTGATCTTTGAACTTCATCAAAGCATTTATCAAGATTTACCCCAAAAGCATGACCCGCTCCATATGTTACATATAAAATATCTGTAAGCGCATCAACTGCCTCTTTTAAATCATTGTTTTTTATTGCCTCTTTGAATTCTTCTAATTCCTCACCAATTAACTCAATTCTTAAGTCGTTTATTTTTTTTGTACTTAAGGCTGGCTTGGATTTTACCTCTTGTCCAAATGTTTTCATAAACAAACCAACTTTTTCAAAATTTGTCATAAGGCTCCTATATGAATTTTATATTTTTTATTGTATAAGAATTTATACTTTGTTCTAAAAATGAAATATAGAAAAGAATATGATAGTATAGGTAGTATTAAAGTTTCCTCTGATAAATATTGGGGTGCATCAACTCAAAGGTCAAAAAAATACTTCGATATTGGAGATTTTCTAGTAAGACCAGTTTTAATAAAATCTATCGCAATTATTAAGAAAGCTGCCGCAATTGTTAATTACAAAAATAAAGATATAGATAAAAAGATTTCAGGAGCAATAATCAAAGCAGCCAATGAAGTTATTCAGGGAAAAATGGATGACAATTTTCCTCTTAAAGTCTGGCAAACTGGCTCCGGAACTCAAACAAATATGAATGTTAATGAAGTAATTTCAAATAGAGCGATAGAAATTTTAGGCGGTAAAAAAGGTACAAAAAAACCTGTTCATCCAAACGATCATGTTAATAGATCTCAGTCAACAAATGATGTTTTTCCAACAGCAATGCATATTGCGATCGCATTACAAACTAGAGATTTATTAATCCCATCACTTAATAAACTTAATATTGAACTAAAAAAAAAAGTTAAGCAATTTAATAAAATTGTTAAGATTGGAAGAACTCATCTCCAAGATGCGACTCCTCTTTCGCTTGGACAGGAATTTTCTGGATATCAGTCTCAATTAGAAAAAAGTATTGAAAGAATAAAAAATGCGTTGAATGAAATATATTTTCTAGCACAAGGAGGTACAGCGGTAGGAACAGGGATTAATACAAAGAAAAATTTTGATAAAAAAATTGTTAATGAAATAAAAAAAATTACAAAACTTCCTTTTAAACCTGCGAAAAATAAATTTGCAGCTTTGGCGGCTCATGATTCAATAGTAAATTTTTCTGGAACTTTAAATACAACTGCAGTTTGTTTGATGAAAATTGCTAATGATATAAGATTTTTGGGGTCAGGTCCTAGAGCTGGTTACGGAGAATTAATTCTTCCCGAAAATGAACCGGGATCTTCTATTATGCCAGGAAAAATTAATCCAACACAATGTGAAGCAGTAACTATGGTCTGTGTCAAAGTAATTGGAAATCATAATGGAATTACTATGGCTGGATCTCATGGACATTTTGAGTTAAATGTTTTTAAACCTTTAATTATTCATAATATACTTCAATCAATAAAAATTTTGTCAGACAGTACAGGTAGTTTTGCAAAATATTGTGTTTCTGGAATTAAAGCTGATAAAAATAGAATTAAAGAATTATTGGATAATTCATTAATGTTAGTAACGGCCCTTACGCCAAAAATTGGCTATGATAATGCTGCTAAAATTGCAAAAAAAGCTTTGAAAAATAAAACTACACTTAAGTACGAAACACTAAAATCAGGTTTGATAAATGAGAATGAATATAACAAGATCATTAATCCAAAAAAAATGATTTATCCCTCATAATAGTTTACAAATATTTTTCTAACAAAATTTTTAAAATCAATCCAATTATGAATTTTGTTTTCATTCTCAATTAAATTTAAAGTATCTTGTAATTCTTCCTCTGCTTTAATTTTGCCTGGTTCTAAAATCAAATTATTTATAATAATTTTATCTTTAATTAAATTATAACTTATATCAAAATAAATATTGTTAATTTTATTTCTATTTTTTTTACTAACCTGAAACAATCTATAAAATAAATCTTCAGACAAAATCTTAAATACAAAGTTTCCGGTAAAAATTAAATCGTCCTTTGTATTTACTAAATTACCACTAATTAAATTAAGATTTCCTAAATCCCCTTTAAAAATTGTATTATCAAAATTTATAGCTCCATTTTCTAAACTGACCAATATTTTCGAAGAGTTAAATAATTTACCTTTGATTAATTTTTCAACATTAAATATAAATTTTGCATTTAGATTTTCATCATATAATGGTTCAATCAAAAGCAGGTTTCTTAAAAGGTTATTATCAAAGATATTTTTTTTGAAATTTAATTTCTCAAGGTTTAAATCCATTTTTAAATAAAAAGGGCTTAAATCTATTTTGCCAATATATTCAATTTTGTTATTTTTTATTTTTGAGTTTTCTTGAGATTTAATTTCAATTTGATTTTTATTTAAAATAATTTTTGATTCCATTTCAATATTTCTAAAATTAATGATATTTTTGATTTCCTGAACATTATTTTTTTCTTCCATTTTAAAATTTGCTATTTTAAGATTAAGCTTCTTTAACTTGAAAATTGTTGAACTTTTTTTTTTAGAAAAATCTTTATTCCAATTTAAAGAATATGGAATTGTAAAAAATTCTCCTTTAGATATTAACAAATTTTTAGAATCTTCATTATTATAAAATAGTTTAAGTTTAGATATGGGAAATATTGAAATTACGTTTTTATTATCATCTATATAGAAAAATTTACTATTTTTTATTTTTAGTTTTTGACTGGAAAATTTTTCTCCTAAAAAATTTATAAAATATTTTAAATCATTTTGGTGAATTGAAAAATTAGCTCTATTTAAAGATATAGAATTTATTTCAATAATTCCTCGTTTTAAAAAATTTTTTTGGCTTATAAACACCTTTAACTTTTTAATTTGACCAAGTTCTTTTGGTAAATCGGTTTCATTTGAAAAGAATTTAACGTTTTTAATTAAAAAGTGAGGTTTTGGTAAAATATTATACTGAATTTCTGAAGATAAACTTAAATTTACATTATATTCCTCATTTATAATCTTATTTAGTTTTGTTTGTAGTGGCTCTTTGTCATATAGACTAGGTATCGATAAAAAAAATAAATAAAGAAATAGTAAAGTTATAAAAAAAATTAAATATCTATTAAAACTACTAATATTTTTAAATTTATGATTTATTGCCTTTATAAACTCATTTATTTTATTAAAATAATTGATAAAAAAATTGTTAACTTTTGCAATTTTTTTAAAAATTATATTTTTCATGGAGTTTTAATAGTTTTATAATGATAGTTTATAAATGATAAACTCTGAATACCTAAAAAAATTAAATAACTCTCAAAAAGAGGCGGTTTTGTACCTTAACGGGCCTTTACTTATTGTCGCTGGAGCAGGATCTGGAAAAACAAAAGTTTTAACCTCTAGAATTGCTCACATTATTAAGGAAAAAAAAGCTTATCCTAATCAAATACTAGCAGTAACTTTTACAAATAAAGCCGCAAGTGAAATGAGAAATAGAGTAAGTTCAATTTTGAGCAAAGAAGCTGTTGGACTTTCATGGCTTGGAACTTTTCATTCTATAAGTGCAAAATTATTAAGAAAACATGCGAAGGCTGTTGGTTTAAATTCCAATTTTTCTATAATTGATCAAGATGACCAAACAAGATTAATAAAAAATATTTGTAAAGCCGAAAACATAGATATTAAAAAAATTTCACCAAATTTTATATTGGCGATTATTGATAAATGGAAAAATAAAGGATGGTACCCCGAAGATGTAATTTTAAAAAAAAAAGACATTTTAGAAAAAGGCTTTTTGAAAATTTATAAAATTTACCAATCAAAACTAATAGATTTAAATACATGCGATTTTGGTGACTTAATTTTACATTGTGTAAAAATATTCGAAAAAAATCCAGATATAGCAGAATTATATTCTAAAAGTTTTAAATATATACTAGTTGACGAGTATCAGGATACTAATCATATACAAAGTAGATGGCTCAGCTGTTTAACAAACCAATACAATAACATTTGCTGTGTTGGTGATGATGATCAGTCAATCTATAGTTGGAGAGGTGCGGAAATAAAAAATTTTTTAGATTTTGATAAAAAATATAAGGATACTAAAATTATAAGATTAGAGGAAAATTACCGATCAACCCAAAATATTCTCACGGTTGCATCAAAATTAATAGAAAATAATAAAAATAGAGTTGGAAAAAACTTATATACAAACAGTACAGATGGAGAATTAGTATCACTTGAATGTTTTAGAAATGGAAAAGATGAAGCTATGGGAGTCAGTGATAAAATCGAAAAATTAAAAAAAAATTATTCATTAAATAATATTGCAATTTTAGTTAGGGCTATCTTTCAAACAAGAGAATTTGAAGAACGATTTCTTAAAATTGGTTTACCATATCGGATTATAGGAGGAATTAAATTTTATGAAAGAGCAGAAATAAAAGATTGCACTTCTTATTTAAGATTAATTTATCAGAGTAAAGACGATTTAGCATTTGAAAGAATTGTAAACACTCCAAAAAGATCTATAGGGGATACTACGATTAAACAAATAAATGACTATGCGAAAAAAAATTCGTTAAGTCTTGAATTGGCTGCAAAAAAACTAATCGAGTTAAATTTAATAAAACCAAAAACAAAAATTGGACTTAGTTCTTTTCTCAACATGGTATCTAAATGGAGAAATGATCTAACTATAAAAAAAATGAATCATGTTAAATTAATGCAAATGATAATTGATGAATCTGGATATTCTTCAATGTTAAAAAATAAAAAAGATTTAGATAATGAAAATAGACTAGAAAATATTAAAGAATTATTAAATGCAATGAAAGAATTTGATAATTTAGAAAGTTTTCTTGAACACGTTTCATTAGCAACTTCTATTGATCAAAAATGGGATGGTGAAAAAGTGAATTTAATGACAATGCATGGATCAAAAGGTTTGGAGTTTGATGTTGTTTTCTTACCAGGATGGGAAGAAGGTTTATTTCCTCATCAAAAAACCATTGATGAAAAAGGTCAAGATGGTTTAGAAGAAGAAAGACGTCTAGCTTATGTAGGTATTACAAGAGCAAAGTGTATTGCAATAATCTCATTTTCTATGAATAGATTTTATCAAGGTGATTGGATCGATAGTATGGCGTCAAGATTTTTAGATGAACTACCTGAGAAAAACTTGTTAAAGAATAGCTATTTTGATGAGGATCAAATAAATAATGAAGAGGAATTTGATTTTAATCAAGACTTTGAGGCGCAAGAAACGATGAGAAGTCCAGGATGGATTAGATATCAAAAAAAATTAAAATGATAAAAAAAAAAATTAATTTATTCAGAAAAAAATTTAAAATAAATAAAATTGATGGATATATTGTACCAAAAAATGATGAATTTTTTGGTGAATATTCTAGCCACGATAGATTAAAAAGTATTTCAAATTTTGACGGGTCTGCTGGATTTGCAATTATTTTGAAAGATAAGAATTTTTTATTTGTAGATGGAAGATATACTATACAGGCAAGAAAACAGTCAGGTAAAAATTTTAGGATAGTAGAAATTCACAAATTTCTTCCACACAAAATTATAAATAATCTCAAATTAGGTTTTGATCCAAATTTGTTTACTGAAAGACAATTAAAAATTTATTTTAAAAATACATCAACATTGGTGCCACTATCTAAAAATTTAGTTGATCAAATAAACAAAAAAAGAAATATTAAAAATAAACCTTTTTTCTCAATGAATCAAAAAATTGTTGGAGAAAGTCATATTTCAAAGATCAATAAAATTATAAAAAAAATAGTATCTTATAAGGCTGACTATATATTTATAAGTGCGCCGGAAAATGTAGCTTGGTTACTTAATATTAGGGGTCATGATAGTCCTAATAGTCCTATACCTAACTCTAGACTTTTAATAAGCAAAAAAAAAGAAATTTTTTTATTTGCCGATAAATATAAAGTTTCCAAAATAGCAAAAGAGAAAAGATTTAAAAAATTTAAAATAATAGATTTAAACAATTTTGAAAAAGTTATAAAAAAAATTAGAGCTGGAAAAATTATTATCGATTCATTAACCTGTTCAATTAAAAACCAAAGTATTATCCAATCAAGATTTGAAATTATTTCTAAAAATGATCCATGTTATTTACTTAAATCTTTAAAAAATCAAATTGAGCTAAAAAATATGATTAATGCTCATGTTGAAGATGGAGTTGCTCTAACAAAGTTTATTTATTGGATAAAAAAAATAAATAAAAAAAAAATAACTGAAATCGATGCAGAAAAGAAATTAGAAAAATTTAGAAAAATGAATAAAAACTATTTATTTCCAAGTTTTAATACAATTGCAGGAACTGGTTCAAATGGAGCAATAGTTCACTACCGTGCTACAAAAAATTCAAATAGAATTATAAAAAAAAAAGATATATTTCTATGTGACTCAGGTGGTCAATATAAATTTGGAACAACTGATGTTACAAGAACAATATGTTTTTCTAAACAACCAGAAACTATTAAGAATAATTTTACAAAAGTTTTAAAAGGACATATAGCTGTAGCAACAACAGATATTAATAAATATAGCAAAGGTAAACAAATAGATATTAAAGCTAGAAAGTATTTAAAAAAAGATGGTTTGGATTATGCCCATGGTACGGGCCATGGAGTAGGCTTTTTTTTAAATGTACACGAAGGTCCTCAATCTATTTCCAAATACAATTCAATTAAGTTAGAAGAGGGAATGGTCATAAGTAATGAGCCAGGATATTATAAAAAAGGATTTTATGGAATAAGAATTGAAAATTTAGTTTTTATAAAAAAAGATAAAAAAA
Organism: uncultured Pelagibacteraceae bacterium; assembly: GCA_902618855.1. Classification (GTDB taxonomy): domain Bacteria; phylum Pseudomonadota; class Alphaproteobacteria; order Pelagibacterales; family Pelagibacteraceae; genus Pelagibacter. The sequence continues at coordinate 82,331 of CACNCD010000003.1, read as the reverse complement.
AATTAAATTTTGAAAATCTAACATTGGCTCCAATCGAAAAAGACTTAATTAATTTTGATCTACTTAGTAAAAAAGAAAAAAATTACTTGTTTGATTATCATTTAAATGTTTATACAAAAATATCTAAATTTTTAGATATAAAAGAAAGAAAGTGGTTAGCGGGTTTAATCTAACATTTTTAACCATTCCTTTTGACTTAATATTTTAATATTTAATTCTTTTGCTAAATTTATTTTTTTTGTTGTTGGTTTTTCTCCTATAATTAAATAGTCCAGTTTTTTAGTAACGTTACTTATTATTTTGCCAGAATTTTGCTCTATGATTGATTTTGCCTCAGCTCTACTAATTCCTTCTAATTTTCCAGTAAACATAAAATTTTTATTTTTTAATAAACCAGATTGATTTATTTGAATAGTATCTGTAATTTCCAAATGATTTTTTAATTCAATTAGAAATTTTTGATTAGTTTGGTTTGAAAAAAAGTTTAAGATAGACTTTATTTGTGTACTCCCTATGCCATCTATATTTTTAAGTTCATCAATATCTTTACTTAATGATAATTTAAAAAAATTACTTGCTGATTTTAAATGTCTCGCTAAAAGTTTCGCATTTTCTTGGCCGATATGTCTTATTCCTAAAGAATAAATAAATTTATCTAAACTAATTTTTTTTTTATTGTCTATAGCGTATTTTAAATTAAATACTGACAGATTTCCCCAACCCTCTAATTTTTTTATTTTTTCATAATTTAATTTAAAAATATCATGTGGAAATTTTATTAAATTGAGTTCCCAAAAATTTTCTACAATTTTTTTTCCAAAACCTTCAATATTTAATGCTTCTTTTGACACAAAATGTTTTATTTTTTCTATTGAAATCTGATCACATTCAAATCCTTCACTGGAACAACGTCTTACCGCATCATTTCTTTTCGTACTCTCGTTAAATTCTTTTACAGTTGACGATCCACATGATGGGCATTTTTTTGGAAAAATAAATTTTTGTGAGTTTTTTTTTCTTTTATTTAAATCAACAGATATTACATGGGGTATTACATCTCCTGCTCTTTCAATAGTTGCGGTATCGCCAACTCTTATATCTTTTCTTGTAATTTCGTCCTCATTATGAAGCGTTGCATTAGATACCGTAACACCACCTATTTTAACGGGCTTTATTTTTGCTACTGGAGTCAAAGCGCCTGTTCTGCCAACCTGAATTTCTATATTTAAAATTTCTGAAATTGAACTATTCGCAGAAAATTTATGAGCAATAGCCCACCTGGGAGCATTTGTTACGTATCCAAGTCTTTTTTGTAGTTCAATATCATTTATCTTGTAAACAATGCCGTCTATATCAAAATCTATCTCATATCTTTTTTTTTCTAAGTGATTATGATTAACAATTAAGTTATTAATCCCGCAAATAGTTTTATTATATTCATTTGTTTTAAAACCCCAATTTTTAAGATTTTTTAAAAAACTTGATTGAGTTTTAATGCTCAGATTTTTTGCAAATCCATATGTATAGGCAATAAATTTTAAAGGTATTTTACTAGTTGCTTTTGGATCCTTTTGTCTTAAGCTTCCAGAAGCTGCATTTCTGGGGTTTGCAAATTTTGTTTTGATCTTTGAAAAATCACTATTTTGAATGAATACCTCTCCTCTAATATCTATTTCTACTGGAAAGTTTTTTGCAGTAATGATTTTTGGTATATCTTTGATAGTTTTTAAATTTTCAGTTATGTCTTCTCCTTCTTTACCATCGCCTCTTGACAATCCCATTATAAATTTTCCATTTTTATAGGTTAGTGAAGCTGAGATCCCGTCTATCTTTGGTTCGGCACTATACTCCAGTTCAAAGTCTTTTGATAAACTTAAAAAGTTTCTTATTTTTTTTTCAAAATTTTTTAGATCTTCTTCACCAAAAGCATTAGATAATGACAACATTTGAGTTTTGTGTTTTACTTTTTTAAAGTTTTTTGATGGTGTAAAACCAACTGTTTTAGATGGAGAGTTTTTAGAATTTAAATACTTATACTTATTTTCTAAGTCAATTATTTCTTTCTTTAACTGGTCAAACTTACTATCACTTACTTTTGGGTCGCTCTTGTCATAGTAATATTTATTATATTCTTGAAAAAGTTTAATTTTTTTTAAATACTCTTTCTCTATTTTTAAATTTTTCATTAATTAAAAAAAGGATTTAATTCTATCTCTTAATCTCTTTTTATCTTTCTTTGAGGTTTTTCTCTCAATTTTATAATTTTTATTAAATACTCTATATGATTCTTTATACCATTGACTTGATAAATAATTATAACCTAAAGTGTTAGCATATTTTTTTGCCTCTGAAACTAAACCAAGTTTGTAGTGAATTTCAACTAATCTATGAAGTGCCTCTTCAATATATATAGTGGTATCGTAATCTTCGACTATGACCTTTAATCTATTGACTGCTGCTATCCATTTTTCTTTTTTTATATAATGTCTTGCAATATACATTTCTTTTGCAGCGAGTAGATCATTAATCAAACCAAGTTTATATTTTGCATCAACTGCAAAATCAGTAAGTGGAAATTTTTCTATAACCAGATTAAAACTATCTTTGGCGTATAAAAGAGGTTTTAAATCTTTTTTCTCATCAACAATACTTTCGTAATGACACATCGCTAAGAGATAATAAGCATAATCTAAATTAGGATTTTTTGGATACTTGATTATAAATCTATTTAATTCTTCAGCAGCACTGTTATAATATGCTTGAGTATAATAACCGTAAGAAGCCATTAATACAGCTTTAGCTGCCCACTCAGATTGCGGGTATAAAAGCTCCGCTTCATTGAACTTTTTTCCTGCATAATAGACATCTCCTTTTTTTAATGCATCCAGGCCCTCGTTATAAGCTGCTATCATTTGTTGATCTAAATCTTTTTCCTCAATTATCGACTCTACCTTTTTGGGTGTACTCGAGCATGATTGAAGTAGTAACAAAAAAATAATAATAAATTTCTTTAAATTATCCATTAAAAAGTTTTAACAGATTTTTTTAAAAAATCTAAACCTTTAAGCTATTGATTTTAGATATCTTTTATTAACGAATGAATGGGGAATTTTGTTCTCTCGGACTTCTATAATGGAAAAGTTTTGATCATTTTCAAAAACTTTCCTTAATAATTCATTTGTAAGTTTATGGCCGCCTTGTGAGCATATTAATTTTCCAATTATCTTATATCCAGAAAGGTATAAGTCTCCCATACAATCTAGAATTTTATGGTTAACAAATTCTAAATTATTTCTTAAACCACTTTTATTCAAAATTTTTTCATCCTGAACTACTATAGCATTTTCTAATGATCCACCTTTTGCCAAGTCCATTTTCTTTAATTTATCTATATCTTCATACAAACAGAAAGTTCTAGAGTTAAATATATCTTTAAGGTCGTCCTCATAAACTTTTATCGTATTTCTTTGATTTCCAATTAATGAATTTTCATATTTGATTTCAAAATCTATGTCTAAACTTAATTTACTTGGTTCTATAGAAATATATTTTTTTCCATCTTCAAATAGAATTTTCTTTTCAATTTTAATAACTTTTATTGGGGAATTGCTAATTTCAATTCCTGTTTTACTAATCTGCTCAACGTAAACTTTTGCTGAACCATCTAAAATTGGAAGTTCATCACTATCAACTTCAACTAATGCATTATCTATTCCTGTGCCATAAAGTGCTCCCATCAAATGTTCTATAGTTGAAATATTAACGCCATAATCATTTGATATTGTTGTACAAAAAATCGCGCTACTAACATTAAAAATTCCTGGAATTACTGTATTGTTATTTTTTAAGTCAGTTCTTTTAAAAACTATTCCTGTATTTGGCTGTGCGGGTTTTACTTTCATATTAACCATTTTTCCTGAATGAAGGGCAATACCTTCAAAGGTCATGGTGCTTTTAAGTGTTTTTTGATTTAAAACTGACATCATGTGGTTATAGAAGCAACGTTAAAAAATTAAAAAACAACAAATGTTACGAGAAAATACAGGTTTTTATTTAAAAAAATGAAAAAGTTTCTCAAAAAATCCTGTTTTTTCAATTTTTTTGGGTATTAACACAACCTCTTGCTTGTTGAAACCATTACTTAAATTGTATCCAATTTGACAAATATTTTGACCTTCCAACTTAGAGGCAAAAGAATTTGCATATAAAGCACATACAAATTTATCAATAGTGATTTCAAATCCCCGAAACAATGATTCTAATCTTTTAATTAAGTTTTTAGGTAGGCAAATAAATTCAATATCTAAAGAAATTTTTTCACATACGATGTTACTTGGTGCAAAATTATATTCAAGGTCATTAATCATATATTTTTTTACAATTATATGCGCAATACTATTATTAGGATATGCTCTAAGTATCTGTTGTTTCGCATCTTGAATAAGATATTTAATATCTTTATTTTGAATTTTTTTATTATCGAGATTTTTCATTAAAGAAATACAGATAGATATTGATCTATTTGTTTCTACCATTAAACAAATATTATTGACGAAAGAATTAATTTTTTTTTCGATCTTTTTAATATTTTTTTCAAGTGGTTTTTTTAAAAAATCAAAATCTGTGTCTTCATTAATACTGACAACGCTGATATTTTCCGCGTCAGAAAAAATCAAACGGTTATTTATTTTTTGAAAAACCCCAAAACTTAATCTGTTTTGATCTAGACTAAAGTAAACATCTGTTGCTTTTTCATTCATTAGTAAAAATTATTTTTTTATTAAATCTTAAATCAACTATTGAGGCTTTTTTAAATTCTTTTGAATTATTTAATTTACTTATAATATTTAAAGCTGACAATATATTTTTGCTTGGTAATTTAAATAACTTGTCTTCTTTTGTTTTAATATCCCATCTTCCTGATGGAAAAAAATAAATTTCTTTTATATTTTTGATATTAACTGTTGACTGTTTAATAATATTAATAAATTCTATAAAACTAAATGTATTTATTTTTCCGAAAACGTAAGGTAAATTTTTAGTTGATTCATCATAATTAATTAATTTGCCATTTGATCCTATAAAATAGAAAATTCCATCAATATTAATTATACCTAAGAATTGAGTTTTTTTTATTTTTATTTCTATTGTATTTGGAAATACCTTTTTAATTTCAAAAGAATTTACTAAATTATTTTGACTCAAAATTTTAATTAGAATATCCTTTTGAATAAAGAAAATATTTTTCACCTGGATTTTTTTCAACTCTTGGACAATAGATAAATTATTTTTTTCTGAAAGACCTGAAACCTTTATATCTTTTGAACCAAATTTGAATAAATTCGAATTATATACTTGCAAATTACTAATTGTTGTAAATAAAAAAAATATAACTAAATATAAATAAATTTTATTTTTTTTATCTATTGGAAGATGCATCTTTTAAAATCCATTCAATTAAATTTGCAAAATTAATTCCATAGTAATTTGCAATTTCAGGAACTAAAGAAAGATTTGTCATACCCGGTTGAGTATTTATTTCTAAAAGATAAAATTTATTTTTAAAAAATTTAAAATCTGATCTAGTTACTCCCCTGCAACCAATTAATTTATGTGCTTTTAAGGCAATATTCATTATTTCCTTTATTTTATTTTTTTCTAGATCAACAGGTATTATGTGTTTAGTTTGCGCTTTCACACTATACTTCGCCTTGTAGTCGTAAAATTTTCTTTTTGGTTTAAGTTCAATGGCACCTAATTTTTTTTTTCCCATTATCGCCACCTGAATTTCTCGACCTGGTATGTATTCTTCTATTAAAATTTGATTGTAATTTGATAATTTTTTTAAGTTTTTAAAAAAGTTTCGTTTTGAACAAATGTAAACATTTACACTTGATCCTTCATTAATTGGTTTGATCACTACTGGGAATTTAAGTTTTTTTTGAATTTGTGAAGTAATATTTTTATTTTTTTTATTGAAATCATATTTTATATGTTTGGGTGTAAGGATTTTATTTTTCAAAAAAATTTTTTTAGATATTTCTTTATCCATTGCAATTGAGGATGCAAGCACTCCTGAGTGTGTATATTTTATTTTTTGGGACTCTAATATGGTTTGTATATAGCCATCTTCTCCAAATTGACCGTGTAATGCATTAAATACTATGTCAGGTTTAAAAGTTTTTACTTTTTTAAAAAAATCTTCATCAGGCTCTGAAATTATTGATTTGTATTTTTTATTTTTTTTTAATGATTTTAATACACTTCTAGCAGTTTCTAGACTTATGAGTCTTTCTTTTGAAATTCCACCTCCTAAAATAATAACTTTTTTCACTTTATAATCTCAATTTCTGTTTCTATATCAATTCCAGTTTTAGATTTTACGCTATTCTTAACAAAATCAATTAATTTTTTCATATCATTAAAACTTGCGTTTCTTTTATTAACAAAAAAATTACAATGTTTTTCTGAAATTTCTGCGCCCCCAAATTTTGTATCTAAGGGGACTGATTTTTTGATCAATTCCCAGACCTTCTCTTTAGTTTGATTTATAGGATTTTTAAAAGTACTACCGCCAGTTTTAATTTTAGTTGGTTGTGATTGATTTTTTTTAAATTTTAATTCATTTATCTTATTTTGGATAATTGACTTATCTCCAATTTTACATCTAAAGGAAGCACTTAAAAAAATTAAGTTTTTTCTTAAGTTATTTCCTCTATATACAAAATTTATTTTAGATGATGGTATAGTTACTATCTTTCCTGTATTATCAACAGCCTGTATTGATAGCAAAATATCTTTAAATTCTCTATCAAAGCATCCGGAATTCATCTTTAATCCTCCTCCAATAGTACCTGGAATACAAGATAAAAACTCAAATCCTCCTAGATGATTTTCACAAGCAAATTCTGATACTTGTCTGTCTGTGGCAGCACTTCCAGCAACTAAAGTGGTATCTGATAACTGAGAGATATTAGAAAATTTTTTACCTAATTTAATCACTATACCTTGAAAAATACCATCATTTATCAAAATATTTGATCCTGCGCCCAAAAGAAATATTTTTTCTTTAGAGCCAAATCTTTTTAAAAATGAAATTAATTCATTTAAACTTTCAGGTTTAAAATATACAGATGCTATACCACCAATATTGAACCAGTTTGTTTTTTTAAGATTATAGTCAAAAAAAATTTTACCTTGTATATCTTTTGAAAAGTTTTTTAATTCATCAATATTCGTCATAATAATTTTGGCAGTTCCTTCATCCAGTTTGAAATTGAACCTGCGCCCATACCAATTACAATTTTATCACCATAAATATTTTGCTTTACGAATTTACTTAACTCATATTGATCTTTGACTAAATAAACTTTGACTTTTGAGTTTCGACATATTTCTTTTGCAAAATTTAAATAATCAAATCCTAATTTTATTTTTTCTCCTGCTTTGTAAATTGGGCACAAAATTACCGCCTCTGTTTTACTAAAAGAGGAGCTAAATTCTTTTCGCAAGTCTTTTAATCTTGATATTCTATGCGGTTGGAAAATACAGTATATTTTTTCCTTTTGATAAACCTGATGAACGCCATTTATCAGTTCTTTAATTTCAGTTGGGTGATGCGCATAATCGTCAAAAAAACTTACTCCTCTATAATTAAAAATTTTATTAAACCTTCTTTGTACTCCTTGAAATTTTATTAGTGAATTTTTAATAATTTCAGTAGATATTCCGATTGTAAATGCAACTGCTACAGCAGCTGTAGCATTTCTTATATTATGCAAACCTAACAAAGGAATATTTATATTTTTTAGTGTAATTTTTTTTTTACCTGGTAAAGATATAATTACATCGAAAATTGACATATCTCTAAAACGTCTGATATTTTGAATTACGAAATTTGAATCTTTCTTTGTTCCATACGTATAAAAATTTTTTGTTTTAATTTTTTTAATTATTTGGCTATTAATTTTATCATCTTTACAAATAAAAGATTTTCCAAAAGATGGGACTTTATTAATAAATTCTAAAAAATGATTTTTTAACTTTTCCATAGATTTATAATAATCCATGTGTTCTCTATCTATATTTGTTACAACAGAATATGTTGGAGGAACCTTTATGAAGCTTCCGTCAGACTCGTCTGACTCTAATACACACCACTTACTTTTTCCTAACCTCGCTGAATTTTGTATAGAATTTATCACACCGCCATTAATTATAGTTGGGTCTAATTTTGCTTTAGAAAAGATCCCTGAAATAAGTGAGGTTGTAGTCGTTTTGCCGTGCGAGCCAGCGACAACAACATTTTGTGTTAAAGAAACAATGTGCGCTAACATGTCTCCTCTTTTATAAATAGGAAGATTTTTAATTTTTGCTTGCTGAACTTCTGAATTATTTTTTTTTATTGCAGAGGAAATAACAAGTATTGTTGCTCTATCAATATTTTTTTTACTATGACCTGTAAAAATTTTAATTTTATTTTTTTTTAGTCTATCTATATTTTTATTTTTTGAGATGTCACTTCCCTGCACTTTAAATCCCATACCTTTCATAATTAATGCAAGACCACTCATGCCAATACCACCTATACCGACAAAATGTATATTTTCTTTTTGTGCAAGTTCAATTTTCATTTATGGTCTGTATAATTTTTTTGTTAATATTTTTCCAGCTGTTTTGTTGCCTGAAATTTTTCATATTTTTTATTTTTTCTAGATAGTCGTTTTCATTTTCAATTATTTGTAATAATTTTTTTAATAATATTTCACTTGTAATATTATTTTGTTCAAGTAGCCAACAACAATTTTGGTTCTTATAGAAAAGTCCATTTTCGTATTGATGATTATCTTTAGCGAAAGGATAGGGAATTGCTAAGTACGGAATATTCAAATAAGTTAACTCTGATAATGTCGAGGCCCCAGCTCTAGTGATGCATAAGTTTGAGCTAGATATAACATCTAAAATATTTTTATCATAATTGAATAACTGATGTTCGATATTTTTTGAATTATAAAAATTTCTTAAATCCTCATAGTTTTCATTGCTACTTTGTTGGTATATCGTCAATTTATGTTTTTTTGATAATTCATAAACTACATTTTTCAAATCTTGATCAAAAACTTTTGCGCCTTGACTTCCACCTATTATTAACAAGTTTACTTCTTCTGAAATTTTCTTTTTATCAGATTTTATTGAATAAAAATTTTTTCGCAGTAAAGGATTTATAACTATTATTCTATTTAAATATTTTTTAGGAAAATTTTTAATATTACTAGAATAACAAAATATTTTTTTACAAAACCTCATAAAAAAAGCATTTGCTCTTCCTAAAACCATATTTGGTTCAAATAAATATATTTTTAAATTTAAAATCTTTGCTGAAATACATAATGGTAATGACATGTAGCCACCTGTAGATATTAGAACACTTATATTTTTCCTTCTCATAAATAAAATTGATTTTATAGTTAAAAAAATAATTAAAATAAAATTTAAAGGTAAATTTAAAATATTTTTTTTTATCTTCGGCATATTTATTATTTTTATATTTTCTGTTTTCTCATACAAAAATTTTGTACCTCTTTGATCAGAAGTGATAAATACTTCAAAATCATTTTTTAAATGTTCAAAAAACACATTAGCAGGAATGACATGTCCGCCGGTTCCTCCGGTACTAATTAAGATTTTTTTTTTCATTACATTTAAATTCTTCTTTTTGTTAAATTTAAAATAATTCCTGACAATATAGCTGTTCCAACTATAGAAGAGCCTCCATAACTTAAAAATGGTAAAGTCATGCCTGTTGTTGGAAGCAATCTTATATTTACCCCAAGGTGAATTAATGCTTGGAATAATATTATAGATGCAGATCCAACTAAAATTAATTTCGCTTTATTATTTTTTTCGAAATAAAGTTTTTTGAACACTTGATATATAAAAAATAAAAAAATTATCATTAATATAATTATAACAATTACTCCAAATTCTTCTGAGATAACTGAGACAATATAGTCAGTATGAGCTTCAGGAACTCTATTCTTTAAAACCCCTTCTCCAATACCTTTGCCAAAAAAACCTCCGTTAATAATTGCTTCAGAGGCTTTCTCGGATTGATAATTATTTCCTGATGTTGGATCAAAAAAGGATTTTAGTCTAATTAAAATATAAGAAAACTTTGGAATGAATAAAATTAAATAAAGTAATAATAAAAACATTAAACCAAAAAAAAGAAAAAAAACTATTAAATTTATTCCAGAAATAAAAATTAAACTAAGCCATGTCAAAAGAACTAAAAAAGTTTGTCCAATATCCGGCTGAGTTATTAATAAAAAAATGATTGGAGCAATTAAAAAAAAACTCAAAAGATATTTATAATAAATATTTTTATTTTTCTCTGAACTTAAAATTGTAGCTATCATTATAATGATAAATGGTTTTAAAACTTCAATAGGTTGAAATCGTGGCAAAAACAAAATATCTAGCCATCTTTTAGATCCCTTTACCTCTACACCTATGATGGGAACTAAAGCTAAAAAAATGAAACAAATCAAAAATAAAGCATTTGATATTCTGTAGAAATTTTTTTCGTCCAATGATGAAAAAAAAATTATAAAGAAAAAACCTAGGAATGTATAAAATAGGTGTCTTAAAAAAAAATAATAACTATTTGTATTAAGATTATCAGAAGCAATAAGCGAGGTTGAAACTAAGGAAAAAAATAATCCCAAAGAAAAAAGAATCGTAATTAAAAAAAAAATTGATTTATCTATATTTTTCCACCATCCATAATAAATTTTATTAATTTGCAACATAAACTATTTGTTTAAATAAATTTTTTTGAAAAGTTCATTAAATTTTTTTCCTCTGTCTTCAAAATTTTTATAACTATCAAAAGATGCTGCAGATGGGCTAAAAAGAATAGTATTATCAATTTGACTTTTCTCATTTTTGATGTCGTAAATAGTTTTTTTTAGTGCACTTTCTAAGTTTTTGAAAGATTCATATCTTATTTTATTTTTCAATATTTTAATAAAATGATTTTTATTTTTGCCATATATATAAGCCTTAAAATTTATACATTTTTTTTTGCTCATATTAAAATTATCACCAGATTTTGGAATTCCACCAAGAAGCCAATGAACCTTATTTAAAGATTCAAGAATATTTATAGTTGATGAAAAACTTGTAGCCTTAGAGTCGTTAATAACTTTAAAATTTTTATTTTTATAAATAACTTGTTGTCTAAAATTTAAACCTTTAAATTTATTGATAGTTTTAAATAATTGAGATTGTTGGATACCTAGTTTTTTTGAAATCGCACACACAAAACTCAAATTTTGCTTGTTTCCATTAGTAAGAAAATAAGGATTTTTAATTTTTGCAATATTTTCTGAAAATAGTTTTTTGTGAACATTGATCATTTTAGATTTTGAATTATTTTGTTTTAAAAATTTTTTGAGGTATTTATTTTTAAAATCTAGAAATGAGTAGTCTTCCTCATTTTGATTCTTAATTAATTTAAATTTAGATTTAACATAATTATTTAAGTTTCCATGTCTTTCAATGTGATCAGGTGAGATATTTAGAATCGCGGCATAATTTGCCTTAAAAATTTTACTATATTCTAATTGATAAGAAGATGCCTCGATAACAAAAATAGTTTTGGGAGTTACTTTTTTTTCATTTAAAATAGGATTTCCAATATTTCCCACCAGCCTTACATCTTTTTTTTGGTCTTTTAAAACCTCAAATAAAATTTGAGCTGTAGTTGATTTCCCATTGGTTCCAGTAATTGATATAATTTTATTTTTAAAATAATGGCTATAAAATATATCTAAATCTGTAATTACTTTATTTAAGTTTTTGGATATATATTTCTTTAAACTACATTTTCTAATATTTATCCCGGGACTTACCAAAATATAATCAAAATTATATTTATAAATTTTCTTTTTATTTATAAAGAATTTTTTATTTATGATTAAATTTTTTTTAATATCATCAAAAAGAAGGGTTTCATTATTTTTTTTTAAAAATAAATGACTAGAAACTCCAGTTTTTCCCAAACCATAAATTAAAATTTTTTTTTTAGAAAAAATTTTCTGTTTCTTTTTCATTACCTGAATTTTAAAGTTGCCAGACCTATCATTGCCAAAATGATCGAAATAATCCAGAATCTAACTACTACAGTTGACTCGGGCCAACCTTTCTTTTCAAAGTGATGGTGTATTGGTGCCATTTTAAAAACTCTTTTACCGGTAATTTTATAAGACATAACTTGAACAATTACAGATATTGCCTCTAACACAAATAATCCTCCAGTAATCGCTAAAACAATTTCATGTTTTGTAATAATGCCAATTGCCCCCAGGGATCCACCAAGTGAAAGTGATCCGGTATCTCCCATAAAAATTTTTGCAGGAGGTGCATTAAACCATAAAAAGCCTATACAAGCTCCAATTATAGAACCACAAAAAACTGACACTTCACCTATTCCCTCAATATAAGGAATTTGAAGATAATCAGAAAAAACAATATTCCCGGTAACATAGCTTATAAAAGCAAAACATCCCGCAACTAATATAACTGGGACTGTTGCAAGCCCATCGAGACCATCAGTTAAGTTTACTGCATTAGATGAACCAACTATTATAAAAACAGAAAAAGGGATAAAAAACCATCCTAAATTAATCATTAGATTTTTAAAAAAAGGAAAATATAAATATTCAAGCTCTGAGTGTTCAGTAAAATATGTTAAGAATATAATGCCTACTACTGCAATTAGGATTTGTGTAATAATTTTAAATTTAAAAGAAACACCAGAAGAATTTTTATATTTAATTTTTCTGTAATCGTCATATGCACCTAATAATCCATAAGACCCAACTATAAAAATTAAAAACCATATAAAAAAATTCGATAAATCTCCCCAAAGTAATATCCCCGAAAAAAGGCCCAATAAAATTAAAACACCTCCCATTGTTGGCGTACCAATTTTTTTTATAATATGTTCACTTGGACCATCCTCTCTAATTGGATCTAAAATTTGTTTAGTTGAAAAAAATTTTATAAATGGAGTCCCAACAATAAATACTACAAACATTGAGGTAAAAACTGCTAGTCCTGTTCTTACAGTCAAATATTTAAATACATTAAGGAATGTAAATACTTCTACAAAATTGAGTGACAAACTATATAACATTTTTTTTAAGTTCTTTTGTGAATTTGTTAAGTCCTGTCGAATTTGATCCTTTGATCATTAAATAATCATTATTATTTAATTGATTTTTAATCAAATCAATTATTTGTAAACTTTCACTTAAAATTAATCCTTTTTTTACAGGTTTTATATTTTTAAAGGTTTCTTTTATGTGATTCCCCAAGATATTAATTTTATCGATTCCAGAAGAATTAATAATTGGCGCTATTTTTCTATGTTGAATTTTTGAGTGCCTTCCCAGCTCCATCATATCTCCTAAAATCATATATTTTTTATTGCGAGTTTTTATCATATTAAAATTTTGTATTGCACTTTTTAATGAAAGCGGATTCGAATTATAACTTTCATCAACTAAATTAATGTTCTTTTTATTAATTTTAATTTTTAAAATATCTCCTCTGCCCTCTGGTGTTTGAAAATTCCTAAAAATATTTTTGTCCAATTTAAACGGATCTGTAAAATATGAAATAACAGTAATTACCGCCAGTATATTTTTTATAAAATTTTCAAAGTTGCTAGACAAATTAAAAAAAGTTTTTTTATTATTTATTGCTACCGAAATTTTAAAATTATTTTTATTTCTTGAAATTGATCTAAATTGTACATTAGCTTTTTTATACATGCCAAAGGTCAAAACCTGTAACTTTTTCTTAAGAGCTATTTTTTTATGTAGAGAAAAAAAGCTATCATCAGCATTTAATATTATTAAACCACCTGGTTTTATGTTGTTGATTATTTCAGCCTTAGCTAAAGCTATTTGGTTTATGTTTTTAAAATTTTTTGCATGAGCATAAGATATATTGGTAATTATACCGACATCAGGTTTAATTATTTTAGTTAATCTATCTATCTCGCCTTTTTTATCCATGCCAGCTTCAAAAACTCCATAGTCGTGATTTACATTCAGATTAAATAGACTTAGTGGTACACCATATTTATTATTAAAAGATTTAGGAGAGGAACTTACATTTCCAAATCTACTTAAAGTTTTCCTTAAAAGTTCTTTTAGGGAAGTTTTTCCACAACTTCCCGTAATCGCTATAATTTTGGATAAAGAGTTTTGTCTGATAATTTCTGAAGTTTTTGTTAGGAAAGCAAGGGTATTTTCAACTTTTATTTGCCTGTTCCTTTTTTTGGATTTATCAATTTTATTTACAACAGCTAAAGACGCGCCTTTATTAAAAGCTTCTCCGATAAACTTATTTCCATCTTTGTTTTTTCCCTGAATTGCAAAAAAAATATCATTTTTTTTTATTTCTTTTGAATTAATTGATGCATTTCTGATTTTTCCTTTAAAAGATATTTTTTTGTTTTTTCTTATATCATTTATTATATTTAATTTGAGATCCTTATTTAGTTCTTTATTTTTTTTATTTATATATTTTTGAATACAATCTTTATCTGAAAAAAAATTTTTATATTTTCCATAATCCTGTACTTTTTCATGTCCTTTTCCCGCTACTACTAAAATTTCTCCTGAACTTAAATTTTGAATACTGTGTTTAATTGCTATTTCTCTATTAGAAATTTCATGTAATTTAGATCTTTTTATTTTTCTTTTTATATCAGCTCTTATTTTTCCTGGATTTTCATTTCTAGGGTTATCATCAGTCAAATAAATCTTATCACAATAATTATTAGCTATTTTCCCCATCATAGGTCTTTTATTTTTATCTCTCTCTCCACCACATCCAAAAACTAATGAAATTTTTCTATTTTGAAATTGATCTTTAATATTCTGCAAACATATTTTTAAGGCATCAGGTGTATGTGCATAATCTAATATTACTAGTGATTTATTTTTTAATGTTCCAATTTTCTCAAAACGTCCTGCAACAGATTTAATTTTTTTTACAACATTTACTACTTTTTTAAAATCGATATTGCTCATATTTGCTGCTATCATCGACATTAAAAGATTTTTTAATTGAATTTTACCGATCAAATTCAATTCGAGAGTATGTAGTCTATTTTTGTAGCTAATTTTCAAAATTTGTTTTTCTCCCTTATATTTATGAGATATGAGATTTAAATCACCATACTTATTTGATATTGTATTTAATTGGAGTCTTTTTCTTCTGACTATTGACTTAATTTTTTTATACTCTGGAATATCTAAATCTGTAATTACTTTTGAATTTTTCTGTAATAATTTTTTGAATAAATGAAGTTTTGAATTTAAATAATCTTTAAAAGATTTATGATAATCTAAATGATCACGAGATAAATTAGTAAATATTCCAATTTTAAAGTTTAATCCATCAAGACGATATTGTTTTAATCCATGGCTCGAAGCTTCCAGTATTACATCGTCAATATTTTGATCTTTTAATTTTAGAAGATATTTTGATAATTCTATAGGATCTATTGTTGTGTTTTCTAAATTTTTTTTGTTTAAGTTTGTTTGAATTCCTAAAGTTCCAATTGATGCCACTTTTTTTTTATTTAATTTTAATATTTGAAAATAAAAATTAGCAATTGATGATTTGCCATTTGTTCCAGTAACTGCAACAAGATTCTTAGGTTTTTTTTTATAAACTTTATTTGCAATTTCAGCGATTAATTTTCTTACATTCGATGACTTTATAAACAAAACATCATTTTTTTTACCCTCGAAATTATTGTTTGATATTATTGTTTTTGCACCATTTTTTATTGCATGGGATATATATCTATTTCCATCATTATTATTTCCTTTTACTGCAAAAAAAATATAATTTTTTTTGCATTTTGTGCTATTAAAACTTAAACCTGAAAATTTATGGTTTTTAAATTTTGAATTTATATTTTTAAAGTAGTTCCCTATCAACATAAGGTTATTTAACTTCGATATATTTTGTGGCTAAAATAGGTCCAATTTTCTCTATTATTTTGCCTGCAACCTCAACAGATGTCCAGCCGGCTGTATTGTATGCAGTTCCCTTATATTTCCAACCCGAGCCATCTTTGTAATGATAAATATAATCTTTACTTGGTTTAGGTTCATCCAATAAAATTACTAAAACATATTGTGGTTTAGAGGTTGGAAAAACAGCAACAAAAGTATTTACTTTATTCTTTGAATATTTGCCTCCTATCGTTTTTTGAGCGGTACCTGTTTTTCCACCGACCTGGTACCCTTTAATATTAGCAAATCCCGCTGTTCCCTCTTTTGTTGAAACAATTTTCCTTAATATTTTATTAATCTTTTTTGATACACCATCGTTTAAAACTCTACTTTTAATTTTATTATCTGAAATATTTTTTTTAATTAATGTAGGTCTTATATTGTAGCCACCATTTGCAATTATTGCATAAGCTTTTGCTAATTGTAAGGGTGTTGTAGTGATGCCATGCCCAAATGATGATGTAGCTAGTTTACACTTTCCCCATCTAAATGGTATGGGTTGACCCACTTCTTCAATATCAAATTCAATTTTGTTTAAAACACCAATTTTCTCTAAAAAATTTTTAAATTTTTCAACGCCTAATATTTGTGCAATTCTGACCGATCCAATATTTCCAGATCTTATTAAAATATCCTCTGCAGTTAGATTAGCTGGAATTTCATTATCATATTCTCTAATTGGTCTTCCAGCACAAGTAATACTTTTTGGCAGGTCTTCAAAAATTGTACCTGGTTCAATCTCTCCCTCATTTATTCCTGCCGCTATAGTGAATGTTTTAAAAACTGAACCAAGTTCATACACTCCTTTTGTTGCTCTATTAATAAATTTCACATCATTAATCTGTTCTCTTTTATTAAGATTGAAATCAGGTAAAGAAACCATTGAAATAATATTACCGTTCTTTACGTTCATTAAAATTGCAGCTGACCCTTTGCTTCTAAAAATATCTTCGAATTTTAAAAGTTCCTCTCTTACTAAAAATTGAATATCAGTATCAACTGTTAGTTCTAAGGGATCTTTTCTAGTTTTAAGTTCATAATCGAAAAATTTTTCAATTCCTGAAATTCCATTGTTATCATTGTCTATTTGACCAATTACATGGCTAAATAAATTTTCTTGGGGATAGATTCTTGTTAATTTTTCTTCAAAGATAATAGATTTTTCTCCAAGTAAACGAAGTTTTTCATACTGTTGCTGGCTAATTTTTTTTTTTAGGTAAAAGAACTTTTTCTTGTAAATTTTTTTTTTAATTTTCGTAAAATCTTTATTAGGAAAAATTAACTGTAAACTTACAAGTAGTTTTTTTTTATCCATAACAAGCTTTGGATTAATGCCTACATCTGTAGTTCTTACTGATTTTACTATAAAACTTCCATTATTATCAATGATGTCAGCTCTATAGTTTGACTTTAAAGGATGGGTAATATTTTCTACTTTTGAAATATTTAGACCTCCCAAATATACAACTCTTATCGAATATATTGAACAAACAATTAAAAAAACAAAAAATATAAATGCGATTCTGTTGAAAGTAATATTCAAATTTGACTTATTTTTTTTATATAAGAAATCGCTTTTGTAATCTTCAATAACTATTCTTTCAAAATTATTTTCACTCATTGCTAAATGTTTTAAAATCTCTGATTAATATTTTTTCATCATTTATAATTAATTCTTTAATTTGCTTAATTTCAATTTTGGACAGTTCATTCTCAAAATATTGAGCCTGATAATCTAATAATTTTTTTGGATTTGTTAGATAGTTATAATCAAGTCGAATAAGCTCATATTTATCTTTTAATAAACTTATATTTTCTTTTGCATTGAAAATTTGGTTTTCCAATTTTATTGTAGAATTTTTAGTGAGAGTTGTAATCACTATTAAAGAAATAATTACTATGAACAAAAGTGTTTTCTTCATAATTTTTTTGAATAATTTTCAATATCAATTAAATATTTAAATTTATTTAAAATATCTGTTTCAAAATTGTAAAATTCGTACTTTTTAACTGCATATCTTAATTTTGCTGATCTTGAGGGTGGGTTTTGCTTTACTTCAGTTGATGAAGGTAGAATAGGTTTTTTGCTAATAAGATTAAGAAGATTTTTTTTTGTTGGAGTTTTCGGTACGTATCTTGAAATACTTTTTGCCTCAGATAAACTTTTAAAAAAATATTTAATTATTTTGTCCTCTAATGAATGAAAACTAACAACAGCAATAACTCCATCCTTTTTTAAAGTTTTTGTTGCATTTATAAGTCCATAAATTAATTCACTTATTTCTTTATTTACAAATATTCTTAGTGCTTGAAAAACTTTTGTAGCGCTATGAATCTTAAAGTTTTTTATTTTTTTGGTTTTTTCAATTATTTTTACTAATTCTTCAGTATTTATTTTTTTTACTTTTCTTTTTAAAACTATTTCTCTTGCAATTTTTTTACTTTCTCGTTCTTCTCCAAAAAATTTGAATATTTGTTCTAATTCCTTTTCATCAAGTTTGTTAATCACATCTGAAGCAGAAAAATCATTGAGACCCATTTTCATATTCAATTCTCCTTTTGAGTCAAAAGAAAGTCCTTTTTTATTATCTTTTATTTGTGAATAGGAATAGCCAAGATCAAAAATTATAGCTTTTACATTTTCATTTTTAAGTTTTAAATTATTTAGTTGACTAAATTTTAAATTTTTAAAAAAAAATCTCCCTTCAAACTTTAATTTTATATCTGTACTTTTTTTGAGAGAGTCTTTATCTCTATCAATTGCGATTACTTTTGTATCTGGAAACTCTAAAATCTTTGATGAATAGCCACCTTGTCCAAAAGTACAGTCAATAAATGTGCCACCATATTGAGGGGAAATAATGCTAATAATTTCATTTAGCAGTACCGGGTAATGCATATGCTTTTCCGGTAGTATAGTGGCACACATATTTTTTTTCGAAGACCATTAATTTTTTTGTCTCCGTAAAAAAGCTGGAATTTCAAAATCATCATCCTCGTTAACATCATCGTCTTCCGAAGATGTGATTTCATGAATTTTATTATCCTCATTAGAACTAAAAAGATCTGGAGTTTCCTCCTCAATTCCAAAATTTTCCAATCCATTTGAAGTTTGTGGTTTTACCTCGTCCATGGCAGGCTGAGGATTTTCTATCTCGGTTGTCTCAATTTTGTGATTGGTGCCAGTATCCTCTGTATTAAGCACATGTGCATCAACTAAATCAGACGATGTCTCTGCCTCACTTATAACTTCATTTTCAAGTTTTAATGCATTAGCTCCACTTGTCATGGTATTTGACACGGTAGCAGTCAAATTAAAACTATTAGAATTATTAATATTTGAAAAATCAGAGTATCCAGGGTTTCTATTTTGAATCCTATGAACCATATTAATTACTGATTTTGACTCTGGTTGTTGACCATCAAGAGCAGTGGCAACAATTGAAACTCTCATAATACCTTCGAGAGCAGGGTCAGTTATTGCTCCAATTATTAATTCTGCCTCAGGATCAACTTCTGCTCTTACTTTATTTACTGCTTCGTCAACCTCAAAAAGTTTAAGATCTTTTCCGCCAGTAATATTGACAAGCAACCCTTTAGCGCCCTTCAGTGTATAGTCGTCAATTAATTGATTGGTAATTGCCATTTCAGCTGCTTTTGCTGCCCTTCCTTCACCCTCAGCTTCGCCTGTTCCCATCATTGCTTTGCCCATTGAACTCATAACATGTTCAACATCTGCAAAATCTAAATTAATTAGACCAGGTCTTACCATCAAGTCTGTTATACTTTGCACTCCGTGAAGCAAAACATGATTTGAAAGTTCAAAAGATTCCTCAAATGTAGTTTGTTCACTTGCTACTTTAAACAAATTTTGATTTGGTATTACAATAATTGTATCAACATGTTTTCTAAGTTCTTCCAAACCTTGTTGTGCTCTTCTCATTCTAGAGGGACCTTCATATAAAAATGGTAGAGTAACAACTCCAACTGTTAAAATATTTAATTCTTTTGCTGCCCTTGCAATTACATGCGCAGATCCAGTTCCTGTTCCACCGCCCATCCCTGCAGTTATAAAAACCATATTTGCACCCTGAAGAACATTTACTATATCATTTAACGATTCATCGGCTGCAGCCTGACCAATATCTAGTTTAGATCCAGCTCCTAATCCTTTTGTCAAATTCAATCCGATTTGGATTTTCTGTTTAGCTTTACTATGTTTAAGGTCTTGAGCGTCAGTGTTTACAGCTATGAATTCTACTCCTTGAAGACCGTTATCTATCATTCCATTAATTGCATTTCCTCCAGCTCCACCAACCCCAAGAACTAATATTCTTGGTTTTAATTCTCTTATATCTGGTGTTTTAAAATTTATTGTCATTTATCCCCTCTCCATTTTTTATTAATTTATAGTTTTTTTCTAACTTATCGAAAGTATTAGTCCAAAAATCATATGCCCAAGTACCTTCAATAGATTTTTCTATTGCTGTTAAACAATTGTTTTGAAGATTTTCTATCTTTTGCATTAAAATAATTTGTTCCATCTTTCTCATTATTTTTTACCCATCTCTTCCCATTTAAGGCTTGCTCGATTTATATTGGATTTTTTTCTTGCTTGGGCCTTAAATTTTTCAAATGCAGTTGGCTCCCAAATTTGAAATGTCTTTCCTTGGCCAACAAATAACATGCTATTTTTAATTTTTGCATGTTTTAATAGTTTCGATGTTAAGGAAATTCTTCCCTCGCTATCAAACTGTAAATTAATACTTTCAGACAAAATTGATGTTGCAAAGTAATCTTTCTTTTCTTCAAAAGGATTCAAAGCATCGATTGCATTTGAAATTTTTTCTATTCTATCTTGTGGCCAAGCTTCTATTGATTGATTGTTAAATGATGGATAGCAAACTACTCCATTGTAGCCTAAATTTGAAAGATATGATCTAAAACTAGCAGGCACAGAAACCCGTCCCTTTTTGTCCAGTTTGTTTTCGTAAGTAGATAAAAACATATTTCATAATTTCCCTTTTCCCTTATTTGGGAATATATGGGATATTATGGGTTTTCAACCTACACGTCAATAACTAATTTAAGCCTTGATATACTTAAATTTTGAAACGGTTTGTATGTTGAATTGTTAGAGTTTAGAAAGCCAGATAAACTATAAGCCGGGTTCTGTCGTTTAAACTTATCATTTATCTAGGCCTAAGATCGCTCTTAGGCTCAAGCAACTAACCCAGATGACTAGCCAAAGACAGCTTTTAGTTTTTCAACAATGTCATCTCTACTCAGTCTTGCTCCCAGTGGGGTTTTCCATGCGCTAATTGTTACCAATATAGCCGGTGTGCTCTTACCACACCTTTTCACCCTTGCCTTGATGAGGCGGTTTATTTTCTGTGGCACTATCCCTAGGGTTTCCCCCGCCAGGCATTACCTGGCACTGCGTCTTTGTAGAGCCCGGACTTTCCTCTTTAAAATAATTTAAAGCGATAAGTCGTTTATCTGGCAATAGCAAAATATTCTTAATTTTTAGTTTTTCAAGAAAATAATGATAAATTCTATATCAAGTTTTTACTTATTTTTAAGCATTCATGGTCGATTATGCCATTAACTAGCTTTGGTCTAAAACGTCTTTGAAAAGCTTTTATAAGTAATTTTTCATTTTGATTCTTATAAATCCTAGAATATCCAATTTTAAATAAATTATTAAAAAACTGTTTTTTAAATATTTTACTACATTTTTTATATCTTAGCTTTATCAAGGTATTTTTTTTTATATTGTGCCAATAACCAATATTTCTTTTAGCTAAATACTCCCACGGAAATTTCTCACCAGGATCTTTTTTTCTTAATGGAGATATATCCGAATGACCTAAAATATTTTTTTTATTAATTTTATATTTTTTTATTAAAAAGCTACTTAATTTCACTAAAGAATTGATCTGTTTTTTTGAAAATTTTTTATATCCAAATTCATGACCTGGATTACTTATTTCAATACCAATAGAATTTTTATTTAAAAAATTATATTTTTTCCAGGATGAAAGCCCTGCATGCCAAGCAATATATAAATCTGGAACAAAAACAACTATATCTCCACTAGCTTTAATTAAATAGTGGCTTGCAACTTGAGATTGAAAATCAGTTAATCTTCTTATGGCTTTTATTTCGCTTTTCATGCCCGTGTAATGGAATATTAAAAATTTAATACTTTTTTTTGACCTTTTTTTATCTTTAAAATTTGGTGAATAATTAAAAGTAGTAGTTATTGCCATAAATGTTTAAAGGTTAGTTTGCATTAAAAAATATGTTATTATACACATACTTTAAAAAATGAAAAAAATTATAATTATAACACTACTGGCTATAACCGTTGCTTTTTCAGCAAATGCAGAAAATAATGGCCCTGAAAATGTTAAAGACTGCTCAGAAACTTTCAATAGAGCTAGTTTTAAATTTAATCAAGGTTTGGATAGAGCAATAGTAAGGCCACTTGCGGTAGGTTACAGAAAATTACCTAATGGCATACGAACTGTAACAAGTAACTTTCTTAATAATCTATCAAATCTTGTTACAATACCAAATAATGCTCTACAAGGTGAACTTGGTAAAGCAGGAAATAATTTAGCTAGATTGGGAATAAACTCTACAGTTGGTATATTGGGATTATTCGATGTTGCAACCGCAATGGGATTTGAAGAATATGAAAAAGAAGACTATGGACAAACTCTTGGAAAGTTGGGTAATGGACCAGGTTGTTACTTAGTATTGCCAATACTGGGTCCTAGTACAGCAAGAGATACGTTTGGGACGGTAATAGGTATGTTTGGTGGTGACCCTTGGTATAATGTTACTGTTAAAAATGATACTCGACACTTTAAAGACTCTGATTTTTATATAAGTAGAGCTACCAATGGAGTTGACTTTAGAGCAAAGAATTTAAACGCTCTAGATAATTTAGAAGAAAATTCAATGGATTTTTATGCTTCTGTTAAAAGTTTATACCTTCAAGATAGACAACAGAAAATCCTAAATTCAAAAAAAAGTACAGAGTCCCAAGATGATAGTGATTGGGATGACGTAAGCACCGATTAGTAGAATAACCAAAATGTTTTCAAAAACAAAAATTAATTTTTTAATAATTTTTTTAATATTTTTTGTTCACATAGACAACTCAATATCTATTGAGCCTAACATTTTTGTGCAATCTACAGTTAATAGAGCATCTACAATTTTAGGAGGTGATTTAGGAAAAGAACAAAAAATAGAAAAACTTAAACAGATAGCAAAAGAAACAGTTGATATTCGAGGTATAGGTTTTTATACACTTGGCAAACATAGAAAAAGCATAAATGACCAACAAAAAAAACAGTATACTGAACTGTTTGAGGATTATTTTTTAAAAAGTTTTTCAAGCAGGTTGGCTGAATATTCAAATCCTGAAATTGAGGTAACTTCACAGGAGAAATTAAATGATAAGTATACTATTGTATCAAGTATTTTAGTTGCAACAAAAGAAAGGCCAGAGGTAAAAATTGATTGGAGAATATACACAAAGAATCCTGAAAAACCTTTAATAAGAGATCTAATAATCGAGGGTTTAAGTTTAGCTAGAACTCAAAAAGAAGAATTTAATTCTATTATCCAAAGTAATGATGGTGATATTGAAGCTTTGTTTACCAGTCTTAAAGATTTTGTTAAAAAATAGTAAATTTGGTGGGCCCGCCAGGACTCGAACCTGGGACCAATACATTATGAGTGTACTGCTCTAACCAACTGAGCTACAGGCCCAAATAATAGTTATTTAATTATAACATTTTTTCATACTTATCAATTAAAGTTAGTTGATCGTGGTGGGCCGTGTTGGTTACGCTCCAACTACCCCTGCAATGTCAATGCAGTACTCTACTATTGAGCTAACGGCCCAATTAACTTTCCAAGAAACTTTTTAATTGTTTTGATCTACTTGGATGCTTAAGTTTTCTTAATGCTTTTGCTTCTATTTGCCTTATTCTTTCCCTTGTAACTGAAAACTGTAAACCAACTTCTTCCAACGTATGATCTGTATTCATTCCAACACCAAATCTCATTCTTAAAACTCTTTCTTCTCTTGGTGTTAAAGTTGATAATATCTTAGTTGTTGCTTCACTTAAGTTTGCTTTAATAGCTTGCTCCAAAGGAGCAAGAGCTTTCGTATCCTCTATAAAGTCTCCCAGACTACTGTCTTCCTCATCTCCAACGGGTTTTTCTAGAGAAACAGGCTCTTTAGAAATTTTCAATACTTTTCTGACTTTTTCAAGAGGCATTCTTAATTTTTTAGCCAGCTCCTCTGGAGTAGCTTCTCTTCCAAACTCGCCCAGAATTAATCTTTGTGTTCTAACTATTTTATTTATTGTTTCTATCATATGAACGGGGATTCTTATGGTTCTTGCTTGGTCTGCGATTGATCTAGTAATAGCTTGTCTTATCCACCAAGTTGCGTAAGTTGAAAACTTATAACCTCTTCTATATTCAAATTTATCTACAGCTTTCATCAATCCAATGTTTCCTTCTTGAATAAGATCTAAAAATTGTAATCCTCTGTTAGTATATTTTTTTGCTATAGAAATTACTAATCTCAAATTAGCTTCAACCATTTCTTTTTTTGCAATTCTAGATTCTTTTTCTCCCTTTTGAACTCTGCTTACTAATTTTTTGAAATCTGTGACAGAAATTCCAAGCTTATGACTTATTTCGACTAATCTATCCCTTATATTTTTAAATTCATTTTTATTTTTTTGAAAAAAACTTTTCCATATTTGGTTTGTATCTAGAAAAGATTTTAGGTTTGGATTTATTTCATTTCCAATGTAAAATTTTACAAACTCATTTCTTTGTATTTTATGTTCCATTGCAAGCCTTAACAAATTGCCTTCAAGAGAAACTATTTTTTTATTTTCAATATAGTGCTTTTGAACTAACTCTTCGAGTATGGAGGGAGATAACTGAAGAGATTTTATATTTTCAAGTATTTCATTTACAATTTTTTGATAATTTTTCTCCTTAGATGAAGAAAAACTAGTTGAATTTAGAATACAGTCTAATTTTTCTTTCTGATACTTTATTAGTTTACTATAGTCTTTTGTTAATGTGTTTACTGTCTCTAATACCTTTGGTTTAATTTCAGATTCCATCGCAGCAAGTGTGGGATTAAACTCATCTTCTGTTTCATCATTATTTTCTGTGGTTTCATTCTCTTCTGATTTCTTTTTTTCGTCTGGCGCACTAGAAGTTTTTTGTTTTAGAGAGGCATTATTTGTTTCATCCTCCATATAGTTTGTATCTATATCTATAATTTCTCTTACCATTATTTCATCGTTTTGAAGTTTAGTATTCCACTCATAAAATTGTTGGGCGGTAATTGGACTTTGAGATAATGCATTTAACATAACATCTTTTCCGGCTTCAATTCTTTTCGCAATTGCAATTTCTCCCTCACGAGAAAGAAGCTCAACTCCACCCATCTCTCTTAGATACATTCTGATCGGATCGTCACTTTTTTCAATTGTCTTTCCTTCTTCTTTAGAAGAACTTTCTTTTTTTCTTAAAACTTTAAAATCAGATTTTTTTTCTACTAAACTTATTTTTTCATCAAGTATATGTAAAAATGCTTTTTCTAGATTTTCACTGGAAAGATTTCTTTTTCCTAAAGATTTGTTTAGTTCTTCATATGTAATGAAGCCCCTATGGACACCTCTGCCCATTAATCTTGCAAATGATTTTGTAATAATTCTTTCCACAATAATAAAAAAGTACGGAAGATCTATATAATGACAATTTTATAAAAATCCATGTTTAAATTTAATGATTTAATTGATATTTTGTAATTTTTTCAACTCCCTTATTTCATTAAATGTACTTTCACTCAAATCTTTTGAAAATTTTGATTCTAGCTCTTCAATTCTATACTCCAATTCATAGTTTTTTAGATCTCTTTTAATTTCCTCAAAAAGTTCAAGAACCTTTTGTTCATCATTGTTGTTATATAAAATATGTTTTATTGAGGCAAATTTGAAAATTTTATCTGTTAATTGTGTATCTATTTCTAAATCATTTAATTTTAAATTATCTTTAATATTTAATTCTCCTAAAATTTTTTCAAAAATCATCTTATTTTCACTAGTAAAAAATTTAATATTTTCAATTAATTCAGGTCTTAACTTAAATAAATCAAGATTGTTTAAGAGAATATATAACAAAGAAAATTCTTTTATCTCAATTGGGCTTAAGGATTTACTATCATTGAAATATTTTTGGGTACTTTTTAATGACTTGGATTTTTTATGATCATTTTTAGATGTACTCAAATTTGAATATGGCGTAAGAGAAGAAATTTGTTCTAAAAAAAATTCCAGAATATATTTTTTAATAAAATTATCTTTTATAGTATTTGCAATAGCTCTTAATTTTTTTTCAAATATAGCCATTGAAGATGGATCGTCACTTGTTTCTTTCATATAATGATTAAATATAAATTTATGTATTGGTACTTTATTTTCATTTGTAAATTTAGCAAAAGCATCTTTTCCATTTTTATTTACAAAACTATCTGGGTCTTCTTTTTCAGGTAAAAATAAAAAAGAAATTTTTTTTTCTGGCTTTAGCTCTTTAATTGAATTTTCTGCTGCTCTTAATGCCGCTTTATAGCCACTCTCATCTCCATCAAAACAAATTATTATGTCATTAAAAAATTGATTCAAAACTAAAATTTGTTTATCAGTTAGAGAGGTTCCTAAATTTGCAACAGCATTTTCAATTCCATTTTTGCTTAATCCAATAACATCCATGTACCCCTCCACAAGATAAACATATTCTATTTTATTTGATAATTTTCTCGCTAAATCTAAGTTATATAAATTAGATCCTTTCCTAAAAAAAGATGTCTCAGGTGAATTAATATACTTTGCTAAATAATTTTTATCTTGAAAAGTTCTGCCACCAAGCCCAATGGGTTGTCCAGAAATATTGTTTATTGGAAAAATAATTCTATCTCTAAACCTTTCTAAAAAAATTTTATTTTTTTCATCAAAATAAAAAAGGCCACTTTCTATTAAGACTTTATCGCTAAAATCTTTTTTAATTTGATCATAAAAGTTTGAATTTCTTTTTACATATCCTATTTTAAATTTTTTAACCTCTTCTTTAGAAAGACTTCTTTTTTTTAAATAATCTCTTGCATTGTTTGAGTCTTCATTTTTGAAAAGCGCATCATGATAAAATTTTACATATTGATTATAAATTGAGCTATATTCTTTCCATGCTTTTTCTCTTTCCTCATCTTGTTTAGAAAAAGTATAAGGACGCATTCCAGCTAGGTTAGCTAAAAATTTAACTGCTTCACCAAACTTCAGGTTCTGAGTTTTCATTACAAAATCAAATATATTTCCATGTTCAGATGTTGCAAAACAATGATAAAATTGTTTATCATCATTGACTGTAAATGACGGTGTTTTTTCATTCTTAAAAGGAGATAATCCTACAAATTCTTTTCCTCTTTTTTTCAAATTCACAGTTCTTGCTACAACGGTAGAAACTTTAAGTCTCATCTTAATTTCATCTAAATATTCCTTTGGATACTTCATAATTAATTTTTTAATAACTCTTTTAATAATGAGCCTGCTTTGGCAAAGTCTAAATTATCAGAATATTTTTTTTTTAATTCTCCCATTACTTTACCCATATCTTTTAAAGAAGTTGCTCCGGTTGAGTTGATTAATTCGGAGCAAATTTTTTTTGTTTCCTCGTCTGATAATTGTTTTGGCAAGAAGCTTGCTAATATATCATGTTCCTTCTGTTCTATCTCCAGTAAATCTATTCTGTTATTTTTTTTGTAAATATCTATAGATTCGGCCCTTTGTTTCATCATTTTTTTTAAAAGCTTTTTTACGTCTTCGTCATCAGTGTCCTTTTTATTCGGTCCAGAGCGGTTGGCTATATCCAAATCTTTTATACCTGATATGATTAACCTATAGGTTGATATCTGCATTCTATCTTTCGATTTTAAAGAGTTTTGGTAGCTAATATTGATTTTATCTTTTAATGACATTTTTTTAATTTACTTCAAAGACAAAATTGTTAAAAAGAAAATTTTTAATTTTTCCACATTACATCTGTTGCGGTAATAAGGGATTTATTGTATTAACCTTTAACTCATGAGTTGTAATTGAAGAAAAAAGCAAAAAAAAATAACTCAAATAAAATCTCAAAGATTCATACAGGTGTTTTAGTTCTTGAAAATAGGACAGTGTTAA
This sequence comes from uncultured Pelagibacteraceae bacterium, assembly GCA_902618855.1. Taxonomy (GTDB): domain Bacteria; phylum Pseudomonadota; class Alphaproteobacteria; order Pelagibacterales; family Pelagibacteraceae; genus Pelagibacter. The sequence continues at coordinate 53,938 of CACNCD010000003.1, read as the reverse complement.
AAGGTATTGGCATTGGATATGAAGGTACCGCAACTGGAGAAGTTTGTTTTAATACATCTTTAACTGGTTACCAAGAAATTATTTCTGACCCCTCATATGCGGGACAAATAATTAACTTTACCTTTCCTCATATAGGAAACGTTGGAACAAATAAAGAGGATCATGAGTCTGATAAAATTTGGACAAAAGGTGTGATATTCAACTCTGAAATTACAAACCCATCAAATTATAGATCTTTGGCAAATTTAGACTTATGGCTTAAAAGAAATAAAGTAGTCGGGATAACTGGGTTAGATACTAGAAGCTTAACTAATTTCATTAGAGACAAGGGCGCTCCCAAAGGAACAATTGCTTTAAATAAAAAAGGGAAATTTAATTTAAAAAAATTAATGAATATAACCATAAAATGGAATGGGTTAAAAAATTTAGATTTAGCTGAAAAAGTAACAACTAAAAAAAATTATATATGGAAAGGATTTAAAACTTGGAAAAAAGAAATTGGGTATATAAGAAATAACACCAAATCACTTAATGTAGTTGCTATAGATTATGGTATTAAAAAAAATATTTTAAGATATTTTTCAGATTTTAATTGTAAAGTAAATATAGTTTCATGCAAAACTAGTGTTGAAAAGATTTTAAAATTAAAACCAAATGGTATTTTTTTATCTAATGGACCTGGTGATCCTGCTGCAACAGGAAAATATGCTATAGGAATAATTAATGAACTTATCAAAAAAGACTTACCTGTTTTTGGAATATGTTTAGGTCATCAAATATTAGGTTTAGCACTAGGTGCAAAAACGAGAAAAATGAAATTAGGACACAGAGGGGCAAATCATCCTGTAAAAAATTTGATTGAAAATAAAGTTGAAATTACAAGTCAAAATCACGGTTTCGAGATTGTTAAAGAAAATTTACCCAAAAATATTCAAGTAACTCACACATCTTTATTTGATAATAGTATTGAAGGAATTAGATTGAAAAACAAACCTGTGTTCTCTGTCCAATATCATCCTGAATCTAACCCTGGCCCTCAAGATAGTGTTTATTTATTTCAAGAATTTATCAACAATATGAAAAAAAATGCCAAAAAGAAAAGATCTTAAAAAAATTTTAGTTGTTGGTGCGGGGCCTATAGTAATTGGTCAGGCATGTGAGTTTGATTATTCAGGAACACAAGCCTGTAAAGCCCTCAAAGATGAAGGTTATAAAGTCATTTTAATTAATTCTAATCCAGCAACAATTATGACTGACCCTAATGTTGCTGACAAAACATACATAGAACCTATTACTTTAGACATTTTAGAAAAAATAATTCAAAAGGAAAAACCTGATGCAATCTTGCCTACCATGGGAGGTCAAACGGCACTAAATTTAGCAATGGAAGCAGAAAAAAAAGGTATTTTAAAAAAATATAAAATTGAACTTATTGGAGCAAAGTCAAAAGCTATCGAAAACGCAGAGGACAGAAAAAAGTTTAGAAAAAATATGATTGATATAGGTTTAGATCTTCCCAAATCAAAAATAATAAAGAAATATAAGGATGCAGCTAAAGCTTTGAGAAAAATTGGTTTACCTGCAATAATTAGACCAGCATTTACTTTAGGTGGACTAGGTGGTGGCATTGCAAAAAATAAAAATGAATTTTTTAAAATTGTCAAAAATGGTTTAAACGAGTCCCCTGTCAGTCAAGTTTTAATAGAAGAATGTCTTGAAGGATGGAAGGAATTTGAAATGGAAGTTGTAAGAGATAAAAATGACAATTGTATAATAGTTTGTTCAATAGAAAATGTGGACCCTATGGGCATTCATACCGGTGACTCAATAACAATTGCTCCAGCTTTAACTCTAACAGATAAAGAATATCAAGTAATGAGAAATGCATCGATCGCATGCTTAAGAAAAATTGGTGTTGAAACTGGTGGGTCAAATGTTCAATTCGCAATAAATCCAAAAAATGGAAGAATGGTTGTAATTGAGATGAATCCTAGAGTCTCTAGGTCCTCTGCTCTAGCATCTAAAGCTACGGGTTTTCCTATCGCAAAAGTTGCAGCAAAGTTGGCTATTGGATACACGCTTGATGAATTAAAAAACGAAATAACAAAAACAACCCCTGCTTCATTTGAACCAACCATTGACTATGTAGTAACTAAAATTCCAAGATTTACATTTGAAAAATTTTCACAATCACCTGCTGTTTTAGGAACCTCAATGAAATCTGTAGGTGAGGCAATGGCTATAGGAAGAAATTTTAAAGAATCTTTGCAAAAGGCATTGTCATCTCTGGAAATAGGTTTTTCTGGTTTAGACAGAATTTTTAATTTAAGTTATAAAGAGATAGAAAAACAGCTCAAAATAAATATACCGAATAAATTATTATTAGTTGCAGAAGCTATTAGAAAAAAAATAAGTTTAAATCGAATACATAAATTATCTGGAATAGATCCATGGTTTTTGGATCAAATAAAAGAAATTGTAGTGGAAGAAAATAATCTAAAAAAAAATGGAATTCCTAAAAACTTTGAAAATTTTAATAAGATTAAATCTATAGGCTTTTCTGATAAAAAAATATCTGAACTTACAAAAACTAGTGAAAAAATAATTAGACAAAAAAGAATAGCTTTAAAAGTTTTTCCTGTTTACAAAAAGGTAGATACTTGTGCAGCTGAATTTAAATCATTTACGCCCTATATGTACTCTACATATCAAAGGAATTTTTCATTAAAAAGTGAATGTGAGGCAAACCCTACTTCAAGAAAAAAAATAATTATTTTGGGTGGAGGTCCAAACAGAATAGGCCAAGGTATAGAATTTGATTACTGCTGTTGTCAAGCAAGCTATGCTTTGAAAGAAGCCGGATATGAGACTATTATGATAAATTGCAATCCCGAAACAGTATCAACAGATTATGATACAAGTGATAGATTGTATTTCGAACCATTGATAGAGGAATATGTTCATAACATTATATTAAAAGAAAGGTCTGCTGGAAATTTAGTCGGAATAATTGCACAATTTGGAGGTCAAACTCCCATAAAATTAGCTAAATTTCTTCACGAAAATTCACTGCCAATAATAGGCACCCAATATTCCTCAATAGATCTAGCGGAAGATAGAGATAGATTCAGAAAGCTTTTAATCAAGTTAAAGTTAAAACAAGCAGAAAGTGGGATTGCAAAAACGTATAATGAGGCAATTGAAATTGCCTTAAAAATTGGATTACCTTTAATGGTTAGACCTTCATACGTTCTTGGTGGAAGAGCTATGGAAATAGTATATGAGAAAGACCAACTCAAAGAACTTGTTGAACAGGCATTTAAAGCTGGTGAAAATAATCCAATTTTAATTGATAAATTTATAAATAATGCAATGGAGGTAGATGTTGATGCTATTTCAGATGGAAAAGAGGTTTTTGTTGCAGGCATAATGCAACATATTGAAGAGGCAGGAATTCATTCAGGAGACTCGGCCTGTTGCTTGCCACCTATTGCGATAAAAAAAGAGTTAATAGAAGAAATAAATAACCAGACTAAAAAATTAGCCCTGGCTCTTAAAGTTAAAGGTTTCATGAACATACAATATGCAATTAAAAATGATGAAATTTTTATTATAGAAGTAAATCCTCGGGCTAGCAGGACAGTTCCATTTGTATCAAAAGCAAAAGGAATACCTTTAGCTAAAATAGCTTCTAGAGTAATGACAGGTGATAAATTAAAAAAATTTAATCTTAAAAATATGAGTAAAAATATGTATGCAGTTAAAGAGGCTGTTTTTCCCTTTAATAAATTTCCTAATGTGGATGTATTGCTTGGACCTGAAATGAAATCCACTGGAGAAGTTATGGGATTTGATAAAGATTTTGGTCTTGCTTATGCTAAAAGTCAAATTGCTTCCTCAAACTCTTTACCAACAAAAGGATTGGCCTTTATTTCATTAAAAAATAGTCATAAAGAGGAAGGAGTAGATTTAGCAAAAAAACTTCTCAAATTAAATTTTACACTATGTGGAACTGAAGGTACCGCAAATTATATACGGAAAAATGGTATGAAATGTAAAATAATTAATAAAGTTAGCGGTGGTTCTCCGCACATAGTAGACGTTTTAAACTCAAAAAGAATTGCTTTGGTAATAAATACTGGCGGAGGAAGAAGCGAACATCGTTTGAATGACGCTATTGCTTTAAGGAGAGCAACACTAATAAATAAAGTTCCCTATTGTACCAATATGTCTACTGCTCAAGCATGTTTAGAGGGCATTAGATCGCTTAAAACAAAAAAAATAACTGTAAATTCTCTTCAAGATGTTTAATTAATCGACTTTCCAATCGGTAGGGAAAGAAACATAATTTACTTGAAGGCATCTTCTTTCTTTTACTATTTCTTTCTTTTCCATTCCATGCCAAGTATTTGGTCCGCTTGAAAAGAAATACCCATAATTATGTTTGTATGGAACTGTTTTAATTTTTTCAAGATTAGAATTATAAAAGTCTGTACCTAAGCTTTCTGACTCATTGAATTTATTAACAAACAATAGGCAAGATAGTAATTTTTCTTTTATATCACAATGTGGTTTAAGCCAAAAACCTTTTCGATCGCATATCACCTCCACTCTTACAAATGAATTTGATAAATCTTTATTTATGAGTTCAGAAATTTTTCTATAAGTTTTCTCTGATTGAAGTTCTTTTATGAACTTTACTAGATTGGGAAATTGATCTGCATTTTGTTTAGTAACAAAACATCTAAATTTTATTGCCTTTCCTCCAGAAGCAATACCTTCTCTAAATTCAGGCGCACCACCATCGATAGCTCGAGTTCCATCATAAGTTAAATTATGTTCTGCTACGTTGGGTATATCTGCATTTATAATCTCGCTAATCGCTTCATTAGATAGAGGCTCATTTAGCTCCCAATGTTTAAAAGGTTCGTTGTGTTCTTTAGAATTGTTTGTTAAAGAGTTAAGAAAAGTCATAATTTTTAATTTTTTCCTTTATATAACTTGATACTCTTTGAGTTTCATCTAATTTTTGATAGCTCCACTCTTCTACAGTTGTCCCAAGATTTTTAATAATATTTAAATTCTCAAAAAGCTTAAAAAAGTCTTTAAATCTCTTGTTATTTTTTTTCGGTGGCATTTGCGCAACATATATTGGTTTTCCGGTTAAAGCAGCTTCGGATATCATTGACGTTGAGTCGCACATTACAACGATATGATCAGCCAATTGTAGAGATGAAAGATAAGCTTGTTTATCAATATCTGAAATTATAATTTGTTGTTTATCGAAATAATTTTGTGCCCTTTGAATAACATTTTTGGGCGTTCTCATAGAGGGTATAATAATTGCTTGATAATTATTTTGAATAAAATTTTTTTTAATTTTAAGAAAAATATCATCTATCATTTTATCATTATAGTTATAATATTTATTAGGACCTCCAATAACAAATGATACTATCTTTTTTTTGGGGTTAATTTTAGATTTTAGATAATTTTGACTAAGAACTAATTCATCTTTTGTTAAATAGTGTATTGCTCCTTTCGTAGATATGACATTTTCCCCAGTTAAACTGTCGTGTTCAGGAACAACAACAAAATCAAAATTTTTAAGGGATACTTTAGGATTTTGTACGTGTATATTTATAATTTTATTCTTAAATTTATTTTTTAAATATATAGATGGGATAACACTTTTTCTTCCGCATGAAATTACGATATTAAAATTATCATTATCTAAATTATTTTTAAAAACAAAATTTTTAGCGGGAGTTATTTTTGGGGGTAAAAAATTCCAAAAATTATTAAGTTCAATTTTTTCGTGTATAAAATCAAGTTCTAAACCTCTTGCTAGGCCTTCGGCTTGGCTTATCATGCCATGCATGCCCTCTGTTAATAATAACCCTTTTAATTTAGACATAAATTACTATATAGCTTTGATATGAATCAAAATCCAACTAAACACACAAAAGTGTTAATAATTGGATCTGGCCCAGCTGGATATACTGCTGCAGTTTATGCTGCAAGAGCAATGCTTAAACCTATAATGGTTACTGGCATGGAGCCAGGTGGTCAACTAACAACTACAACTGATGTTGAAAACTACCCAGGGTTTGCTGAAGTTATCCAGGGTCCTTGGTTAATGGAACAAATGAAAGAACAGGCTCAAGCTGTAGGCACTGAGATGATTCAAGACCATATATCATCCGTAAATTTCAAATCAAAACCTTTTGAAGCTATTGGGGATGGTGGACAAAAATATACTGCTGATACAATTATAATTTCTACTGGGGCTCAAGCAAGATGGTTAAATATCGAGTCTGAACAAAAATTTAGAGGCTTTGGTGTTTCTGCATGTGCAACATGTGATGGGTTTTTCTTTAAGAACAAAACTGTTGCGGTTGTTGGTGGAGGAAATGCAGCAGTTGAAGAAGCAATGTTTCTTACAAAATTTGCATCTAAAGTAAAACTTATTCACAGAAGAAACGAATTAAGAGCTGAGAAAATGTTACAAAAAAAATTAATGGATAATAAAAAAATTGAAATAGTATGGGATACTGTAGTTGAAGATGTTTTGGGAAATAAAGATCCTAAAAATGTAACAGGTTTAAAAGTAAAGAATGTAAAAACAAATCAATCTGAAGAAATGAAAATTGATGGTCTTTTTATTGCTATAGGTCATGACCCTGCTACCCAGCTATTTAAAGATCAACTTAAAATGGATAAAGAAGGTTATTTAGTTACTAAACCAGATTCAACTGAAACTAATGTTCCTGGAGTATTTGCTGCTGGAGATGTTAAAGATAAAATATTTAGACAGGCTGTAACTGCTGCAGGAATGGGATGCATGGCGGCACTTGAAGCTGAAAAACATCTTTCTCATAACTAAAAAAAATATGTCAGATAAAGTCTTATTAACTGGAATAAGCGGATGGATTGCTAAACATACAGCAATAGAACTATTGAACTTAGATTTTGAAGTTTTAGGCACGGTCAGAAATAAAAGTTTAATTGAACAAACTAAAGGTACAATAAGCAAATATGCTCCAATAGATAAATTATCATTTGTAGAATTAGATCTTTTGAAAGATGATGGATGGGATACAGCCATAAAAGACTGCAAATATGTAATGCATATTGCATCTCCTTTTCCAATGAAAGTTTCAAATGATAGAGAAAAATTATTACCAGTAGCTGTTGATGGAACTTTAAGAGTATTAAATTCAAGTTTAAAAAATAATGTTGAACAAATAATAATAACTTCATCAATTGTAGCAATGTTTAGAAAGCCTAATAGAAGTAACCCTTACACATTTGGAGAAAATGATTGGACTGATGAAAATTGGATTGAAGGTGTAAGTGACTATTTCCTATCAAAAACTAGAGCTGAAAGAAGCGCTTGGGAGTTTATGGAAAGCAAAGGGCTTAAAAACAAATTAACAACAATTAATCCAGGAGGCGTGTTTGGAGACGCTTTAGACAAAAAAGGTGGCACATCAATTGAATATGTAAGACAATTTCTTAAAGGAAAATTTCCAGCAGCTCCTAAATTTGCAGTTTTAATTTCTGACGTCAAAGATGTTGCAAAATCTCATGTTGCATGTATTGGAAATAAAAAAGTTGGTGGAAGAAGATTAATTGTTGGGAAAGAAGTAAAAAAACTTGTTGAGTTGTCACAAATCATGGCTGAAGCGATGCCTGAGTATGCAAAGAAAGTTCCAAAAAAAGAGTTACCTAACTTTATGGTTAAATTAATTAGTTATATAGACTCAAGTGCTAAAACAATGATTCCAGATCTTGGGATTATGATGCAAACAGATACTACCTATGCAGAAGATCTTTTGGGACTTAAATTTAAAGGAGCAAAAGATTGTATAAGTGAAAATGCTAAATCAGTTGTAAAATTAGGTTTAGTTTAAACTTTCGCAAAATTCTTTAATTTTCTTCATTGCTTTTTCCAAATTTTCCATTGATGTAGCATAAGATATTCTAAAAAAGCCTTCTAATCCAAATGCAGAACCTTGGACCACTGCAATACCATAATTTTCTAAGAGTGATTGAACGAAATCTGTATCATTTTCAATTTTTTTACCTGATTTATCTTTTTTTCCTATTAATTCTTTGCAATTTGGAAATACGTAAAAAGCTCCTTCTGGTTTTAAACAATTAATTCCGTTTATTGAGTTTAAAGAGTTTACTACAAAATCCCTTCTTTCTTGAAATGCTTTAGATCTTATTGAGATAAAATCTTGTTTGCCATTTAGTGCCTCTACCGCTGCCGCTTGGCTTATTGAGGAAGGATTTGTTGTAGATTGAGATTGAATTTTTGCTATTGCTTTAATTATATCTCTAGGACCTCCAGCATATCCTATTCTCCATCCCGTCATAGCATACGATTTACTTACTCCATTCATAGTCACAACTCTACTTTTAAGTTCAGGAACTTGTGCCATTGTGAAAAATTTTAATCCATCATAAGTTACATGCTCATAAATATCATCGCTCAAAATATTTACATGTGGTTTTCTTTTTAAAACTTGAGATAAATTTTTTAATTCTTGTTCAGAATAACATGCTCCAGTAGGATTTGATGGTGAGTTCAAAATTACCCACTTAGTATTGTTATTAATTTTGCTTTCAAGATCTTTAGCTGTTAATTTAAATTCCTGCTCCTCTGAACATTCAATCACTATTGGTGTTCCTCCTGCTAATAAAACAATGTCTGGATATGAAACCCAGTAAGGTGCTGGTATTATTACTTCGTCGCCCTTGTTAAGAGTTGCCATCATCAAATTATAAATCACATGTTTTCCGCCAGCTCCAACTGTAATTTCATCTACTTTATAATTGAGATTATTTTCTCTTTTAAACTTATTAACTATGGCCTCTTTCAATGCAGGTGTCCCATCAACAGCTGTATATTTAGTATCACCTTTTTTAATAGCATCAATAGCAGCCTCTTTAATATTATCTGGTGTATCAAAATCTGGTTCTCCAGCACCTAGGCCTATAACGTCTTTACCTGCAGCTTTGAGTTCTCTTGCTTTTTGAGTAACAACTAAGGTTGGAGAGGGTTTTATTCTTTTAAGGCTATCAGATATAATGCTCATTGAAATATAATTTTATTTTATTACTTTGTTTAATATATGCAAAATACATATCAAGATTTAATTACAGATTTAGAAGGAAAAAAACCTGAAATTAGCGGTAAACTAGAAGGTGGTAAAAAGTTCAAAATAAAATCCGACTTTAAACCAGCAGGAGATCAACCTGAGGCAATTAAAAAACTAGTTAATGGTGCTAATAAAGATCAATTTAATCAAGTTTTACTTGGAGTAACTGGTTCAGGAAAAACTTTTACAATGGCAAAAGTTATTGAGGCTACAAATAGACCGGCATTAATTTTAGCACCCAATAAAACTCTTGCTGCGCAGCTTTATGGCGAAATGAAGTCTTTTTTTCCAGATAATGCTGTAGAATATTTTGTATCTTATTATGATTACTACACACCAGAGGCTTATGTGCCTCGATCTGATACTTATATTGAAAAAGAAGCATCAATAAACGAACAGATCGATAGAATGAGACACTCGGCAACAAGATCTCTTCTTGAAAGAGATGATGTTTTAATCGTTGCAAGTGTTTCTTGTATTTATGGGTTAGGGTCAGTTGAAGCTTACAGTAAAATGACATTAACTCTTCAAAAAAATAATGATTATAATAGAGAACACATAATTAAATCTTTGGTTGCTCTACAGTATAAAAGAAATGATCAAAATTTTTTTAGAGGTACTTTTAGGGCAAGAGGTGAATATCTTGAAATTTTTCCCTCTCATTTAGAGGATAGAGCTTGGAGGTTAAGTTTATTTGGAAATAAACTAGAAAAAATTGAGGAATTTGATCCACTGACTGGCGATCAAATTAGAGAATTAAATTTGATAAAAGTTTACGCCAACAGCCATTACATCACCCCTAAGCCTACAGTAGAACAAGCAATAATAAATATTAGAAAAGAATTAGAAATCACTCTTAAAAAACATAAGGATGAGAATAAATTATTAGAAGCTCAAAGATTAGAAGAAAGAACTAAATTTGATCTAGAGATGATTGAGGCTACAGGCACTTGTGCGGGTATAGAAAATTACTCTAGATTTTTATCTGGCAGAAAACCAGGCGAACCTCCGCCTACTCTTTTTGAATATTTTCCAGACAACACACTAATATTTGTTGACGAATCCCATGTAACTGTTCCACAGCTCAATGGTATGTTCAAAGGAGATAGATCAAGAAAAAGTACTCTTGCTGAATATGGTTTTCGTCTACCATCTTGCATGGATAATAGGCCTCTTAAATTTGAAGAATGGGATCTAATGAGAACTCAAACAGTTTTTGTTTCTGCAACACCTGGCCCTTGGGAACTTGAACAAACTAAAGGAAAGTTTATCGATCAAGTAATTAGGCCTACTGGTCTAATTGATCCTGAGGTTGAAATAAGACCAGCAAAAAATCAAGTGGATGATTTAATGCATGAATGTAAAAATGTAATTGAAAAAAATCACAGAGTTCTCGTTACAACATTAACAAAAAAAATGGCCGAAGATCTGACAGAATATTTACATGAAAATGGAATAAAAGTTAGATATCTACATTCTGATATAGATACACTAGAGAGAATAGAAATCATGAGAGATTTGAGAATGGGAGTATTCGATGTACTTGTTGGAATTAATCTTTTAAGAGAAGGGTTGGATATACCTGAGTGTGCCATGGTTGGTATTCTTGATGCAGATAAGGAAGGATTTTTAAGATCAGAAACATCTCTTATTCAAACAATTGGTAGAGCTGCAAGAAACGTTGAGGGAAAAGTAATTCTTTATGCAGATAAAGAAACAAAAAGCATTAAGAAAGCAATTAAGGAAACTGATAGAAGAAGACAAATTCAATTAGAGTATAATAAAAAAAATAAGATAGATGCAAAATCTATAAAAAAAGAAATAAGTGATATTTTAGAAAGTGTATATGAAAAAGATTATGTTAAAATCAGTGAGGGCTCGAATATAGGTGGAAACCTAAAAAAACATCTCAAAGGCTTAAATAAAAAAATGAAAGATGCTGCCTCAAACTTAGAGTTCGAGGAGGCTGCAAAAATAAGAGATGAAATTAGAAAGCTTGAAACTACAGAGCTAGAAATCACTTTAAATCCCAAAATAAGACAGTACGATGTAAAAAATAAACTCTATCCGAAAGGTCGTTCTACAATGGGCATGCCAGGTACAAAAGTAACAAAAAAAAGAGACAAAAAATGGAAGCACAAAAGATAATCATAACTGGTGGAGCCACAAGAATTGGGGCAGCGATAGTTGAAAAATTGTCTGGTTTTAATAAAGAAATAGTAATTCAATATAATAAATCAAAATCTAATGCCGAAGCTCTAAAAAGAAAATTATCTCTTAGAGGTACAAAAATTTATTTGATAAAAGCTGATTTAAGTAAAGATAAGGATGTAAAAAAAATAATTAAATTTGCAAAAACGAAATTAAAATATTTTGATTGTTTAATTAATAATGCCTCACTCTTTGAGAATGATAAAATAGAAAATTTTAGTTCTGAAAGTTGGGAGAAACATATGTCAATTAATCTTAAAGCACCCGCGACTCTTTCAAAAGAATTTTCAAAGAATGTTAGAGCGAACAATAATAATATTATCAATATAATTGACCAAAGAGTTTTTAAACTCACACCCTTTTTTTTTTCGTATACCTTGAGTAAAACTGGGCTTTATACTTTAACAAAAACAAGCGCTATGAGTTTAGCGCCAAAAATTAGAGTCAATGGTATAGCGCCAGGCCCAACATTAAAGAATAAAAGACAATCAGAGAAACATTTTAGAAAACAATATTTAGCTACACCCTTGAAAAGGCAGGTAGGTGTTGAGCAGATTTGTAATGCGGTTGACTTTTTTATAAAAAATAAGTCTATTACTGGTCAGGTATTAGCCTTAGATAGTGGACAAAGTTTAAATTGGCAAACACCAGATATTATGAGTGGAAAAGAATGAAAAAAAATAATCTAAAAATTATCAAGTTAGAAAAATCTTTATTTAATTATGAGAAAAAAGTTCTTATAAAAGAACTGATACTAAATCTTAAACTCGGATATTATGATTTTGAAAAACAAAAGCCTCAAAAAGTTAAATTTAGCTTAGAAGCAAATTACAAAGATAAAAAACCTACTAACGACAAAGACTTAAAGTCGATAGTTAACTACGATAAGCTTGTCAGGTTAATTAAAAAATTAACTAAAAATAAACATTATAACTTTTTAGAAACCCTTGCTGAGGATGTTTTTGATGAATTATTTAAAGACAAAAGGATTGATAAAATTTCACTTCAAATTGAAAAGCTTGAAATAATGAAAGATTGTTCTTCTGTTGGTATTCAAATTTCAAAAAAAAGAAGCCATGAAAAATATTGAAATCGGCAAAGATGCTATAAAAAAAGAACTACCCGTAATTCCTAAGCTTCCTGGAGTTTATAGAATGTTAAATGAGAAAAACGAAATTCTATATGTTGGAAAAGCAAAAAATCTTCCTAATAGATTGAAATCATATGTGTCAGAAAAGAATCATATAATTAGGACTGAGAGAATGTTGTCTCAAACTAGAAAAATTGAAATTACTACAACATCAAACGAGAGCGAAGCTCTGCTTCTTGAGGCTAACTTAATTAAAAAATATAAACCAAAATTTAATATCCTTCTAAGAGATGATAAGTCATTTCCATTCATCTATATTGGAAATAAAGATAAGTGGCCTCAAATTACAAAGCACAGAGGAAAAAAAAACAAAGATGGTTTTTATTTCGGACCATTTGCATCTGCAGGATCAGCAAACTGGACAATTAAAATGATTCAAAAAATATTCCAATTAAGAGTATGTGACGACGCAGTTTTTAAAAAAAGGGAAAGGCCTTGTATTTTATATCAAATAAAAAGATGTTCAGGACCATGCGTTGGATATATTGAAAAAACAGATTATTCAAAAACGGTTGATAGTGCTATCGAGTTCGTTTCAGGAAAATCGAGGAAAATTCAAAAAAATCTTTCTGATCAAATGGAAAAGGCTAGTGAAGATTTAGATTTCGAAAAAGCAGCGATACTTAGAGATAGAATAAAGTCTTTAAATATTATTCAATCTTCGCAAAGAGTTAATGAAGCAAATTTAGTTGAGGCAGACGTTATTGCGGGTTTTAAGGAGTCTGGAAAGACCTGTATTCAAGTTTTTTTTTACAGATCAAAACAAAATTGGGGCAATCAGGCTTTTTTTCCAAAACATGATCCAGATGACAAGTTAGAAGATATTATCAACTCTTTTATTGCACAATTTTATGAAAACAAAAATGCCCCACAAACATTGATTCTAAGCCATCAAATTAAGGAAAAAGATTTACTAGAAAAAACTTTCTCAAAAAAAGAAAATAAAAATGTTTCAATTTCCATTGCAAAAAAAGGAACAAAATTAAAAATTGTAGAGTTAGCAATTAAAAATGCTAAAGAAAGTTTGAACCGTAAAATATATGAAAGTCAAAATAATAAAAACTTTTTCGAAGAGATTGCGCAAAAATTTAACCTGCATTCCAATATAAGTTTGATTGAAGTGTATGATAATAGTCACATGCAAGGTACGAATAGTGTTGGAGCATTAATTACTTATGGAGAAGAAGGTTTTATTAAAAAAAGATATAGAAAATTTAATATAAAATTACAAAAAAATGAACAAGATGACTATGGCATGATAAAAGAGGTTTTAAATAGAAGGTTTAAGAGAGCGATGCATGAGAAAGAAAATTACCTAACATTTCCTGATTTAGTTTTGATAGACGGTGGAAAAGGCCAATATTCTAGTGCAAGAGATACACTTAATGAATTAGGACTATACGACATTCCTGTTATTGCAATAGCAAAAGGGAAATTTAGAAATAGCGGAAATGAAAGTTTTTTTCATAATGGAAAAGAGTTTAAATTTGAGAAAAATGAACCAACATTGTTTTTTTTACAGAGAATAAGAGATGAGGCGCACAGGTTTGCAATCAGTGCACATAGGTTAAGACGAAAAAAAGGCTTAAGTAAATCTCTTCTAGATCAAATTGAGGGGATTGGTTCAATAAGAAAAAGAGCGCTTTTAAATCATTTTGGTTCAGCTAGAGCCGTAGAATCTGCAAGTCTTGATGAGATAAAGTCTGTAGATGGTGTAGAGGAAAAAGTTGCAAAAAAGATATATAATTTTTTTCACGAATAAATATGAAAACTAAAATACCAAATATTCTTACTATTGGTAGAATAATAATAGTACCCATCTTTGTTTTTTCTTTTTATCTCCCAGGTTTTTACGGTGATATAATTCCTTTCATTTTATTTATTGTGGCGTCTTTTACAGACTTTCTCGACGGGTTATTAGCAAGAATGTTTAAAGAAGAGTCTAAGCTTGGAGAACTTTTGGATCCAATTGCAGATAAAATAATTGTTGCTGCAGCTTTAATTTTATTAGTAATGGATGGAACTATTAAAAACTTTGAGGTGATTGCCGCTATAATTATTTTAACAAGAGAAATTTTAATTTCAGGTTTAAGAGAATTTTTAGCTAAAGGACAAATTAAACTTCCAGTTTCCAATTTAGCAAAATTAAAAACATTTTTACAAATGTTCTCAATTTCAATTTTACTTACTGGTGAAACTGGAAAAAGAGTAATAAATTTTCAAGACTATGATGCTCAAACTATAGGGATTATTTTGTTGTGGCTTTCAGCCTTTTTAACTCTATTCACAGGATATGAATATCTCAGAAAAGGTATAGATCATGCTATTTCTGAAGATAAAAAAAATTAAGCGGCTTTCTTTTTTCTTACTAACGACTGATAACTTTCATTTAAATCTAAAATTGTACTACAAACTTTAAATTTAAATTTATCAATACATGACACTGGAGTAACTTCTGCGGCTGTACCAGTTAAAAAACACCCAACAAATTTTGATAATTCATCTGGTGATATTTTTCTCTCGATAACTTTTATTTTTTTTGATTTTGCAATTTCAATTACTGTCCTTCTAGTGATGCCATCTAAAAAAGAATCGGGAATAGGTGTATGTAAGTTTCCTTCATTATCTTTAAAAAAAATATTAGCGCCTGTAGCTTCTGCAACATTGCCCTCATGGTCTAACATTAATGAATCGCTATACCCTTGTTGTTCCGCTTCGTGTTTTGATAAAGTGCATATCATATAAAGTCCTGAGGCTTTTGTATCCCAAGGAATAGTATCCGGAGCAGGTCTTCTCCATTTTGAAATATTTAATTTTATACCATCAATCTTAAGCTTGGGATCAAAGTAAGATCCCCATTCCCAAGTAGCAATAGCTACATGAATTTTAGTTTGCTGTGCAGAAATAGCCATCATCTCACTGCCTCTCCAAGCCACTGGTCTTACATAACCATTTTGAACGTTTTGAACTGAAATAATTTTATTACAAGCGCTGTTTATATCTTTCTCCGAATAGGGTATTTCAAAGCCCATTCTTTTAGCGGAATGAAAAAATCGGGAGGTATGTTCCTCAAGTTTAAAAATGGATCCATCATAAACTCTTTCTCCCTCAAAAACACAGCTTGCATAATGTAAACCATGACTTAAGACGTGTAATTTTACATCTTGCCAATCAACTAGCTCATTGTTGTACCAAATCTTACCTGTTCTTTTGCCGTAATCTATCATTTGATTTTATTTATCCAAAAAAATATCTTTGTATATATAATATGTCAATATAACTTACCAATAATGAAAGAACTTTTATATTTAAAAGATGAACAATTAAAAGGTTTCGTAGAAAAGCTTTTTATGGGCTATAGAGAGACTTTTGCCGATGCTAAAAAGATTTTAGATAAACACTCTATAGGGATCGCACATCATAAAGTTATACATCTGCTTTCAATTTATGAAGGAATTACTGTTTCAGAACTAATGAAAAAACTTAAAGTTACAAAACAAAGTTTAAACAGAATTTTAAAGGATTTGATTAAACTTGAAGTAATTTCTTTTGAAAAAGATAAAAAAGACAGTAGGCTCAAACATGTTTTTTTAAATGAAAAAGGTAAACAACTTTTTAATGAAATATTTTCAGTGCAAAAAAAAAGAATTTATAGAGCCTTTTTAAACTCTAAGTCTGAAGAGGTTTTATTTTTTGATAATGTTTTAAAAAAAATAATTAATGAATAAATTTGATGCACATATATTAGTGGTTGACGATGATGAAGGTATTCGAAATTTAGTTAAACAATACTTAAATGAAAATAACTTTTTAATTACTACTGCAAATAGCGCTGAAGATGCTAAAGAAAAAACATCAATGATAAAATTTGACTTAATTGTCCTTGATATAATGATGCCAGGTAAAAGTGGTTTAGAATTTACCCTGGAAAATAAAGATAAAGTCAATACACCTATTATTTTATTAACAGCAAAAGGAGAGGCTGTGGAGAGAATTGAGGGCTTAGAGGTAGGTGCGGATGATTATCTTCCTAAGCCTTTTGAACCAAAAGAATTGGTTTTAAGAATTAAAAATATTCTTAATAAGACAAAAAGTAAAAACCAGAAGAGATTTATTGAATTTGACAATATTAAAATAGATTTGAATAAATTACTAATAGTTAAAAATAACGAGGAGTTTAAAATCAATAATACAGAGAAAATTATACTTGAAAAAATGATAAATGCACCTGGAGAAACTTTTTCAAGAGAGTCTATTGGAAAATTAATAGATATAGACAAAGAACGATCAGTTGACGTTATAATTACAAGACTAAGAAAAAAAATTGAAATTGATCCAAAAAATCCAAAATATCTTCAAACAATTAGAGGGTCGGGCTATGTTTTATGGATTGAATAAATTTATAAAAAATCTTTTGCCCAAGCAATTATTTTATAGGGCGTTACTTATAGTTGCTACTCCAATTATTATTTTACAAATAACAATTTCAATAGTTTTTTTTGATAGTCTTTGGATTAAAACAAATAAAGGAATGACTAGAGCTCTTGCAAATGAGATTAAATTTTTTTACGACTCTTATGAGAATGATCAATATAACAAAGAATCTTTAACTGAACTTTTTTCTAAAGCACATAATATAAAAGTACAGTACATACCAAATAAAATTTTACCTAAAGATGAACATGAGAGGTGGTTTAGTCCAATGGACAGAACCTTAAGGAGAGAATTAAAAACACACTTTGTAAATTATTGGTTTGATACAACTTCAATAAAAGAAATAATTGATTTAAGAATAAAGTATTCAAATGGCTATTTTCAATTTTTTGTCCCAAAAAATAGAGTAACAAATTCATCAGCAAGAATTTTTGCATTATGGATTACCCTTCCAGCTATTTTATTAATTGCTATTGCTTTAATTTTTTTAAAAAATCAAACTAGACCAATTATTAACTTGGCTAAAGCCTCTGCTAAATTTGGAAGAGGAGAAGATATTGACGAATTTAGACCGTCAGGAGCTTTAGAAATAAGACAAGCAGGTTATGAATTTGATAGAATGAGAAAAAGAATAATGCGCCATTTAAATCAAAGATCAGAAATGCTATCTGGTATCAGTCATGACCTAAGAACACCACTGACGAGAATTAAATTGCAATTAGCATTTATTAAAGATGAACAAATCTCGAAAAAACTATCAGATGATGTTCAAGAAATGGAAAAAATGCTCAATGAGTACTTGCAATTTGCGAGCGCTGGATCTGCCGAAAAAAGTGAAAAATTTAACCTATCTGATTTGGTAAAAAATATTATTAAAAAATACGAAAATCATAATATTACCTCTGAAATTAACGAAAGTATTAATATGCATGGAAGAAAAAATTTAATTACACGATGTATAAATAACCTTATCGAAAATAGTACTAAATATGCAAAAAAAGTTCATATTCAACTTAATAAAACCAATAATAATAATATAATAATTATCGATGACGACGGGCCAGGAATAGATGAAAAAGAATATGACAATGTTTTCAAACCATTTTATAAAATAGATAAAAGTCGTGGTGGTGCAAAATCTAGTGTTGGTTTAGGATTGTCTATAGCTTCTGACATTGTAAGGTCGCACGGCGGAAATATTATTTTAGAAAAATCCCCACATGAAGGTTTAAGAGTTAAAGTTTTTTTCCCTTTTTAAACTTTGTTTTGAGATTTTTCTCAATTTTTTCAATTTTTTTTTCTAAATTTTCGATTCTCTGATTTTGAACATCAGTTTCCTCTTTGCTTGTTATTTTCATTTTAAAAATTATTTCATCCCTTTTTGATTTCAATATATTTAAAATTTCAGCGCTGAGATCTTTATAAGATACTAGGCCCTGTTCGAATAATTTAGCTAATTTATCAATCACAAATTTTGATTTTGACATACATTCCTATTAAAATCTAATATACTCTAAATCTAAATAATTAAAATGTTTATAAACAATTTTGACCCAGTTGCATTTGATTTTAATTACTTTCAAGTCAGATGGTATTCAATAGCTTATATTTTAGGAATTGTTTTAGGTTGGTTATACTGCAAAAAGAAATTAATCGTAGATATTAAAATTGCTAATTTATTCGATGATTTATTAGCTTATATAATTATAGGAATTATTATAGGTGGACGATTAGGTTATGTATTAATCTATAATTTTAAATACTATTTAGATAACATTTTAGAAGTTTTTATGATTTGGAATGGTGGCATGTCCTTTCATGGTGGCTTGATAGGGGTAATAATTGCTACCTTTTTATTTAGTAAAAAACATGGAGTTAACTCATATATTTTTCTAGATTTAATTTCACTCGTAGCGCCAATTGGTATATTTTTTGGCAGAATAGCAAACTTTATTAATTCTGAACTTTATGGAAAAGAAACTGATATATTATGGTCAGTAAAATTTTTGGCTGTAGACAATATTCCACGACACCCAACCCAAATCTATGAAGCATTTTTTGAGGGTATCATTTTATTTATTTTGTTAAATTTTATTTTAAGGAGCAGTAAAACTAAGCCAGGTGTTATTTCATCATTATTTTTAATTTTTTATTCTATATTTAGATTTTTAATAGAATTTTTAAGAGTTCCTGATCCACAAATTGGTTATGTAATTTTAAATCTTAGTATGGGACAAATAGTTAGTTTTTTATTCCTTATATTTGGAATTTACTTATTTTTTAAAAAAAATAATGTCACTTAAAGAAAAAATTACACCAATTGATAAATATATCAACGAGGCGCTATATAATAAAAAGTCTGGTTACTATATGAAAGCTAATCCTTTTGGTAAAAAAGGAGATTATATAACAGCGCCTAATATTTCTATATTATTTTCTGAGATTATTGCAATCTGGATAGTTTTATTTTGGAAAGAATTAAAGTCGCCTTCAAAATTCAATCTTGTAGAACTTGGATCAGGAAACGGTGAAATGATATTGCAAATATGTAAAACATTAGAAAAATTTCCTTTTATTCAAAAATCATGCTCAATTAGCATTTTTGAAAAGAGTTCATACCTAAAAAAAATACAAAAAAAAAAGTTAAAAAAATATAAAATTAGATGGTTAAATCATTTAACCGATTTACCTAATTTTCCGACTATATTTATAGCAAATGAATTTTTTGATGCTTTGCCAATAAAACAATTTATTAAAAAGAAAAATAAATGGTATGAAAGAAATATAAAATATTCAAAGTCTTCAAAAGCAAAAATATTAGATTTATTAACAACTGTTAAAAAATTAGAAACAAAAGTTGGATTTAAAATATCCAGTGGGCAAAAATTTATTGAATTTTCTCCACTGTCGTTAAAATATTTAAAGTATATTTCGAAATCAATTAAACTTAATAATGGCGGGCTTTTAATAATAGATTATGGATATTTAGATAAACAAATGAAAAATACTTTAAAATCTATATCTAAACATAAATTTAACGATGTTTTAGAAAATTTTGGAAAATCTGATATATCCCATGATTTAAATTTTAAACTAATAGAAAAAATAGTTAATATGCTTGGATTAAAGGTTAATGGCATAACAAGTCAAAAATATTTTTTGGAGAAATTAGGTATATTAGAAAGAGCAGAATTAATCTCAAAAGACGTTCCATTTTCTGAAAAAGCAAATATATATTTCAGGCTGAAAAAATTAATTGATATTAATGAGATGGGTCATTTATTCAAAGTAATGTTTGTAACAAAAAAAAATATGAATTTTAAAACAGGATTTCAAAATTGATAAAATCAGAAAAGCTTTCAAAATTTAAACAGATAAGACATGGCTTCTTCAACAGAAAGGGTGGAAAATCTAAAGGAATATATGAAAGTTTAAACTGCGGAAAAGGGTCCTTAGATAATAAAAATAATGTAAATAAAAATTTAAGAATAGCGTGCAATAAAATTGCGAGGTCATATAAAAAACTTATTTTATTGCACCAGGTACATAGTAATAAATTTTACTATTTAAAAGAAACGGGACCAATAAATAAAAAAAAAATTGTAGCCGATGCACTGATAACGAAACGAAAGAAAATTATAATTGGTGTTTTAACAGCTGATTGTGTTCCAGTACTAATTTTTGATGAAAAAAAAAAAATCGTTTCAGCTATACATGCTGGATGGAAAGGTGCCTATAAAGGTATCGTAAAAAAGGTTCTTCAATTTCTTTTTAAAGAAGGTAGCGAATCAAAAAATCTTACAGCAGCAATAGGGCCATGCATTTCGCAAAAAAGTTACGAAATAAAGAAGGATTTTAAGTCAAAGTTTTTAAAACAAGGTAAAAAAAATGTAATTTTTTTTAAAAAGATTAAAAATAAAACATATTTTAGCCTAAATAAGTATGTTTACTATCAACTGAAAAGTTTAGGAGTAAAAAAAATAGATATAATTGATAGGGACACCTATAACCCTAATAATAACTTTTTTAGCGCAAGAAGATCTATACATCGCGGAGAAAATGATTATGGTAGAAATATTTCAATAATTATGATTAATTAAGGTATCTCAATGAAATTACTAACTGGAAATAGTAATAAAAACTTAAGTAAAAAAATAGCAAAATATTTAAAATCAAAATTAGTCAACTCTAGTATTAAAAAATTTGCTGATGGAGAAATTTATATAGAAATAAATGAAAATATAAGAGGCAATACTATTTTTATAATTCAATCAATATCTTCTCCTGCAAATGATAATTTAATGGAACTATTATTATGTATTGATGCCTTAAAAAGATCTTCAGCAAAAAATATTACGGTTGTAATTCCTTATTTTGGTTACGCAAGACAAGATCGAAAAGTAGTTCCAAGAACATCAATCTCTGCAAAATTAGTTTCTAATTTAATTACAAAAGCAGGTGCAGATAGAATTGTTACCGTTGATCTTCATGCTGGTCAAATTCAAGGTTTTTTTGACATACCAGTAGATAATTTATTTTCCACTCCTATTTTTGCTAGACATGTTAAAAAAAATATTAAAAGTAAAAACATTATTTGCGTAGCACCTGACGTTGGGGGCACAGAAAGAGCAAGAGCGCTTGGTAAAATGTTAGATGCTGGATTGGCCATTGTTGATAAAAGAAGACCTGCGCCTGGTAAATCACAAGTTATGAATGTAATTGGAAACGTAAAAGATAAGACTTGTATTATAGCGGATGATATAATTGATTCAGGAGGTACAATTGTAAATGCCTCTAAAGCTTTAAAAGATAGAGGAGCAAAGGAAGTTTTTGTTTATATAACGCACGGTGTATTAAGTGGAGAAGCTGTTAAAAAAATTAAAAATTCTTCAATTAAAAAATTAGTAATTACTGACACTATAGATAATTCTGGAAAAACTAATAAAATTAATAATATTGAAGTATTATCAATCGCAAATTTAATGGGTGAAGCTATTAAACGAATATCTAATTCTACATCTGTTTCCGACCTATTCAAATAATTTGCTTGAGTTATTTCTTATTTAAGTTATAAAACTTTGTTTTTATGAATTCAATTGAAGCAACCATTAGAAGTACAAAAACCAAGGGCGAATTAAACACTTTAAGAAAAAAAGGTGAAGTACCAGGAATAATTTATGGTGGAAAAAATGAGAACCAAAAAGTATCAGTTCCAACCAAAATTGTTAAAAACTTAATCGAAAAAGAAAATTTTTTATCAAATGTTTTAAATCTTAAGATAGATGGGAAAGATCAAAATGTTATACCTAGAGAAATAAAGTATGATATTATTACTGATGAGCCAATACATGTAGATTTTTTAAGAATTGTTGAGGGTACAAAAATAATATTAGAAATACCGGTAAAGTTCATTAATAATGAAAAATCACCTGGTCTTAAAAGAGGCGGAGTTCTAAACATAGTCAGAAGAAAAGTTGAGTTGAAGTGCCCTACTGAAAATATACCAACAGAACTTGTTATAGATTTAGATGGTGTGGATATCGGTGATAGTTTTAAAATTTCCTCAATTAAATTACCAGAAAATGTAACACCCACAATTCAAGGTCGAGATTTTGTGATTGCTACATTGGCTGCACCAACAATTATTAAAGAGCCAGAAAAACCTGCGGAAGAAACAGCTGAAGGTGCTGAAGGTGCTGAAGGTGCTACAGCTGAGGGAGCTGAAGGAGATGCAAAAACAGCTGCGGAAGGAGATAAAAAAGATTCAGACAAAAAAGATGGTGATAAAAAAGAACCTGAAAAAAAAGAAGCACCAAAAGAAAAAAAATAGTGAAAATTTCGTTAAATTAATAAATCAATTATGCTTTTATTCGTAGGTCTAGGAAATCCAACACCTGATAGCGAAAATAATAGACACAATATAGGTTTCAAAATTATTGATGCTATAAATAAAAAATTTAGTCTTTCAAAACAAAAGCCTAAGTTTAAAGGTCTTCTTACAACTGGAAATATTAATAATAAAAAAGTTTACGCAATTAAGCCATTAACATTTATGAATAATTCAGGAATATGTATTAGAGAATTGATTGAATATTTTAAAATAGACGCTGAAGATGTAATTGTATTTCACGATGATTTAGATATTAACTTTGGAAAAATAAAAGCTAAGTTTGGTGGATCAAGTGCTGGACATAACGGGGTTGAATCAATTGATAAGTTTATTGGGAAAGAATACTCAAGAGTTAGGATTGGAATAGGAAAGCCAAAAGCAAAATCTAGTGTTGTTGATCATGTGCTTAAGGATTTTGATGAGGAAGAAAAAATAGAATTAGAAAAAATAACAGATAATATAACAAGTTCTTTAGAAATATTAATCGATAAAAAATTAGATCTATTTTCAAGCGCAGTTAATAGCAAATAATGAGTTTTAAATGTGGTATAGTTGGTTTGCCGAATGTTGGTAAATCAACTTTGTTCAATGCACTTACTAATTCGAGTAAAGCTCAAGCAGAAAATTTCCCATTTTGTACTATAGATCCTAATATAGGAATTGTACCAGTACCAGATAACAGACTTGAGCAACTCGCAAATATTTCTAAATCAAAAAAAAGAATAAATACTACTATATCATTTGTTGATATAGCTGGTTTAGTCAAGGGAGCTTCTAAAGGAGAAGGTCTCGGGAATAAATTTTTATCACATATTAGAGAGGTTGATGCAATAATCCACATGATAAGATGTTTTGACTCAGATGATATACAAAATGTTAATTCTGACGTTAACCCAATAAGAGATCTTGAAATTATTGAGACAGAGATGATGTTAGCAGATTTAGAGTCAATTCAAAAAAGATTAGACAAAAAAAATAAAAAAAATGTGGATAGTGAACAACTTAAGATATTAGAAATAGCATCAGATTGCATTAATAATAATAAAAATATTAATATTTTGCATGATCAATATAGTAAAAAAGTATTAAAACTTAGTGGTTTATTAAGTGTTAAGCCAAAGATTTTTGTTTGCAATGTAGATGAAAAAAGTATTCAAAGTGGAAATCGATATACTAAAGACTTTATTAATAAATATGGGAGTAATAATTGCATTATTATTTCAGCTGATATTGAAAATCAAATCAATGCTTTATCTGGCGAGGAAAAGAAAAATTATATGAAAATGATTGGTTTAAATGAAACTGGACTTAATTTGTTAATTAATAAAGGATATAAAATTTTAGAACTTGAAACTTATTTTACATCAGGTCCAGAGGAAACGCGGGCTTGGACAATCCAGAAAAAC
The DNA here is from genome assembly GCA_902618855.1 of uncultured Pelagibacteraceae bacterium. Lineage (GTDB taxonomy): Bacteria > Pseudomonadota > Alphaproteobacteria > Pelagibacterales > Pelagibacteraceae > Pelagibacter. The sequence goes on along the minus strand of CACNCD010000003.1, from coordinate 29,677 downwards.
TGTACAGCCCCAATAGCTGCAGGTGAAATACATTCAGATTTTGAAAAAGGTTTCATCAGAGCAGAAACTGTTTCTTTTAACGATTTTGTAGAAAATCAAGGTTGGCTTAATTCAAAAACAAATGGAAAAATGAGGTTAGAGGGTAAAGATTATATCGTTAAAGATGGAGATGTTTTAAACTTCAGATTCAACACGTGACCAAATTTTCTTCATACTGAAATAGACTAGTATTGTAAGGATAATTAAATAAATAAGTGCCCTAAATCCAATTTTGTGTCTTGCCTCTAAATGTGGCTCTGCAGACCATGCCATGAAAGTAACCACGTCTTTTGCCATTTGCTCTGGTGTTGCAGGTGTTCCATCATTATATGTAACTAGGTCTTCGTAAAGTTGTTTTGGCATCTTAATTTTATTTCCATACATATACTTATTGTAATAAACACCATCGTCTAGGATCATTCCTTCTGGAGGATCTTCATATCCCAACAAAACTGAGTAAATATAATCAGCTCCTCCTGATCTTGCTTTTACAAGTACAGACATATCCGGGGGATAAGCACCTCCGTTTGAAATCTTAGCTTCCTCAACATTCGCATAAGGCATCACAAATTTATCAGACAATTTAGCTGGTCTTGTGAACATTTCACCATCACTGTTTGGACCATCTGTTACCTCAAAATTTGATGCAATTGCTTTCGCCTGTTCTTCTGTAAATTCAGGCCCACCTTTTTCTGAAAGATTTCTATATGACAAATATTTCATTGAATGACATGAAGCACAAACTTCAGTGTAGACTTGGTAACCTCGTTGTAAAGATCCCCTATCAAACTTGCCTAAATATCCTTTAAAACTCCAATCTGTTTTTAATAAATCTATTTTTTCACCTGCGGAGTGGGCATTGGTTAAAAATATTGAACATAAAAAAATTGAGAAAAATAATTTAATAACATTTTTCATAATCTAGCTAAGTTGTTCTTTTTTTTTAACCATCTGTGGATTCGGAGATCCTCCTAAAACAGGCTCGGTTATGCTTAGAGGCACATCTAAAGTTTTTTCTCTTTTACCTAAGAGAGGAAGAATAACCAAAAAATGAATAAAATAATATGCTGTAGCTACTCTTGCTATTAATAAGTATGTACCCTCAGCTGGCATAGCTCCCATATAACCTAGGATAAGAACATCTAAAACTAAAATCCAGTATAGCTGCTTATAAATTGGTCTAAAAATTGCAGATCTTATTTTTGATGTGTCAAGCCATGGAAGAATTATCAAAATAAAAATTGATGCAAACATTGCAACGACACCTAACAATTTATCTGGTACGGATCGAAGAATTGCATAAAAAGGCAATAAATACCACTCTGGCACTATATGTGCTGGCGTAACAAGCGGATTTGCTTCAATATAATTATCAGAATGTCCTAAAACATTAGGTGAGTAAAAAACGAAAAAGGCAAATACAATTAAAAATAATAATAAAGCAAACAAGTCTTTAATAACTATATAAGGGTGAAATGGAACAGTATCTTTAGAAGGTTTTTTTAAATCTATCCCAATAGGATTATTATTTCCTGGAACATGAAGTGCCCAAATATGTAATATAACTAAGCCTAAAATTAAAAAAGGCAGCAAATAATGTAAACTAAAAAATCTTGTTAAGGTTGGATTATCTACTGAATAACCACCCCATAGCCAATTTGTTATACCTTCACCAAAAAAAGGTACTGCACTAAATAAGTTTGTTATTACTGTAGCTCCCCAAAAACTCATTTGACCCCATGGTAGCACATAACCCATAAAGGCAGTCATCATCATTAATAAATAAATTATCATTCCAATGATCCATATTACTTCTCTAGGAGACTTATAAGAGCCATAATACAACGATCTAAATATATGAATATAAACTGCTAAAAAAAACATTGATGCACCATTTGCATGAACGTATCTGATTAACCAACCATAGTTTACGTCTCTCATGATATGCTCAACACTATCAAAAGCATAATCAGCATGAGCAATGTAATGCATGCCAAGCACTATACCTGTTATAATTTGAGTGATTAAACAAAAGGTAAGTATTCCACCGAATGTCCACCAATAATTTAGGTTTTTTGGTGTTGGGTATTCTTTTAAATGATCTGCCAAAGTTAATAGTGGTAATCTATCATTAAACCATTTGCCTATTTTAGATGATGGAACGTAATTGTGATCACTCATTATTATTTAACCAATCTTAATAGTGTTGCTATTTACAAATTCATATTTAGGAATTTCTAAATTTGTGGGAGCAGGACCTTTTCTTATTCTCCCAGAAGTATCGTAATGAGATCCGTGGCACGGACAAAACCATCCGTTATATTCTCCCTTGTCTCCCAACGGAACACATCCTAAATGTGTACATATACCTAACATTACTAGCCACTCAGGATCTTTAGCTCTATCCTCATCTTTCTCTGGGTGAGGAAGGTCTTTTATATCAACATTTCTTGCCTCTTCAATTTCATCTTTTGTTCTTCTTTTTATAAAGACTGGTTTTCCTCTCCAAAGAACTGTAATTGATTTACCTGGCTCTAACGAACTAATGTCAACTTCTGTACTTGCTAAAGCTTTTACAGATCTATCTGGGTTCATTTGATCTATAAGTGGCCAAACAACTGCTCCAACGCCTACCGCGCCTAATGCGTATGAAGCTGTAAATATGAAATCTCTTCTTTCGACTTTTTTCTTTTCAGACATTTGTAATAATTTATTTATTTTATGTAATATATGTTTTCATATAATATAAAAATGAATTTTTTCTACAGAAACAATGACACACAAAAATAGCCATTTAAGGCCAAAAATTGCATTATATGAACCTGATATACCTCAAAACACCGCTGCGATTCTTAGAACTTGTGCCTGTCTAGGGGCGGATTTGGAAATTATTCAACCTTGCGGATTCTTAATGAACGACAAAAGGTTTAAAAGAGTTGCAATGGACTATATGGACGAAAAAATAATAAAATTTTATTCAAGTGCTGAAGAGTTTTTTTCAAATAAATTTAAAGAAAGAATTATTTTAATGACTACAAAAGGATCTAGGTCATATACTTCTTTCAAATTTAAAATAAATGATACACTTTTATTTGGTAGAGAAAGTGCTGGAGTTCCTGAAAAAATTCATAGAGTCATTAAAAATAGACTTAAAATACCTATGATAAAAAAAAAAAGATCTTTAAATTTAGCCTCATCTGTTGCTATAGTTTTGGCTGAAAATCTTAGACAAAACAAATTTATTAATCAGTTTGTTGGAAAGTTAATAAAAAAAAATGTGAAAGATCTCATTGTGGTTTAAATGCCAATAATTAATAATAATTTTAAAAAATATATAATTTATTTACTTATATTTACAATAATTTTTGCTTTAGACCGAATTACAAAAATTTATATTTTACATTTAGCTGAAATTAATAATACTTTAGATATTTATATCACTTCATTTCTGAACTTCTATTTGATATGGAATAAGGGAATTGCTTTTGGTTTATTATCTTTCGATAAAAATATTGTCTATAATTTTATTACTTTTTTCATTGCATTTGTGACACTCATAATTTTAATAATTGCACTAAAATCCTCAGATTTCAAAGGCTATCTTTTTATGATTATTTTTAGTGGGTCGATTGGAAATTTATTTGACAGGCTCTATTTTTCTGCTGTTCCGGATTTTATTGATTTTCATATAAATGATTTTCATTGGTTTATTTTTAATGTTGCAGATATATTTATATCTTTAGGTGTGATATGCCTTATTTTCGTTGAAATTTTTATAAACAAAGAAGTTAATGATAAAAAATAACAAATTTGCAATATTAACTTATATCTTAACGCTTATCTTTTTAAATGGTTGTCAGAATTTTAAAGATGGGCTGAGTTTAAAAAAAAAAACAAATACGGATGAGTTTTTAGTTCAAAAAAAGAACCCTCTAGTTTTACCTCCAGATTATGATGCACTTCCTAAGCCCATGAGTGAGCAAAAAGTTCAAAGAAAAAAAAATATCGACGATATAGATTTGAGCCAAGTATTTAGTGATTCTCAGAATACCTCAGAAAAAAACTCTGAAATAAACAAATCTATAGAAGATTCAATTAGAAAAAAAATTGAAGAAAATTAATGTTAACAAAAAACATTAGATTTAAAAATTTTTCGAATAAATCAAATATTTCAAAAGTTACTAAAGAATTTAAAAAACTAATTAAAAGTAATAGTGAAATAATAAATTCGTTATCTTCTCACTACTCATACTCATTTTCCAAAAATATTATTAAAAAATATAAAAATTTTTTTAAGTTAAGAGTAATTGGAATGGGTGGGTCTATTTTAGGAACAGAAGCTATTTTTAATTTTTTAAGACATAAAATAAAAAAGAATTTTCTTTTCATAAACAACATTAATAACAACTCAATGAACAAAAAGGAAAGCAAAATTTTAAATATAATTGTTTCTAAATCTGGAAATACTTTAGAAACAATTTCGAATTCAAATATATTAATTAACAAGAATGATAAAAATATATTTATTACTGAAAATAAAAATAGTTATTTAATTAATTTAGCCAATAAACTTAAAGCAGATATTGTTGAGCATAATAATTTTATTGGAGGAAGATATTCGGTTTTATCCGAAGTGGGCATGCTACCTGCGGAACTTGTAGGTTTAAAACCAGAAAAATTTAAACAATTAAATTATTTAATTAAAAATAAAAAATTTATAGACAATCTAATTAAAAATGTCGCTAGTACTATTAATCTAATTAAAAATAAAAAAAATATTTCTGTAATATTAAATTATGATGAAAAATCGGAAAACTTGTTTAAGTGGTATCAACAATTAATTGCTGAAAGCCTTGGAAAAAAGGCTAAAGGTATCTTGCCAATAATTTCTACTATGCCCAAAGATAACCATAGCTTAATACAGTTTTACTTAGATGGTCCTCAAAAAAATTTTTTTACTTTTTTTCACGTAATAAATAAAAAATCTATCAAGATTAATAATAAAAATATTTTATCCAGTCACAATTTCCTTAAAAACAAAAATATGGAGCAAATAATATATTCTCAAAAATTAGCTACCGAAAAGGTATTTAGTAAAAAAAATATACCATTTAGGAGTTTTGAAATAGTAAAGCGTGACGAAAAAACTATAGGTGAACTTTTTAGTTTTTTTATTTTAGAAACTATTTTATTAGGTAGAGCTTTAAAAGTTAATCCGTTTGATCAACCGTCCGTAGAACTTATAAAGATAGAAACAAAAAAAATTTTACTTAAACAATAACTAAAAAAATAATTTTAGATATACCATAATTTTTTTCTTTGATTATCTTAAATGTTTCTGGAAATTGATCATTTTCTTTTTTATGTCTATGAATAACTAATACACCATTTTTTTTTAGCAATTTAAGTTTACATATTTTAGTTAATAAATCATATATTTTCCTTTCTCGAAAAGGTGGATCGATAAAAATAATTTCAAATTTGGATTTTAATTTTCCCAAACTATTTTCGGCAAATAAATTATTTTCATACAAGCTTACTTTTTTTTGAGCATTTACATTTAAAATATTGGATTTTAAAATTTTAACTACATTAGGATAATTTTCAAAAAAAGTTACACTCAATGCTCCTCTTGAAATACACTCTAGACCAAAAGATCCAACACCCGAAAATAAGTCTAAAACATTAGATTTTTTTAAATCGAGATTTAATAAGTTTGAGTGATTTAATATGTTAAATATCGATTCTTTTGTTAAGTCTTTAAGTGGTCTTGTTAATTTGTCTTTAGGTTCTTGGATTTTTTTCCCTTTAAATTGTCCTGATATAATTCTCATTATTCTATTACATTAAAACCGATATCTTTACGATAAAAACCATTTGGCCAATTAATTTCTTCAATGAGTTTTATGTTACTTTCTCTAGCCTTTTTAAAAGTTCTTGATAAATTTACAAAGTTCAAGACTCTGCCTCCATTAGATACAATATCTTCATTTTTAATTTTAGTACCTGCATGATAAATTTTTTGGTTTTGATCTAAATTTATTTTTGTAAGATTTTTTATTATCATATCTTTTTTATATTGATCTGGATAACCTTTTGAACACAAAACAATACATAAACTATTTATATCATGCCAATCAATTTGAATTTGATCTAGTTTTGATTCAATACATGCTAAAACTATATCTAATAGATCAGATTTTAACTTGGGAATTATAGTTTGGCATTCTGGATCTCCCATTCTTACATTATATTCTATTAAGTATGGCTCGTTATTTGTAATCATTAAACCTGCATATAAAAATCCTTTATATATACAGTTCATATCTTTAAGAGCTTTCAAAGTTGGTTGGATAATTTTTTCTAAAATTTTTTCATCCAATTCTTTGTTAATAAGTCTTGATGGAGAGTAAGCTCCCATTCCTCCCGTATTTTTACCAGTATCACCTTCACCCACTCTTTTGTGATCTTGAGCAGTTTGGAATCTTTTTATATTTTTTCCATCGCTCACTATAAAGTAGCTCATTTCTTCCCCTTTAAGAAATTCTTCTATTAAAATGTGTTTAGCTTTACCGAACTTTCCATTGAATATTTCCTCTATAGCGTTTGAGGCATTATCTTTGTTCTCACAAATATAAACTCCTTTACCAGCAGCCAATCCATCAGCCTTAACAACTAAAGGAAATTTAGTCTCACTTATGAAAGATTTTGCTTTATCAATGTTTTCAAAAATTCCAAATTTAGCAGTAGGTATTTTGTATTTTTCACAAATTTTTTTTGTAAAGATTTTCGAACCTTCGAGTTGAGATGCAAATTTATTAGGACCAAATATTGGAATATTTATACTTTCAAAAAAATCAACTATCCCTTCAACTAACGGTTTTTCTGGTCCAACAATTATTAACTGGATATTTTTTGAGAGTATAAATTTTTTAAGGGCATTAAAATCATCAGTATTGATTAAAATATTTTCTGCAATTTTACTAGTTCCAGCGTTTCCTGGAAAACAATAAATTTTGTCAACTTTTTTAGATTTGCTTAGTGCTTCACATAAGGCATGTTCTCTTCCGCCACTTCCAATTATTCCTAGATTCATGTAATGATATATAAACTAAAAATGCATAAAAAATTAGCAAAATTAAGATATTTACCAAACAATTTTGAAATAGTTGAAGAAGGAGACCATGTTGTTTGTGCGGTTTCTGGAAAAAAGATAAATTTAAATAATCTAAACTATTGGAATGTTGATTTACAAGAAGCTTATTTTTCTTTTAAAGAGGCTCATTTAAAGAACGAAGAAATAAAAAAAAAATAGTTATTATTTCCACCTATCATGAGACCAAATCCATTGGTCAGGTTTTTTTAATATCATTTTTTCTAATTCTTGGTTAAGTGTTTCAGTTACTTCTTCTAGAGATACATTTTTTTTGAAATTAATTGGTTTATTTACATACATTTTAAAATAAACTTTTTTCTTTCTTTCTATATAAATTGGAACAACATCAACTCCATACTTCTTTACTAGTTGCGCAGGTATAGTTGTAGTAAGCGCAGAACGTTTAAATAATTTTGATTTTATACCTTCACTTACCCTTTGATCTATCATTAGAGCAATTGAATAACCATCCTTAAAAAGTTGCAGCAACTCTCTTGTTCCTGATTTACCTTTTTTTATTTGTTTTTTACAAATATCATTTAATCTAATCTTTTCCATAATTCGGTTTAAGAAAACATTATTCAAAGGTCTATAAATTGCTGCAATATTTAAACCAGAGTTTTCCAGTTGCATCGCCATTAACTCAAAATTGTTGAAATGACCGGAAACAAAAACAACTCTTCTGTTGTCTTTTTTTATTTCTTCTAGATATTCTTTACCCTCAATTTCAATATATTGTTCCAATGAGTTATTCTTAAATTTTTTTAAAAACGGATATTCTGCTAAAATTCTTCCATAGTTTCCCCACATTTTTTTAATAATAGTTTCTCTTTCTAAATCATCTACTCCGATATTAGAATCTTTAAGATTATTTATTATTTTTTTTTTAGATCTTGTAAATGGACCAAAAAATTTTCCAATTTTCTCTCCTAAATTTGAAGAATTTTTATAACCAATAATTTTAAATATCAAAAATAAAATATAAATAAAAATAAATTAATAAAATCATTTTTATTTTCAATTTCTAAATCTACTTTAATACATTTTATTATCAATTTAATTTCTTCATTCATTCTTGAATGATCTTTTTCAGTGGTGACAATCACTGCATTATTTTTCTCTGACTCATCAATAATATTTTTTAACTCTTTTTTTGAATAATTATGATGATCAGGATAAGAATAGGTTTTAATTAGATCTATATTTTTTTCTTTAAGTTGATCAAAAAAATTTTCTGGATCACCAATTCCAGCTAAAGCGATAACTTTTTTATTTTGTATTATACCTGTATCTAAAAGTTTATATTTTGAATAAAAAATTTTTATATTTTTATTAAATTTATTAATTTTATTTTCGAATTTTATGTTTTTTTCACCATTAATTAAAACACAGTCAGCTCTTTTTAAAGATTTAATGCTTTCTCTAAGAGGTCCTGACGGAATTGTAAATCCATTACCAATTAGTTGTCTTGAATTAAAACATAAAATTGAGAAATTTTTTTTTATTGAATAATCTTGAAATCCATCGTCTAAAATCGCAACGTTATAATTTGATGAAATCAGGGAATTAATTGCTTTTTCCCTACTTTTATCAGTGTAAACTTTTCCAATTTTTTCCAACATTTTAATTTCATCATCTAAGTAATCATAACCCTTTTTAATAAAACCTGGGTTTTTACCTATTGATTTTATTATCTTAAATAATTCTAAGGTTAATGGTGTTTTTCCAGTTCCACCTAAATATATGTTGCCAACACATATCACTGGCACTGAAAAATTCTTTGGTTTTTTAAAAAATTTTACTAATAATAATACTAATTGAAATAAAAATGAGAAGGGTATTAATAATAAAGCCCATAAAGATATTTGTTTAAGATCCCAAAATTTTGGTTTTTTTAATTTCATATTTTATCTAAATATACTTTAAACTCTGACAATACATTTTCTAAAATTTTTTTTCCTAATTTATTTATTTTATTTTCTAATTTTTTTGAGATTTTATTACTTTTAATTAAGATGTTAACTTTTCGTGCAAGTTGCTCTTCATTTCTTACTTTGTTAGATACTTTATTTTTATCAAGAAGTTCATAAACCTCTTTAAAATTTTGAATATTTGGACCATAAATAATTTTACATCCATTTCTAGCTGCTTCTATGGGGTTTTGACCTCCATGATTGATTAATGAACCACCTAAAAAAACTACATTACAAATTTTGAAAAATGAAACAGTCTCACCATATGTATCTACAATATAAATATCAGTATTTTTTTTAATTGTTTCATTAGAACTATGACAGTGAACTTTTAAATTTAAATTACGTAAAGTGCTTGTTATTTCTGGAGTCCTATTTGTGTGTCTGGGAATTATAATAGTTATTAAATTTTTAATCTTTTCTTTAAGCTTAATATGAGCTTTTGCGCAAATTACTTCCTCATTATCATGTGTGCTTGAAGCGCACCAATATTTTTTATTTTTTAAGAATTTTCTAACTTTTAAATTTATATTATTATCTAATTGAATTTCATTTTCAGAAAATTTTATATTCCCTAAAAATTTGATTTTTTTTACATTTAAGACCCTCAAGTATCTCAAAGTTTCTTTATTTTGAGGAAAAGTAATGTCAAAACATTGGAAAATTTTTTGAGCAAAATTTCTAAAATAAATCCAGTTATTAAATGATTTATTTGTCATTCTAGCATTTAACAATATAGAGTGAATTTTTTTTTCTTTTAAATTTAAAAGCATATTTGGCCAAATTTCAGAGTCAATAAAAATTGCTAAGCTTGGTCTCCAATAATCCAAAAATTTTTTTGAATTTGCAAAACTGTCTATCGGAAAAAATTGATGAACTGTTTTTTTAAATTTGAATTTTTTAAATATTTTAGAAGAGCTCAAGGTAGAGGAAGTAATTAATATTTGATTTATTTTTTTTTCTTTTTCCAATTTTTCAATAAGAGGCACTATACTTTTAACTTCGCCAACACTAGCTCCATGAAACCAAATCAATTTTCCACTTTTTCTTTTTTCTGAAAAAAAACAAAACTTTTCTTTAAATCTCTTAAAATCCTCTTTTTTTTTTATTAATCTTATAAAGATAATTATTGGTGAAAATAATATAGCTAAATTGATAAGAAGCCTGTAAATAATCAGCATAATTTAATCTTTTCTAATTTGCTTATCATAGAAATTTTTATAAACATTAGAATTAGAAAGTAGAAATTCGTGATTTCCTTCATCCACAATTCTACCAGCATCGATAACATAAATTTTATCAGCATTCAGTACAGTTGAAAGCCTGTGAGCTATTACAATTGTAGTTTTATTTTTTGTTAACTGAGTTAGGGCATTTTGTATTTTATTTTCCGTTTCCGCATCTAAAGATGAAGTTGCTTCATCAAGTAGAATTATTGGACTTTTTTTAAGCATAGCTCTTGCTATAGATAAACGTTGTTTTTCCCCTCCAGACAACCTTACTCCATTTTCACCTATTATAGTGTTGTATTTGTTAGGTAGTTTTTCAATGAAATCACTTGCAAAAGAATCTTCTGAAGCTTTCTTTATTTCGCTTTCCGAGGCATCTAATTTTGCATATGCAATATTATTTGTAATTGTGTCATCAAATAAAGTTGTTTCTTGACTTACAAGTGAAATATTTTTTCTCAGGGAATTTATATTTGTTTTATATATTGATTGATCATCTATTAAAATATCACCACTATCACAGTCATAAAATCTTGGAATTAAATTCATTATTGTAGATTTTCCAGCTCCACTATGACCGACTAGTGCAGTCATACCTCCACCTTTAATTTCAATATTAATTGAACTTAAAATAGCATTTTCCGTTTTGTTATAAGTAAAATTTATATTTTTAAAATTTATTTTACAATTTGAAATATTTAGGTTTGGTAAATTTTGATCATCTTTTATTTCATTTTTTAAATCAACAACTGGCAAAACTCTTTTAGCAGCTACTAAACCTTGATGAATTCCAATGTTCAAAGTAGCCAATGATCTAACGGGTTGGTAAGCCAACATCATTGCAGCTAAAAAAGAAAAAAAACTATTAATATCAATTTCATTATTATTAATCAAAGTTCCAGAATAATAAATCATAGTTGCTATCATTATCCCGGTAAGAACTTCCATTATGGGAGTTGCTCTCACAAAAACTAATGCTATTTTTCTTGATTTGTCCTTTACTTCATCAATCCTTTGGTTAGATCTAGTTTTTTCAAAATTTTCATTTTGAAATATTTTCATTATTTTATGATTTTTAAATAATTCTAATAAATGAGTTGTAAAAAAGCCTAACCTTTCAAGTGCTTCATTGGATACTTTCGTCATTCTTTTTCCTAGAGAACGTGCCGCAATTGATGCTAAGGGTATCATAATAATTGCTAACATTGATAATTTCCAATTTTGATAAAACATTACTCCAAGCAAACCTATTAAAGTTAAAGAATCTTTGAATAAATTTAAAATTACCGTACTAATCAAATTTGTTAACATTCCTACATCGGCAGTAAGATTAGAGACCATTTTTCCTGAATGTTTTTTTTCAATGAATTGAGTATCTGCGATAACAAAAGATTTTATCATGTCTTTTTGGACATTTGCTTTAACTTCTTCTGCAACCCCTATCATGATATGTCTTGCTCCATACAAAGATATACCTTTCGCAGTGAAGGCAATAACTATTGCAAGAGGTATTAAATAAATTAAAGTTTGATCTTTATCTATAAAAATTTTCTTTATTGCTGGATCTAAAAGGTAGGCAATTGAAGAAGTACTAGCAGCCAATACGACAGTAAGTAAAACTGCATAGAAAATTTTTTTGATAAACTTACTGGTATAATCTTTGTAAAGTCTCTTTAGAATTGAAATATTATCATTCATCAATTTAATTTTCCTATCAAAATATTAATAAAAATTAGTAACCCCAAAAAATTATTACTTTTAAAAATTTTAAGACAATTTTGTGGATCGTTAATATTTAACTTTTTAATTTGAAATAATATTAAATGTGCGCTTGGGACGATTAAAAATATAAAATATAAATATTTAAAGTTCATTATTAAACCTAGGGACATCAAAACTATTATAAGAATTATGTAACATATTAATAAAAAATTAATCGGATTATTTTTAAATTTTATTGAAGTTGATTTTAGTCCTATTATTTCGTCATCTTTAATATCCTGAAATCCATAGATAGTGTCGTATCCAAGTGTCCAAAATATGGCTCCAATATAAAAAATCAGTGGTATATAATTAAATTCATTATTTACAGATAGCCACCCTAAAATTAGACCATAATTAAATGTGAGCCCCAAAAACAATTGTGGCCAATAAGTAAATCGTTTCATTAATGGATAAGTAAATGCAAAAGGCATTGATCCAATTGCTAAAATTATTACTAATAAATTAAAATTGATCAAAACTAAAAAAGCAATAGCGCATAAAGTTAAAGCATAAAATAAGGCAAGATTTATAGAAACTTTTCCTGAAGCAATCGGTCGATTTTTTGTTCTTTCAACTTTGTTATCAAACTTTCTATCAGTTATATCATTAATAATACATCCAGCTGATCTCATTAAAATCGAACCAGACAAAAATAAAAACAAGTAAAAATAATATGTATTTAGATTATTTGTGAAATCATAAGAAATTGTTAGACCCCACGCACATGGCCAGAATAAAAGCATAAAGCCTATTGGTTTTCTTAAACGAGTTAGTTCAATAAAAAGATTTAGCTGATTCATTAAAATTTACTTGTAAATAGCAAAGCCTAGATTCATAATCAAACTGATTCGTATGAATATAGATTATACAGTAACAGCTCTAATGTTTCCTGCTATACCTTTGTTAATGAGTGTTTATAGCAATAGATTTCATACTTTGAGTAAGCTTATTAGAGAGCTCCATGATGAGCATGTCTATGAAAAGCATATACCGCCAGAATGGCAAAAACAATTTATTAACTTAAGCGGGAGAATTTCAATACTTAGATGGACAATCATGTTTGCAGCCTTTGGTTTTTTATTTAATATGCTAACTGTATTTGCGCTGTATCTAGATGAAGTTTTTATTGCAAGAGTAATTTTTGGATCGTGTTGCTTATCTATGATCATTTCTATAATTTTCTTTATTAGGGAAATTCAAATATCTACAAATGCATTAAATTTACATATGTCAGATATGGATGTTAAAATCGACTAATTTGGAACAATTATTGCAGGACCAAGAATTTTTCTAGCCTCAAGATCTTTGTGAGCTTGAATGACCTCATCAAGATTATACTTTTTAAATATTTCTATTTTTATCTTTCCAGATTTAACTTTATCAAATAATAATTTTGCACCTTCATCAATTTCTTCTTTAGAACCAAGATAGTGTTGCATAGATGGTCTAACAAAATATAAGTTTTTTGGCTGAAGTAACTTTGGAACATTTATATCTGATAGTGGTCCTGAGGCGTTTCCAAAAGATACCATCATACCTCTTATGCTTAAAGAATCTAGCGAACCTTGAAGGGTATTTTTTCCAACGCCATCATACACAACTGGAACTCCTTTTTTTTTAGTAATTTCTAAAACCTTTTCAGAGAAGTTTTCTTTGTTATAATTAATTACATGATCATAACCATAACTTTTTGCTTTCCCAATTTTTTCATCAGATCCAACAGTACCAATTACTTTACATCCTAAACTTTTTGCCCACTGGCCAAATATTTGACCAACTCCTCCAGCCGCCGCATGGAATAAAATTGTTTCGCCAGATTTAACAGGATATGTCTTATGTAATAGATAAAAGGTTGTTAAGCCTTTTGTCATAAGAGTTGCTGCAATTTCAAGATCGATACCATCTGGAACTTTTACGAGATTTTTAGTTGGATAGTTTCTATCACTTGAATAAGAACCAAGTGGCATACCAGCATAAGCAACTTTATCACCAACTTTAAATTCTCTTACATTAGATCCTATTTCTTTTATTACCCCAGCACCCTCAGCACCAATTCCTGACGGTAGCTTTAAAGGATATAGTCCTGATCTATGATAAGTGTCGATATAATTTAGACCTATAGCCTTGTGTTCTATTGTAACCTCATCTTTTTCAGGCTTGTTAAGTTTTATATCTTTTAATTCAAGTACTTCTGGACCACCATTTTTTGATATTTGTATAGCTTTCATTTTACAAATGTATCATTATGATAATCTTCAATAGCTTGCAAGATTTCTGCTTTAGTATTCATCACAAAAGGCCCACCTCTTGCAATTTCCTCATTTATTGGTTTACCAGATATAACTAGAAATTTCGCTTTTGTTTTTGCTTTAACTTTTAAATCTTCACCTCTTGAAAGCAATATTAAAGTACTATCTTTAATATTATCATGCTTCTTAGAACCAATTTCTATTTCACCATTAATCAGATACACAAAAGTATTGTGTGAATATGGTAAATAAAAATTAAATTCTTTATCTTTATTTAGTTCAACATCAAAATATACTGGTTCAATATTATGTCCTTTTACAGGGCCTTCAGCATTTTCAAATTTTCCAGCAATAACTTTTACTTTCTTATCTTGATCTTGATGTACACTCATTTTATCTGCATCAATATAAATGTATTCAGGTTTGCTCATTTTCAATTTCGCTGGCATATTAATCCATAATTGAAAGCCATGAAGTTTACCTTCTTTCATAGCAGGCATTTCTGAATGAATAATTCCACTTCCTGTTTTCATCCACTGAACATCTCCAGCAGTCATTCTTCCTTCACCGCCAGTACTATCTTTATGTTCAAAATCTCCTGAAAGCATGTAGGTAACTGTTTCAATTCCTCTATGAGGATGAGGGGGAAAACCTGCAATATAATCTTCACTATTTTCAGAACCAAATTCATCCAGCATTAAAAATGGATCGAAATAGTTAGGCTCGACACCGATGCTTCTTTTTAGTTTTACTCCAGCGCCATCAGAAGCTGGAATTGGATCAATGATTTGTTTTACTTCTACTGTTTTCAATTATTTATTTCCTTTAATTAAAAAATATAAAGCGATTATAAGAAGAAAAATTTGTTCGCTGGTAAATAGCTTTGTTGTAATAAACCAATCTCTATGAGCTAATGCAAAAGCATTAATCATAACAACAGCAATAGTTAAAGCACTAACTCTCGTTATTAGATTACCAATAGAACCTTTTATAAGACCACCAATAATCAAAGATAATCCAGCCCCTAATTCACTAAGTGCAATAAGTGATGCAAAAAAAGCAGAAAAACCAAAATAATCCATCAAAACTTCTGGTGGCAGTGGAAATTTACTCAATCCATGAATACTAAAAGCTATACCAAGACCTAATCTTATCAACCAAGGTGATAAAAATTGTATTCTTGAAAAAAATTTATTTAATTTATTGTCTAATTTATCCATAAATTTTTATCCGCATCTATTACAACGAACCGTAGCAAACATTTCATCCCACTCTGAATCTTTTTCCTCGACATAATCAAGAAGACATCTGAGAGCTTTTGATTTGTCTGGTAAGTCGTATTTTTCCACTATTTGTTCAAGTAATTTTTCTGAGTCTGTGTTTATCTCAAAAGAAATATCTATTTTTTCACCAGCCATTATTTTCTCCTTCAATTTATTAACTAAATTCTATTATATTTTAATTTTTTTACACATGTCAAAAGAGCGCTGCTTTAAACAATATCAAGTAATTGATTTAAGTTTTTAACTTCTTTTTTAGGTATGTAGTCAAGATTATCAAAAATACTATTATTTCGATTTACCCAAATAGAACTATAACCATAATTTCCTCCACCGGAAACATCCCATGTATTTGCACTTAAAAATACAATCTCTTCTTTTTGTATTTTATATTTTTTTACTGGCATGTCGTAAACTTTTGCATCTGGTTTATAAATCCCTACTTCTTCAATTGAGAAAATATCATCAAATATATTATTTAGATTATTACTGGAAACTAATTCATTAAGAAGCTTAGGGGTTCCGTTTGAAAGAATAGCAAGCTTGTAATTTTTTTCTTTCAATTTATTTAAAACATCTCTTACCTCTGGAAATGTATTTAGAACCTTATATAAATTTAAAAGTTCATTTTTCATTGATTTGTCTATCTTAAATAAATTCATTGATTTATCTAAACTGTCCTCAGTAACTTTCCAAAAATCTTCGTGTCTTTTCATTAAACTTCTAAGCCAAGTGTATTCTAATTGAGTAGTTCGCCAAAAATTTGCAAAACCTTCCCACTTGTCACCAATTTTGTCTTTACATTTTTCTGCAGCAGAATTTACATCAAATAACGTTCCATAAGCATCAAAAATTATTGCTTTAACATTTTTCATAAATTAATCTAAGAACTATGAGCAATATTAGATTATTTTTTCCTAAAAGTTTATCACTTAATTTAACTTCAAAGCTAGATAAACCACAATCTCACTATATTAGCAAAGTTATGAGAATTAAACCAAATGAGGTTTTTTCATTATTTAATCGTAGCGGAGAATGGGAGGCAAAAATAAGAGAAATTTCAAAAGGAATAGTAGAATTTAATATCACTAAAAAATTAAGACAAACCAAAAGTAGTAAAGAAATATGGTTGGCTTTTTCACCAATTAAATCTAACTATTTTAATTTCATGATACAAAAAGCAACAGAATTAGGAGTTACCAAGTTTATTCCAATTATTTTTGATAGATCCGTGGTTAGAAAGGTTAACGCCAATAGAATAGAAAAAATAATTATTGAGTCCTGTGAACAATCAAATCGTATTGATATCCCCAAGCTTGAAAAGAGTCAAAATTTAAATAATTTTTTAGAAAAAAATAATAAAAAAATTGAATTAATATTTACTGATCTCAACACTGAAAATAAAAAATTACACATAAAAGAACAAACAGAAAAACCTATTTGTATTATTGTTGGACCCGAAGGTGATTTTTCTGAAATAGAAAGAAAAGAGATTTTATCTTTCAATGGAGTAAATAAAATTAAAATTAATGAAAATATTCTTAGATCAGAGACAGCAGCTATTTCTGCGATATCAATAATTAATTATGCTTTAAATTTATAAATGTTTTTTAATTATTTTTATTGATCTTTTTATATCGTCACGTGGAGATATTCTTGCAACATACTTTCCATCCTTTAGCAATATAACCGGAGAACTATGATCGATATTATATTCTCCATTTTCTGTAAATACTTTTTGACTCATAATGCCCCAAGATTTGTAGAGTAAAAAGATCTTTTCTTTTTCTCCAGTAATCCCAATGAACTTATTTTCAAAAGTACCCAAATAATCCTTAATAACTTCCGGTGTATCCCTTTCTGGATCAACACTTACAAAAAATAATTTAACTGATTTGTTTTCCTTTTTTAATTTATCGAGCACAATATCCATTTTATTTAGAGTCATTGGACATACATCTGGGCAATTAGTGAAACCAAAAAAAATTGCAGTCAATGGACCTTTAAATGATTTTTCCGTAATAACATTATTGTTCATGTCTTTAAGAGAAAATTGTGAGCCCTGAAAAGATGCGACATAATCATCTTTCTTGCCTTGTACAGATAAAAAAATAGGCAGCATTACAAATATAAAAATCCCTAGGCAACCAGCTATTACAATTACAGATGTTTTTATTTTCATTATTGATAAAATTATATATGTGATTATATAAAATTTATGAGTGGAATTTTAAAGAAACTTTTTAGCACATTGCTTCAAAAACCTTGGGAAAAGGAACAGATGGCAATTGATACGTCTCATACAGGAAAAACTTTTAATATTTCGGAACAAAAATCTGCAGTAATAATTATTTTTGGTATAGCAACCGTCTTATTTAGTTTAATTTTTACTGCTTACATTTACTCTATTCCACCTGGCCAGGATACAATGTATTTATTGAAGCCAAATTTATTATGGTTAAATACTACCGTTCTTTTCTTTGTAAGTTATTTTTTTTATAAAATTACAAAAGATTTAGAGAGAAAAGAAACTTCAAAAATAAAAAAAAATTTAATTATAGTTGGTGGACTGAGTTATTTATTTCTTTTTGGACAAATAATTTTTTGGATGCAACTAATGAAGAGCGGAAATTTTGTTACTACAAATACTTATTTTTCATCATTTTATGTTTTTACTACACTGCATGGTTTACATTTATTAGGAGGATTATTTTTTTGGGGAAAAGTTTCTTCAAGAGTATTAAAACTTGAACATAGTAAAATTTTAGATCAGGAAAAAAGCATTACAGCTTTATCTTGGTATTGGACTTTTTTATTAATAGTTTGGTTAGCATTTTTTTTAATGATTTATATTTTTAATGATGCTTTTATAGAATGGTGCAAATCTATAATTGAATAGGACTAAAGGAAAAAAACTAAAATACTTCCAACAACAGCAATTATAACCAAAAGTATATTAACAGATTTTAAATATCTTTTAGTTTCTGGCTTAGCTTTATCCTTTGAAAAAGCTCCTGCTCCAAAAGAAATTACAAGATAAAAAAGTAAAACTAAAACGAGTATTGTTATTAAGATTCCAACTTTTCCGAGCATAATATTGTTGATTATATTAGTTTATTTTAACAATTTTTATGACATTTTGTCATAGGTAATTATATAATATTTCTTCTATATAAACGTTATGCATCCAGGAATTATATTTTTTTTAGTCATTTTAGGCTCAATATTATTTCACATTTTTACGCCGTGGTATTGGACAGATGTAGCCTCTAACTGGGGTGGTATGGATGACACAATCACTTTAACGTTCTGGATTGGCGGAGGCGTATTTGTAGCTGTATGTCTTTTCATGGTTTACTGTGTTTTCAAATTTTCTTACAAAGAAAATCGTAAGGCAGAATACAAACCTGAAGATAAGAAATTAGAAAAAATTTTAACTTGGGCAACAACTTTAGGAGTAGTTGCGCTTTTAGCGCCCGGTCTAGTTATCTGGAATAGTTATGTGAATGTTCCAAAAAATGCACTTGAGGTTGATGTGATGGCTTGGCAATGGGGATGGCAATATAGATTACCAGGCAAAGATGGCAAGTTAGGAACAACTCAAGTGGTAAATGTAAACGATAATAATCCATTTGGAATAAATTTGGATGATCCTTATGGTAAAGATGATGTAATGATTCAAAGTGATGTTTTAAATCTTGAAAACAACGTGCCAGTAAAAATATTATTAAGATCAGTAGATGTTCTACATAATTGGTATGTTCCACAGTTTAGAGCTAAAATGGATGCGGTTCCAGGTATTGTAACGTTTTATTGGTTTGAACCCAACAAGACTGGTGAATTTGAAGTTTTATGTGTAGAATATTGTGGCGTTGGACACTATGCAATGAGAGGTGGTGTCATAGTACAAGAAACCCAAGAATATAATAAATGGTTAGATGAACAAGAGCTTTTCTCGGATTTAATAGCAAAACAAGAAAAAATGGAAACTGAAAAAACAAAATTGGTAAAAAAATAAATTAAATGGTAAATAAAAATATAAATAGGAAAAAATAATGTCAGAAGATTATAACGATAATAAAACAATTCACGCTCAATCCTCGGAGACAATGGGCGGAGGAAGCGCTGGTGTAACTCCGGATATGGATTATGTGAGACCTGCTGAGATAGCAGACCAAGATTTATATCACGGACACAGTTTTATTACTAAATGGATTTTTTGTCAGGACGCTAAAGTCATCGGAGTGCAATATTTTCTTCTAGCTACTTTCACAGGAGTTGTTGGTCTTATTCTTTCATGGTTAATGCGTTTACAATTAGGATTTCCTGGTGCAGCGGGTTTTGTAACTGCAGAACATTATTATCAGTTCGTTACAATGCATGGAATGATAATGGTTGTATATTTTTTAACAGCACTTTTCCTAGGAGGGTTTGGAAATTATTTAATTCCGTTAATGGTTGGAGCTAGAGACATGGTCTTTCCATATCTTAACATGGTAAGTTTTTGGTCTTTCTTTGTAGCTGTGGCTGTTTTAATGGCTAGCTTCTTTGTGCCAGGTGGACCAACTGGTGCTGGATGGACTTTGTACCCACCTCAAACAATATTAGAGGGAACACCAGGATCTGGTGCGGGTATACTATTAATGTGTCTATCTCTAATTTTATTTGTTGCTGGTTTTACAATGGGTGGACTAAATTATTTAATCACTGTTTTACAAGCTCGAACTAGGGGCATGACTTTGATGAGAATGCCTCTAACAGTATGGGGTATTTTTACAGCTACTGTTTTAGCAATGTTGGCATTCCCGGCTCTATTAGTTGGAGCCTTGATGATGAGTTTGGATAAAGTTCTTGGAACAAGTTTCTTTATGCCAACAATTTTAAAAGCAGGAGAAGTTTTAGAATATGGCGGAGGAAGCCCTATTCTTTTCCAACATTTATTTTGGTTCTTTGGACACCCAGAAGTGTACATTGTAGCTCTCCCAGCGTTTGGAATTATTTCAGATCTAATTTCTGTTCACGCAAGAAAAAATATTTTTGGTTATAGAATGATGGTATGGGCGATTGTAGGAATTGGTGCTTTAAGCTTTTTTGTATGGGCTCACCACATGTATGTTAGTGGAATGAATCCTTGGTTTGGTTTCTTTTTTGCAACAACAACACTAATCATTGCTGTTCCAACAGCCATGAAAGTCTATAACTGGATTTTAACTTTGTGGAGAGGTAACATCAGAATGAACACTGTTATGTTATGGTGTTTAGGTTTTATAGTAACCTTCGTTAATGGTGGAATTACAGGTATTTTTTTAGGAAACGTTTCAGTTGATGTACCTTTATCTGATACTTATTTCGTTGTAGCTCATTTTCATATGGTAATGGGAATAGCTCCACTTATGGTTATTATGGGTGCAATTTATCACTGGTTTCCGTTAGTGGCAGGAAGATTTTTAAGTGAAAAATTAGGTAAATGGCACTTTTGGTTAACTTTTTTAGGAGCATACTCGATTTATTTCCCAATGCATTATCTAGGATTTATTGGAGTTCCAAGAAGATATTATGAAATGTATGACAGCCCATATGTTACATCTGCTGTAGGGATGAATGAATTTATTAGTTTAGCTGCGTTCTTGGTAGGAGCTGCGCAATTTATTTTAATATACAATATTATAAAAACTTTAAAAACAGGTAAGCCTGCAGGAAAAAATCCATGGAAGGCAAACTCATTAGAATGGTTAACTCCTACAGTTCCACCCGAGCATGGTAACTGGGGTGATAGATTACCAGTAGTTCATAGATGGCCTTATGATTTTAGCGTTCCCGGAGCAAAAGATGATTATATAACTCAAACTACGCCTCCAAGTGAGGTTTCTAATACCGGAGTAGAAAAAACTTAAAGGCATTAAATGTCAGAGCCAAAAATAGAAGGAATAGAATTAAAACCCGGCTTTAAGGGTATGGCTGAAGATACGGGCTCTGATCAAACAATGTTCAAAGGTGTTCATTGGGGAAAAGCAATGATGTGGATCTTTTTATTAAGCGACACATTTATTTTTAGTTGTTTTCTAATTGCATACATGAAGGGTAGAGGATCTACCCCAGTAGAATGGCCAAATCCTAGTGAAGTCTTTGCCCTTGATGCATTTGGAGTTCCAGTTCCTTTATTATTAATTGCAATAATGACATTCGTTTTAATCACTAGTAGTGGAACAATGGCTTTGGCAGTCAAATATGGTTATGAAAAAAATAGAAAAATGTGCGGATGGTTAGTTTTGGCAACAGCTATTGGTGGATTAACATTTGTGGGAATGCAAGCTTTTGAGTGGTCTAAACTTATTCATGAAGGAGTTAGGCCTTGGGAAAATCCATTCGGCGCTCCTCAATTTGGATCATTCTTTTTTATGATAACAGGATTTCATGGAACGCACGTTTCTATAGGAGTTATTTTTTTATTTATTTATGCATACAAAGTCTTTGCAGGACATTATGATCAACAAAAAAGGGGCTGGTTCACATCGATGAAGGGTGATTATGTTGAGATAGAGATATTAGGTCTTTACTGGCACTTTGTTGACCTAGTTTGGGTATTTATTTTTGCATTTTTTTATTTATGGTAAGATAATTTATGAGCGATACAGATAAAAAAGAACAGACCTCTACACATAAAATAGGCATATATCTCTGGATATGGGGCCTACTGTTTGTACTAAGTTTTTTCTCTTACATGGTAGACTGGTATCAATTTCAAGGAATGCTTAGATGGTCTTTAATACTATTTTTTATGTTTCTTAAAGCTGGATTAATAATGGCATTTTTTATGCATTTGTTTTGGGAGAGATATGCATTAGTGAATGTCCTTTTATGGCCCATGACTGCAATAGCATGTTTTATATTTTTAATGGTTGCTGAATTCAAATATACTTTGTTCACTAGATTATTTTATTTTTTTGTTGGAGGATAAAAAATGGATGGATACTCTATACTAGCTGGTTTATTAATTTTCTTTCTTTTTTTCATTTATATAACTTGGTTTGGTTTTTCTATTAAAGTTGAAAATGAAAAAAATGAAGGCAAAGACATAAAAATAAATCCTTACGATAATTTACCATTCCATAGAAAACTTATAGACAAAAAAAATAACAAAGTTGAAATATTTGATTTGGGAAATCATATTCTTATAATTGGTATGATTTTACTAGTTATATTTGTATCGATAAATGTGGATTAAATAAATTGTCTATTAACACCCTAAAAAATCAAGCTTCTTCTTTTAACTTAATAAGTTATTTCAAATCATTAGTCATGCTGATGAAACCAAGAGTTATGTCTCTTGTAATATTTACATGTGCAGTTGGTTTATTAACATCACCTAGTTCTGTTCCAATATCAAATGCTTTAATTAGTATTTTTTTCGTAACTATAGGAGCAGGTGCAGCAGGTGCATTAAATATGTGGTATGAGGCAGACCTTGATAAGTTAATGACAAGAACATGTTTGAGACCTATACCAACCGGAAAAATCAATAGGGATCACGCATTAATATTTGGTATTTTTTTATCAATTGTTTCTATTGGGGGCCTTTATTATTTTTCTAATTTTTTGTCGGCACTTTTATTATTTATAACAATTGCATTTTATCTTTTTGTTTACACAATTTGGTTAAAGAAAAAAACTCCGCAAAACATAGTAATTGGAGGAGCATCTGGTGCATTACCTCCAGTTATAGGATGGACTATTGCAACAAACTCATTAACATTTGAACCTATTACATTTTTTTTAATTATTTTTTATTGGACTCCATCTCATTTTTGGGCTCTGAGTCTTTATAAAGCAGAGGACTATGCAAAAGCGAAAATTCCAATGCTTCCAATTACAAATGGTATAGAGGAAACAAAGAAAAAAATATTTGTTTACTCATTATTCATGCTTCCAATTATTATACTTCCTTATGTTATAGGTTTTACTGGAGAAGTGTTTTTAATTGTCTCGTTGTTGCTAACATTTTATTATAATTATATTTGCTATGATTTATTTAAATATAAGACAAATGAATTCGATTTAAGCAAAGCTAAAAAAGTCTTTGGATATTCAATTTTATATTTATTTTTAATTTTTGTATTATTCTTAGTTGACAGTTTAATTTAAGGATTGCACCTCAAAAAATTTCCGTTACAGTGTTTTTGAGCACCTTAGATGAAATATATAAGCACAAGAAACAATGAAAAAGAATACAGTTTTGGAGAAGTTTTCCTTAAAGGTCTAGCAGATGATGGAGGTCTTTATGTTCCAAAATCATTAAAAAAATATAGTTCAGCAGAATTATTAAAGCTCAAAAACTTAAATTATAATGAGCTCTCTACTGAAATTATAAGCCAATTTTCAGGAGATTTCATATCAAGAGAAGAACTTTCACTTTTAATCAAAAAATCATATTCAAAATTTAGAGAAAAAGAAGTGGTTAAAATTTCAAATGTTGGAGAGACTAAATTATTAGAATTATTTCACGGACCAACATTAGCTTTTAAAGATGTGGCAATGCAGTTCATTGGGAATTTGTATGAATATTATCTAAAAAAAAATGACAGAAAAATAAACATAGTGGTTGCAACATCTGGAGACACTGGTGCGGCAGCTATAGATGCAATTAAAGGTAAATCAAATTTAAATATCTTTGTCTTGCATCCAAATAATAGGATTTCATCTGTTCAAAGAAAAATAATGACTACTGTTCAAGACAACAATGTTTTCAATATCGCAATTGATGGGAACTTTGATGACTGCCAGAACATAGTTAAAAGTATGTTTTCTGACTTGGAATTTTCAAAATCTATAAATATGTCTGGAGTAAACTCAATAAATTGGGCAAGAATAATTGCTCAAGCGGTATACTATTTTTACTCGTATTTTAAATTGGGCAAAGAAATAATTTCATTTTCTGTTCCAACAGGAAACTTTGGTGATGTTTTTGCAGGTTATATTGCAAAGAGGATGGGGTTGCCAATTGATAAATTAATTGTTGCAACTAATGAAAATGATATTTTGCATAGAGCGATTTCAAAAGGAGATTATATTTCAAAAGAAGTTAAAGAAACATTCTCACCAAGTATGGATATTCAATTGGCAAGTAACTTTGAAAGATTAATTTATTATGTAAATAATTCCGATTCTGAAAAAACAGCAGAAATTATGAAACAAATTAAGCAAAATTCTTATCAAATTGAAAAGAACAATTTAAATATAATTCAAAAGGATTTTTTATCTGAAAGTTGTAATGAACAAGAAACTTTAGATATTATAAAAAAAAATTATGAAGAAAATAATATCATATTGGATCCTCATACAGCTGTAGGAGTAGGGGCTGTAAAAAAACTATCTTTTAATGATTGTTTAGTTTTATCAACTGCACATCCTTGTAAATTCCCAGATGCTATAAGCAATGCCATAAATAAGCATGAAAAATTACCAAAAGAACTTCAGCACGTACTAGATAAAGATGAGAATTTTCAAGTATTAAAAAATAATACAGAAGATGTAAAAAAATTTATTAAAAGCAAAATTTAGAAGCTTGTGTTTAAAAGAATTATAATCATCTTTTTTATTGGAATTTTAAACATCAACAACAGCGCCTTTTCTGATGATAAAATTCTAAAGTCTCTTAAAGAGGGAAAAAAATTAGTTTTTATAAGACATGCTATCGCACCTGGAAACGGTGATCCAAATAATTTCGATATAAATGACTGCTCTACCCAAAGAAATTTAGATGAAAATGGCATCGAGGAGTCTAAAAAAATTGGTCTTTTTTTTAAAAATAATAAAATAAAAATTGATAAAGTGCTTTCAAGTCAATGGTGTAGATGTAAAGATACAGCAAAATACGCATTTAAAAATTTTGAAACTTTTGATGCTTTAAACTCTTTTTATGATGAGAAATTTGCTGAAAATGAAACAAAGCAAATTAAAGATTTAAAAAATTATATTAAAAACTGGAATAGTGATAAAAATTTAGTTTTAATAACTCACTTTGTGGTTATTTCATCAATTTTAAATACAGGTTCATCCTCTGGTGAAATTATAATTTCTGATAAAAATTTTAATATTATTGGAAGTATTGATATGATGTAATGGGCTCTCTGTTGCCAGGTGCCTCGAACTTTGTATCGTTATCCGCGAATAATTTGAGTTTTAAAAAGCTGAATTTTCTAAAAAAATGTGCCAATATTGTACCAAGTTTAACGTTTTATGAAAAAATTTCTTTGGCTAATTTTGTTATTTTCATTATCTGGATGCTTAGAAACTCCAACTGGGAATTTACCTTCTATAAGTAAGGATGAAATTGATAAAGAGGCAGAAAGACAGAAAAGAATTTCCTATGCAAAATATATTGACCAGATGTCATTGGTAAAAAGCATAGGGTATAGAATAAATAGTCTAAATGCTGATATATGTAATAAAACTGATTTTAACTCAGGAATAACTTATGCAAATGAAAATGTAATTGGATTAAAAATTGCAAAATTTTTTCCTTCAAACCTAAATTTGGGTCCAAAAGTATCAATAATCAATATTGTTAAAAATTCTCCAGCTGACAAAGCAGGACTTACTGTAGGTGATATAATTTTAGAATTAGAAGGTTTTACTTTTCCAGAAGGGAAAAATGCTTTAAAAAAAATTTCAAAGCACTTTAAAGATTTTGAAGAAAAAGAAATAAAAAAAATTAAAATTGATAGAAACGGTCAAATCTTAAAATTTGATATCAATCAAATTAAAATCTGTAACTATCCAATAATATTTACCCAAGATAAAATTGTAAATGCTTATGCAGACGGTAAATCAATAATAATGACTCAAGGCATGGTCGACTATGCCAAAGATGACAATGAAATTGCATTAGTAATAGCTCATGAATTAGCTCATAATGATAGAGGACATTTAGATGCCAAGAAAAAAAATACTTTAATTATGGGATCGATAGGATTTATTTTGGATCTTATGACAATTTATTATAGCGGTGGTACAGCAGGTGGAGATGCTCAAAATACAGAGATGTGGTCAAAAATCGGTTCGGAAGCATATTCGGTTGAGTTTGAAAAAGATGCAGATTACGGTGGTGTCTATTATGCTTATCGTGCGGGATATGATATTTCTAATGTGAAAAACTTCTGGGAGCGAATTGGTTCCGAAAACCCAAAACAAATTGCTATAAGTAGTACACACCCTGCAACTGCAGAAAGATATTTGCAAATTGAAAAAACTGTAGAGGAAATTAATAAGAAAAAATCGGATGGACTTGCTTTGATCCCAAATGAAAAAGAAATAAAAACTAAGCAGGAGAAAACAAAAAAAAAGAAAAAGTTTGACCTTAAAAAATTAATTAAAAAGAAAGAATAATATTTAAAAATATTTATTATTGATTATAAATTTGCAGCTTCTCTAGCAATTAAATCAACTTCATTATTTAATTCATCTGTTGAATGTGCTTTTACCCAATTCCAAACTATTTCAAATTGATTAGCTAAAAGATCTAACTCTTCCCAAAGTTCTTTATTTTTAACTGGTTGTTTGTCAGCAGTTTTCCATCCATTTTTTTTCCAATTATGTATCCACTCTGTTATTCCTGATTTTACATATTTAGAGTCTGTGAAAATTTGAACCTTGCTACCTTTGGGAATTTTTTTTAATGCCTCAATGGGAGCAAGTAATTCCATTTGATTGTTTGTAGTATTTTTTTTACTTCCTTTAATCTGCGTTTTTTTTCCATCATCAATAATTATTGCTGCCCATCCACCATTTCCTGGATTTTCTAAACAAGAACCATCGGTATAAATTTTAATCATTAATTTAGATATTGGTTAAAACTTTTAATATTTCTATGAAAGTTGAGTTTTTGTAAATATTCTTTTGGATCTTTGATTTTAATCACAGCATTTTTTGGGGTATTTAAATAATCATATGATCTTGTCAAAAGATATCTTAAAGCAGATCCTCTACATAATACGCTAAAAGATAACTTTTCTTTATTTGTTAATTTTCTGATTGTTTCATAACCTTTGATTAGCTTTTTAGACTTTTTTTTATCTAATACAAATTGGCTTTTTCTTTTTGTAAAACATAACGCATTAACACAAGTTGCTATCTCATATGATAAAAAGTCATTTGAGGAAAAATAAAAATCAATAAAACCATAAAACTGATTTTTATTGAAAAAAATATTATCAACAAATAAATCACAATGGATAATCCCATTAGGAAGATTTTTTGGCCAATTTTTTTTAATATACTTTAAATCGTCAAACATTATCCGTTTAAAATTTTTAGAAACTTTATTAATTCTGTTATCTACTTTAGACAATAATTTAGCCCACGAATTTACTGATAATGTGTTCTTTCTATATAATTTTAACTTTGTTGAGACTTTATGAAGTTTTGCTATATTTTTGCCTACAGTAAAGCAGTCTTTTGCGTTTAATTGTTTTTTATCTTTTCCTTTAAGAAATGAAACAATGCATGCATTTTTATTTTTCAACTTAAAAATATAATTTCCTTTTTTATTTTTTACTGGACAAGGGCATTTTATTTTTGATTTAGAAAGTTTGGCCATTAATTTTGTAAAAAAAATTAGGTCATTATATTTGCAACCACCGTGAACTCTTTTTTCAAAAATAGTTAAAATATATTTTTTATTTTGTGTCAGGATCAGATAATTAGTATTTTCAATACCTTTTTTAATACCTTGAAAATCTTTAATTTTTCCTAAATTAAACTGGTTTTCAATATAAGTTATTTCTCTTTTATTTATTTTAGTGAAAACAGCCATTAGTTTAGTTTTCCTGGAATTTTAAAAGTTACGTCTTCTTTTATAATTTCAACCTCTTCTATATTAAGCTCAAATTTTTCCTTTAGACTGTTTAAAAAATTTTTAACTAAAATTTCAGGAGCGGATGCACCTGAAGATATGCCTATTGTAGAACATTTTGATATTTTTTCGTAAGGAATTTCACTTTCAGAATGGATTAATACAGCATTTAAACACCCAGAATTTTTGGCTACTTCAACCAATCTAACTGAATTTGAGGAATTTCTACTTCCAATCACAAAAAACATTTCACACTGATTAGAAATTTTTTTTACTGCCGCCTGTCTATTGGTTGTAGCATAACAAATATCCTCTTTTTTTGGCTCTTTTATTTTTGGAAATTTATTTTTTAATTCATTTATTATTTCTTTTGTATCATCAACTGAGAGCGTTGTTTGCGTGATAAACGCAAGGTCTTTATTTTCTTTATTTTCGAATTTTTCCACATCTTTTATATTTTCTATTAAATCGATACTTTCTTTTGGAATTTGTCCCATTGTTCCAATTACTTCAGGATGATTTTTATGGCCAATCAATATTATATGCGCACCAGTCTTATATAAATTTTCAGCTTCACGGTGTACTTTGGATACCAACGGGCAAGTAGCATCTACATATTCCATATTTAAATTTGCAGCCTCTTCCGGAACAGATTTTGGAACACCATGTGCTGAAAAAATAACTGGTCTGCTTTTATCATCAATTTCATTTAATTCTTCAACAAAGATTGCGCCAATTTTTTTTAAACTTTCAACAACATGCTTATTATGAACTATTTCGTGTCTCACATAGACTGGGCTGCCATACTTTTCAATACTTTTTTTAACTATCTCTATAGCTCTGTCGACACCAGCACAAAAACCTCTTGGTGAAGCTAGTAAAACTTTAAGTTCTTTATTTTTCATTTTTTTCAATTAAATATTCGAGCAATATATGTGGAAATGTCAAAGACGCCAAACCAATAAAAATTACTTTATAAATCGCCTGATCCGCTGGGTAATATTTGTTTAAATAGAACAGTGAAAGCAAATATATTATTGCTGTCAAAACTGTTAAAGGGATGGCTTTTTTAACAAATTTATTTAAACCTTTATTGAAATTATTATCTAATTCGAAAATTAAAGATAATGAATGCCT
>CACNCD010000002.1 GCA_902618855.1 uncultured Pelagibacteraceae bacterium | reverse complement strand
TTGGTAGTAGAGTTGCTATGATTGAGGAACAAGGAGGTTTTGAAAAAGAGGGGGAGGTGATTGGTCTTATGATGTATCTAGATGGAGAACTACAAGAACATCTTCTAACCTCATCAAAATCAAAGTGTTTGAAAATGAAGGAAATTGCAGAAGAAACCTCTTTTGCTGATTATGAATGTGCTGTTGTCCTAGCAGTATTACAAGGAAATAAAATATTAAGTATTATTGAGGAAATAGAGGTTATTGAATGAAGTATGACGAAAACAATATTTTTGCAAAAATACTAAGAGGGGAAATACCTTGTAAAAAAATATATGAAGATAATTTTGTTTTATCTTTTTATGATATAAATCCTCAAAAAAAAATTCATGCACTAGTGATACCAAAAGGAAAGTATATTAATTTAGATGATTTTTCTGAAAAAGCATCATCGGATGAGATTTTAGGATTAATGAAGGGCTTAAGTATAGTTGCTCAAAAATTAGGAATATCAACAGATAAAGGTAAAGGGTACCGTATACTTTCAAATATTAGTGAGGACGGAGGTCAAGAAGTTCCACATTTACACTTCCACATATTTGGCGGAGAAAAAATAGGTAAAATGGTTCAGTGATTGAAAATATTTCTAGAACATATTTGGAAATTAAGTCTCTTAAAGATTTAAATGAAGTTCGAAAACCAGAAGGGAATTATTCAATCATCTTAGTTGAACCAAATGATTTTCAATTAAATAAATTTTTCTATAAACAAATCGGAAAAAAACATTTTTGGAAAGATAGATTAGAGTGGTCTAATAAAAATTGGATAGATTATGTTTCAAATAAAAAAATTTTTACATATGTACTAAAAGATAATGACGACATAATTGGTTATTTTGAATTAATTTTTCACGAAATAAAAGAAGAGATAGAGATAGCATATTTTGGGATTTTAGAGGATTATTTTGGTAAAAAATTAGGTGGCTATCTTTTAAGCGAAGCTATTAAAAAATCTTTTCAATTTAACATAAAACGTTTGTGGCTCCATACATGTTCTTTAGATCATAAGAACGCTTTAAAAAATTATTTATCTAGAGGAATGGCTATTTTTAAATCTGAGACATTAGAAACAAAAATCGCTTAATTCATTTTCATTTTTGGGATTTTAAAAATATTATCATTAATTTTTTGATTGGTTTTTATTTTTGAAATAAATGTAATGGCTAAATTTTGGTAAATGTCTTCAGTTTGCCAGCCTATTAAATTGTAATTTTTAAGATTAAAATAAATATTAATCTTATTATTTTCATTCAATATTGTAAAATTATAATATTTGTCATCAACATTTCGTCCTTTTAATTTTTCAATTTGATTAATAAGATAGTTTTTATCCAATATAAGTTCTAATGGAGTTTTGTTTAAAGGATAAAGATAATAATTACTTTTTTTTTCATTTGTTATTACTAAAGTTTTTCCATTAGAAACCATTATCTTTTTCTTCTTATTGTTATAAATACAATAGATTTTTTTAGGATATTTAACTGTACACTCTCCACGTTCAAAGAGATCATTTATTTTTTGTTCAAATTTAAATTTTAAATTATTAGTATTTTTAAGATTTAGTATAATTTTTTCCTTAATAGATGCATGCAGTGGTTTTATTGCAAAAAGAAAAATAAAGAGGAAAATAAAAATTCTTTTCATTAAAGGACGTCTCTTTTACCAACATGATTTGCTTTACTCACAATACCTTCTGCTTCCATCATATCAATTATTCTCGCAGCTCGATTATAGCCTATCTGTAATTTTCTCTGTAAAAATGATGTTGAGGCTTTCTGCTCTGATTTGATTAATTCTACTGCTTCTTTATAAAGTTCATCTTTTTCAGAATTGTTAGAGCTATTTTCGACATCCTCTTTTTCGTCTGCAAAACTTAATATTTCGTCGACATAATCAGGATCCTCTTTAGATCTAAGATAATTATTAACTTTTTCAATTTCGTTCTCTGAAACAAAAGGAGCATGAATTCTAATTACTTTGTTAGCTGAAGACATAAATAGCATATCTCCTTTTCCTAATAATTGTTCAGCTCCCTGTTCACCAAGAATTGTTCTAGAATCAATTTTTGAAGTAACCTGAAATGATATTCTAGTTGGAAAATTTGCTTTTATTGTTCCGGTTATAACATCAACACTTGGTCTCTGTGTTGCCATAATGATGTGAATTCCCGCAGCTCTAGCCATTTGAGATAATTTCTGAATATAATTTTCAATTTCTTTCCCCGCAACTAGCATCAAATCTGACATTTCATCAACAATTACTACTATGAAAGGCATTGGAAGTTTATGTTTAGAATTGTAGCCTTCTATGTTTCTCACGCCTTCCTTACTCATTAAACGGTATCGATTTTCCATTTCTTTTACGACCCAGCCCAAAACAGATGCAGCTTTTTTTGCCTCGGTAATTACTGGACATAACAAATGAGGAATACCTTCATATGGAGATAGTTCTAATTTTTTTGGGTCAATTAAAATAAATTTACACTTCTCTGGAGTATGACTGTATAATAAAGATAGTATAATAGTATTAATACAAACAGATTTTCCAGATCCAGTAGTTCCAGCTATTAACAAATGAGGCATTGAAGCTAAATCGCCAATTATGGGCGTACCGGATATATTTTTTCCTAAGGCTATTGGCAATTTAATATCTTTTCTTAAAAAATCTTTATTTGATAATATTTCGCTCAAGTAAACATTTTCTCTTGATGAATTTGGAAGCTCAATACCAATTGTGTTACTTCCAGGAATAGTAGATATTCTTGCTGACTCAGAACTAGTGTTTCTAGCAATATCCTCTGATAAATTTATAATTTTTGATACCTTAACACCAGCCGCTGGTTCGAATTCATTTAAAGTAACAACAGGACCACTACTGATTTTTTTTATTTTTCCTTCAACACCAAAGTCTAACAAAATTTTTTCTAGGAAAGCAGGGTCGAGACCTGAAGAATTTACATCTTTGTTTTTACTCTTTGCTTCTGGTGATTTTAATAAATCCACTGAAGGTAAAGCAAATCTCTTTTTATTGGAGGGATTTTCATCTTTTATTTTTGTAAACGGAAAATTTTCTTGGATCGGACTCTTATAAGTTTCAATATTCATATTGTCCATTTTGGTATTATTGTTTGAGGAATCTTGCAAATTCACTTTTTTAGAAAAAGGTATTTTCTTAAAGTTTTTGAAGAATAAAATTATTTTTTGAATATTAAAATTAATACTTATTAAAAATAAAGTAATAATAGTGAATATTAAAATATAAAAACAAATTTTTGGACTCAAGCTGATTATTTCAAATAAAAAATTGCTTTTTAAAAATTTTCCAACAAAACCCCCATTACCATTAATTGATAACCAAAAAGATTCTGAATAATAAAAAGTAAAAAATAAGGATCCAAATAAACAATATAAAATAGTAAAAAATAAGTTCTCAACTAAAATAATGGTTTTTTTGTTTTTAATTACATTTATGCCTGTTATGAAAATTGTGACTGCAACCAGAATTGAAATTAGTCCAATTGACTGGAAAAAAAAATCTGAAATAACGCTTCCTTTAAATCCAAGTATATTTTTAATTTCCTTTTCACCTGTGAATATGAAATTTGGATCTTCTGGAGAGTGGCTAATTAAAGATATCAAAAGAAGTAAACCTAGTGTAGCGACGCAAAGTCCCAAAAGTTCGATTAAACGATTAATAACAAAATCAAAGCTATTTTTGGCAATTTTTTTTATTTCCATAAAATGAATCAAATTAATCACTTTGTATCACTTAATATTTATTGTTAAAATTAAATTTTAAATATGAATGTATGTTTAATTGGTAATAATCTGACAACTCTTTCATTAGCTAAAAACTTAACAAATAAGAATATTAAAGTTTTTAACTATGCACAAATTATCAAAAATGAATCAAATACTAGAACAATTGGAATTACAAATGATAATCTTAAATTTTTTAATAAAGAAATTTTAAACATTAAAAAAAAAATGATTTGGGATATTGAAAAAATTGATATTTACAGCGAAAAATACAAAAAACAAAAGATATTAAATTTTGATAATAACAAAAAGGGTATTCTTCATATGGTTAAAAATGACGAAATTTATGACTTGTTAGAAAAAGATTTAAAAAAGAACACTCTTTATAAAAAAATTTATTTAAAGAATAATAATTTATTAAAGAAAATAATAAAAAAAAATTTTGATCTAATAATTAATTGTGATCAAAAAAATATAATTTCAAAAGAACTTTTTTTTAAAAAAATTAAAAAGAACTATAATAGCAAAGCATTCACTTGTATCATTAATCATAAGTCATTAAACAATAAAACAGCATCACAGATTTTTACAAAATATGGACCAATTGCATTTTTACCTATATCAAACTCTAAAACATCGATAGTTTTTTCAATAGATATAAATAAAATAAAATTTACAAAAATAAAAATTATTGATTTAATTAATTATTATAATTTTAAATATAAAATTAAAAACTTTTCGGAAGTAGAGGGGTTTGATTTGTCATTTTCAGTATTAAGAAATTACTTTCAAAAAAATATTCTTGCATTTGGTGACTTAATTCATACAGTTCACCCTCTTGCTGGTCAAGGTTTTAATATAAGTTTAAGAGATCTTCAAGTTCTATCAAAACTTATTCAAAAAAAAATAGATCTTGGCTTACCACTTGATATTTCAATCCTTCAAGAATTTGAAAAGAATACTAAGCATTTAAATTATTTTTTTACGTCTAGTATAGATTTCATTTATGAATTTTTTAAATTTGATAATAAAATAAAAAATAATTTTTCGAATATATTTTTTAAAATAATTGACAAGAACAAAAACTTTAATAAATTTTTTTCTAACTATGCTAATAAGGGTTTAGTTTTATAGCTATTGAAGAGTGCTGTTATCAAAATTATCTAAGACATAAGTTTTGAGTATTTTTTCTAACTTATCTTTTCGCAAACTTAGATTTTTTGTTTCTAAAAGAATTTGTTTTTCTTCTAGAGAAAAAGGAGATGCCATTGCTAGAGCATTAATTGTTTGTTCTAGACTTTGTTTCTCAAGGTCATTCCAATTTATTGCAAAACCTCTTTTTTCAAAAAAACTCTTAAAGTCTTTAAATATAAGCTTTAAATCAGAAAATTTTATATCTTCTTTATTAACGACCGTATCATTTTGAAATTCATCAAAACTAATTTTACACTCGCGATAAAGTTTGTCGTTCTTTAATTCTTCAATTATTTTAAATCTAGATAAACCATTTAATACAATTAAATATCTTCCATCTTCTGTCTCACTAAAACTTGTTATTTTTCCTAAACAACCAATATCATAAAGCTGATTTGAGGATTCTCCTATATTTTTTTTTGGCTGAACCATTCCAATTAACCTCGTGGTCTTCATACTATCATTTATCATTTCTATATATCTTGGTTCAAAAATATTTAAAGGAACATTAGTATTTGGAAAGAAAATAAAATTCGATAATGGAAAAATTGAGATTTTATTTGGAAATTTTTCTTTTTTCATAAGTATAATTTACACCAAATAAACAATAAGAAGTAAAGTGAATATGATAAAATTTTACTTATTTTCAATTATAAGTAAATATTTTCTAACTTTTTCCCTAAAGTAAAACTTAAATGAATTTTTTCTAAAGCATCCTCTAAGTTTTTAGTATAAATTTCATTATTAAATAGTTTTGAATTTTTCTTATTTTCTTTAAGCGTTTGTTTCAATTTAATTAGTTTATCTGAATTTTGTGATAATTCGACAGCTAATTTAATATAATTATTTTTACTATCAGTTATCAATTCAATTAAATTTAAGTTCGTCAACAAACTGGATGAAACTCTACTTTGAAATGTTTCTCCTTTTAAAGTTAAAATTGGTAAATCTGAATTAAGTGCTTCGATAGCTGTTGTATGTCCTCCATATGGAAATGTATCTAAAAATAAATCTGCTTGTTTAAATCTATCAAGGTGTTGCTGATAATCTACCCTCTTAGCGAAAAATATTCGAGATGAATTTATTCCCTGATTTTCACAGTATTTTTTAAGATTTTCTGATTGTATTAGATTATCTTCTAAAAGCCACATGATGCTGTTATTAGATTGTTTTAAAATTTCAACCCAAACATCAAAAATTAATTTATTAATTTTGAAGCTATTATTAAAGCAACAAAAAACAAATTTTTCTTTTGGAATTAATAAGTCTTTTTTAATTTGATTACTAAGTGATTGGCTTGATGAAAATGAGTTCGGTTGATAAGTATCAGGCATAAATATAATTTTTTCGGAATAGTGTTTTTTGTCATTTTCTGTAATTAAAACCTTATCTGCTAATATATAATCAAAAAACTTACTTCCAGAGGTTCCAGGATACCCTAAGAAATTAATCTGTATTGGTGCTAATTTGTTTTGAAAAATGTCAATTCTTCCACCTTCTGTATAACAATTCATATCAATAGCAAAATCTAAATTTATTTTCTTACATATATCTTCAATTTCATTATTTGATTTGTAACCACAATCAATAAACTCATTAAAGCTTTGTATTAAATTTACATCAATATCTTTTTTTAAATATCTATTACTTAAATTAATTCCAAATATGTCAAATTTTTTTTTATTATGATTTATAAATAGATTTTTTGCTAACGATATTACAGCATGATTTTTAAAATCAGTTGAAAAATAACCTATTTTTATCTTTTTATTATTACTTTGAAATGAATTTATTTTACTTGTTTCATATTGTGCAGACCATTTTCTTGTATTTTCATATTGTAACTTCAAATCATCTTTTAGAAGCATCAAAATATATGGTTGAACTATTTGATGATTCTTATCCATATTAATAAATAATCTTTTAAGCAATTCTTCTAAATTATCCCAATCACAAATTTTTAATTTGAGATAAATAAAGTTAGATAAAGCTTTCATATTATTTTGGTCAATATCGAGTGCTTTTCTAAAGTAAATGGATGAATTTTTATAATCCTTTTGAGTAAGATAGATTCTTGCTAAATTAATTATACTAGCAAGGTAGTTTGGACTTAAACTTAATGCTTTTTTTAAAAAAGAAATAGACTTTTCAACCTCGTTTTTTTTATCAAAAATCAAACCTAGACTATTATATAATTCTTTAATGTTGGAATTAATCTTAATTGCCTCTTCACAATAAGTTTTTGCACTAGATAGATTGTTAAGTTCAATATCCACACTAATAAGATTACTATAAGCTTGGATATATTTTTTATTTAAATTTATAGCTTTAAGAAAATATTTTCTTGCCTCATTCAAATTTTTTTCTTTTTTAAAAGCAATACCAAAATTATTGTATGCATCTGAAAAATCTTCCTTATATTTTATTGCCATCTCAAAGCAAACTTTAGCTTCTTCAATTTTATTTAAACTTAGCAAACAAAATCCTTTATTGTTATGAACGAAGTGAATTTTTGGATTTATCTGAATTATTTTATTTAAAAAATTAATTGATTCTAAAAAATTTTTCTTAAAAACAAATAAATCAGCTAAGGTTGAAAGAGCAACTAGGTGTTTAGGATCTATTTGAATAACTTTTTTGAGATTCTCAATCGCTAAATCATATTCTTTTGATGATATATTTTTCTTTACAGTATCAAGTATTTTATTAATTGAATTTTCCATAATAATTAGTTAACAAAGAATAACAAATCTTTGAGTTTTGTCTAAGTTCTATCATTAAAGCTCTTGCTTAATTTATAAAATGCTACTATTTTTAAATAGAAATTTAAAACGCGGGCATAGCTCAGTGGTAGAGCGTCTCGTTGCCAACGAGAAGGTCGAGGGTTCGACCCCCTTTGCCCGCTCCATAAGGGAATTTTATGAGTGATTTATCAGAAAAAAAATGTATTCCATGCGAAGGTGGCATTCCTTCTTTTGATATAAATGAGATACATAAATATTTAAAAAAAGTAGACGGATGGGATGTTAAGCAAGACGAGTCTAATAATTTTTATTTAATTAAAGAATTTAAGTTTGAAAATTTTATTAATAGTCAAAAATTTATAAATAAAGTTGGAAATATTGCAGAAACCGAAGGTCATCATCCTGATATTTGGTTCGGATGGGGGTATGCAAAAATTAAAATATTTACTCATGCGATAAAAGGATTGGCAGAGAGTGATTTTATATTAGCTGCTAAAATTGATAAAATACCTAATGCCTAAAGTGTCTAGTTTTAGAAAAAATTAATATAGTTTTAGTTTGATTAGCAAATTTGATTATTTCTTTATCTCTTATTGATCCAGATGGCTGAATTACAGCAGAAACACCGGAATTAACTAAAGTTTCAATACCATCAACAAAAGGAAAAAAAGCATCTGACGCAGCAATTATTTTGCTACCATTTTCAGATTTTTGAAATTTTTTCATTTTATTAATAGCAATTTTACAACTGTCTAGTCTACTTGGTTGTCCAGAGCCAATTCCTACGGTCGATGTATCGTTAGCTAAAACGATCGCATTTGATTTAACATATCTACAAACATTAAATGCAAATAATAAACTATTAAAAGTTTTTTTATCAGGTTTTGTTTTTGATACAATTTTAAAATTTCTTTTCGAAAAAAATGAATCATCATTTGTTTGAATTAAAAAATTACCAAAATTTGAAATTACGCTTTGAGTATCTTTAATATTAGATCCTAAGGCATCAATTATTCTGAGGTTTTTTCTTTTTTTTAAGATTTTGATGGCTTCTTTATCTATCTTATTTCCAATAATAACTTCAAA
The DNA here is from genome assembly GCA_902618855.1 of uncultured Pelagibacteraceae bacterium. Lineage (GTDB taxonomy): Bacteria > Pseudomonadota > Alphaproteobacteria > Pelagibacterales > Pelagibacteraceae > Pelagibacter. The sequence continues at coordinate 135,212 of CACNCD010000002.1, read as the reverse complement.
AAAAGTCTTATCCAATTCAGTTGCGAGTTTTTTATTTATTTTAAAGTTACAACAAACAATTCCTCCAAAAGCACTAATCGGGTCACAATTCAGAGCTTGTTTAAAACTTTTTATCTTATCTTTGTTTATTGAAACACCACATGGATTTGCATGTTTAACGATTACAGTTCCAGTATTTTTTGGTAAAGATTTTGCAATAGCTATTGCAGAAAAAATATCATTGTAATTATTGTAACTAAGTTGTTTGCCGCTTAATTGTTTAATATTTAAATTTTTCTCTTTCGAATATAAAGCACCTGATTGATGAGGATTTTCACCATATCTTAACTTTTCAATTAAATTTCCATATAAAATTTTTCTTGTGGGGAACTTGTTTAATGACAAAGTATTAAAGTATTCAGATATCAAAGAATCGTAATAAGCTGTCTCAAAAAATGCTGCCTCTGACATTTCTTGTCTAAATTTTAAAGAAGTACTCCCTTTACTAAAATTTAACTCATCGATTAATTTTGGGTATTGGTCAATTTTTGTAATAACTGTAACAAAGTTATAATTTTTTGCAGCAGCTCTGACCATTGTAGGTCCACCTACATCAATATTTTCAATTATTTTAGAGTGATTTTTAGACTTTTTTAAAGCTTCTTCGAATGGATAAAAGTTTACAATGACCAAATCAATTTCTTCAAATTTATTTACTAATAATTGTTTTATATGCTTTTTATTTTTTCTCTTACTTAAAATTCCAGCATGTATTTTAGGGTGCAGTGTCTTAACTCTTCCATCTAGTATTTCTGAAAACTTAGTATAATCCGAAATTTCAGTACACTTATATTTAAGTTTTCTTATTTCCTTATAAGTCCCTCCTGAACTAATTATTTCTATTTTATACTTCTTTAAAATTTTTAAAATAGAAATCAAATTTTGTTTATTAGACAATGAAATTATAGCTCTTTTTATTTTTCTCATTAGATTTTATTTAGGACCCATTTTATATTCTGATTTTCATTTTGTGTCATTCCAGAAATAAATATATTTTGATTTTCTACAAACGTATTTTTTTTACCAAAATATAGGCCTGTTTCTAAATTTATTTCATAGTTTTCAGTTGTAAACTTCCAACCTTCTTTATCAACCTTTATAAAAATAGATTTTTTATCTTGCGTTTTCATTACCTTTGAAGTCGGTAATAAATGAAAACGTATTTCAAAATTAACCTTTTTATAATTTTTTTTTTTAATAATACTATCTGTCCCAATAAATTTATTCTGTTCAGGATAAAATTCTATTTTTCGTTCATGGATAATTCCATATTTTTTTAGATAACCATTGTGTGAAGCAATTATATTCCAGTAATCTTTCTCGAAAATACTTGACTTATTTAAAATTTTTAAACTTTGCTCAACAACTGAGCTTTTACTTCCAATTTTTTGCAACTTACATGAGGAACTATTATCAATAATTAAAGTACTATGATTTGCCGTAGCTTTAGATAATCCATTTAATTTATGTTTATGATTTTGAAAATATCCAGAATTGCATATTATTTTATTTTGATTTGATATAATCTCGAAAGATAAAGCTCCTAATTGGTAATCCTTAGAAAATTTTTTTTCTGGGCTCTGCCCAATGTCCATTACAAGCGCAATCTTTTTATTTTTTTGAATTGAATAACCGCCAATCTCCTGATTTTCATTTTTAAATTTATATCCAAATTTTAAAAGGTAGTTATCAAAATCTTCACTGTTTGTATCATGGTTTCCATTGAATAAAGCGCTTTGTTTTAAGCCTTGAGATAGTAATGAATAAGCATTTCCCAGGTTGTATATAGTCTCATCAATATATTCAGGGATATCATTTTGAGATTCTTTTAACCATTCTCGAATTAAAATAAAATACTTATAATAAAAAATTAATTGTCTTATATTCCTAGATTTTGGAAAACCCTCAGAGTCTAAAGAATATTTAGTTACTTTTTTTAAAAAATTTAAACCAAATTCCAAGTATTTTAAATTGTTTTGATATGATAAACCCACAAGTATTACTGCTGAACAACCTAAAACTTTATCATCAAGATTTTCTGATCTTTCTATTTCATTTATTAAGTGATTTGTTTGTTTTTGAATTATATTATTAAATTTTTTCTTATAATCCTCATTACTTTCTTCATAAGTTAATTTCGAATTAGATATCCAAGCAATTATTCTTTTTGAAAGAACATCAATCTCCCAATTTTTTATGTTGTATTTACTATACGAATTAATCCAATTAAGAATTATTGACTGAGTAATATTTTTAGAGGACTTAAGATCTAAAGTGAACAGCCAAAAAAAATTATGCAATTTTTCATAATCTTTTTTTTTTATATTTTTGTTAATCCATATTGATTGTAAAGAAAAATCCTCAATTTTATTTTTTTTCTTTTTATATTTTATAATACAATCAGTTAATCCAGGACTTGGTTTATACTCTAAACTTTTATTTTCAGTTTTAGATATTTTATTATTATAAATTATTGAATTTAAATAAAAATTTCTGGTTTTGTTTGTAAAGAAAAAAAAAAATTGATTTATATAATTAAATGAATTTTTTAAAATCATTTTTTTAACTAGATTTTAGAGTATCAATATTTTTTTTTATATCACCATTATTACTTTTAAAAATTGTTGTTCCAGATACAAGTATATTTGCTCCAGCGTCGATTACAGTTTTACTATTTTCAAAATTTATTCCACCATCCACTTCAATATCAAATTTAAGATTTTCCTTATCTTTTATTTCTCTTAATTTTTTGATTTTACCAACAACTTCAGGTATGAATTTTTGTCCACCAAACCCTGGATGAACACTCATTACTAAAACTAAATCAATATCTTTCAAATTTTCTTCAATCAATTCAATCTTCGAATCTGGATTTAAAGATACCCCAACTTTTTTATTTAAACTTTTTATTAAATCTAATGACTCTTTTAAATTTTCAGTGGCTTCTGGATGTATTGTAATAAGATTAGCACCAGCATCAGCAAAATCTTTAATATATTTATGAACAGGAGATATCATTAAATGAACGTCAAAAATAAGACTTGTATACTTTCTTAAACTTTTTATTACTGGTGGGCCAATTGTCAAATTTGGAACAAAATGACCATCCATAACATCCACATGTATCATGTCAGCTCCCGCCTCTTCTAATCTTTTTATTTCTTTTCCCAATTGACTAAAGTCAGCAGAAAGTATTGATGGTGAAATTTTTATTTTTTTCATTAATTGATTACTTAACTAGTATCAATTTTATTTTTTAATTTGAATTATTTTTTACCAAAAATTTGGTAAATTTGTGATGCAATTTCACTTTCTAAAGGAAAAGACAGCATTCCCATGACAGAATATCCCAGTAAATAAGGAAATAAGTAAAATCTAAACATGAAAAAAAACCAAGCTACATAAAGTGGGACAATGGGTCTTACTATGAAAGAAGGGGTTATTGGTTTGAATAAATTTATTAATGGGTCAGTAAATTTTACGAAAACTTTCATAAAAAAAAATTCTGAATTTTCCCTTTGAAAGATGTTCATCGCTACCCTTCCAATTAATGTCCACATTATCATTCCCATTATATAATCAATTAAATAAACAAGAGGATGAAAATTTGCAGACATGAAGTTTAGAATTTAATAAAAGGGGCGATTAAATCGCCCCTTAAATTTTAATTATTTAGTGTTGTTTGCTAAGTACGGATTTACCGCTAGGTATACGTACTTCGTCAACCATTCTTTGAGTAGCTGCATCTGGTGCTTTAGTTATTAAACTAACAACAACCATTGCTACTAAACTTACCAATGATCCAACTATTCCAAATGTAAGCTGAGTTACGCCCCAGAATCCAGCTCCGCCATTACGTACCCAAACTAGATACGCTGTACCAGCGGCTAGACCTAGAAGCATTCCTGCAACAGCTCCTGATGCATTTGCTCTCTTCCACCATACTCCAAGTACAAGTGGGAAGAACAATCCAGACATCGCAAAGTCAAAAGCCCATATAACTGAACCTAAGATTCCTTGAATCTCAAGAGCAGCAATAGATGCTCCAGCAAAACCAATTAAGAATAATAATACCCTTGCAACAATCAGTCTTTTTGCTGTTTCAGCTTTAGGATTGATGATCTTATAGTAGATGTCATGTGACAGTGCGTTTGAAATCGCAAGAACTAATCCGTCTGCAGTTGACATGGCAGCAGCCATACCTCCAGCAGCAACTAGTCCTGAAATCACATAAGGCAATCCAGCAATCTCTGGAGTAGCTAATACTACAGCTTTACCACCCATGAAAAACTCGTTTAACTCAAGTGTTCCATTTCCGTTAAAGTCGCTTACAAACATTAAGTTAGCTTGGTTCCAGTTTTGGTACCAGTCTAATGCTTGAACATCTGTAATTGATTTACCTATAATTCCAGTTGCTAAGTTTGGATCCATCAATGATAGTTTTGATAATGTAGCTAACATTGGTGCTGAAGAGTAAAGTAGGAATATAAAGAATAATGACCAACCTACTGATCTTCTAGCAGTTTTTACACTAGGAGTAGTAAAATATCTCATCATTACGTGTGGTAATGAAGCTGTTCCAGCCATCATACAAACCGCTAATGAAATAAATTTCCAAGGTGTAGTGTTAACTTCAGAATGTGCTTTAGTTATACCAGCTAAGCCTTTTGGCACTGTAGCTAAATCAGCTGCAGAGTTTTTAACTGTACCTAAACCAAACTGACTTTCTAGTTCAGCAATTCTAGCTACTTCGTCAGCTAGCATAAAGTGCGGAAAGAAACCAGCACCCATTTTATTGCTTATCCAGAATACAGGTATCAAGTATGCTATGATCAGCACGATATATTGCGCAACTTGCGTCCAAGTAACTGCTCTCATACCGCCAAGCATAGAACACATCAAGATACTCGCTAAACCTACATAAACTGCAATTCCAAATGGAATATCTAATGCTACAGAAGCAATCGTTCCTGTTGCATTGATTTGTGCTGTTACGTAAGTGAACGAAGCAACTGTTAAAACTATAACTGCGGATAATCTAGCTAAGTTTCCACCGTATCTAGTACCAATAAAGTCTGGCACTGTATAACATCCAAACTTTCTTAAGTATGGAGCTAAAAGCGATGCAACTAGTACATATCCACCTGTCCATCCTACTAACAGAGCCATATAACCGTAACCCTTGAAGTAAATACCTCCTGCCATTGCAACGAATGAAGCACCAGACATCCAGTCTGCTGCAGTTGCCATTCCGTTAAAGACAGTTGGAACTTGTCTTCCAGCTACGTAATACGCATCTGTTTGCATAGTTCGAGATAACCAACCAATCAAAGCATAAATTAAAACAGTAAATGCAACGAAGAAAATACCTATTAACTTCGCAGACATACCTGCTTGTTCAGCTATTGCCATCAAGATTATGAATACTAGGAATCCCCCAGTATAAATTCCATAAACTTTTGGCAGGTTATCTATAAATTTTCCTTTAATCATATTTAGTCACCCTCTCTTTCAGTATAACCAAATTCTTCATCAATTTTTTCTTGTCTATTTGCAAACCAAAAAATTAGTATTACGAAAATTCCAAGAGACCCTTGACATGTCATATAATATGACAATGGATATCCAAACGGTCTAAAATTTGATGCTTCCATTTCGGCTCCGAAGAAAAAGATGCCAATTGAGAATACAAACCAGATCGCCAAAGTAATAAATAGGTGATTTCTAGTTTTTTCCCAATGTTGTGCTTGTTTTGACATTTTTAATCCTCCCTATAGGTTAAAAGACGTGAGCATACTTATAAAAATTAATATTGAAACCCTTAAAATCCTAGTATTAGCTAGTATTATTAAATATAAAACAACCTGAACTAGAAAATGGCACTTAAGTACAGATTTAATTTGAAAGATATTAAGCTTGAGGATTTTAAGGTTTATCTACTTGCATTATTTAAAGCATTTATTCCCAAGAAAAAAATTAAAAATATAAGTGACCTTAAAGAATTTATTCAAAAAAAATCAGCATGGGTATCCCAAGTAACTTTGTACGGATATTTAAAAACAAGAATGGGCACAAGATATGTTTTACACTTTGATAATGAAGTATTATTGGAATCAATAAATAAAGCAAAGTGGAATATTTATTCAGTCGCATTACAAGATCTCACTTTTTTTTCTTTTTCTTATTTAAATACTTTTTATGGCTATCAAGAAATTGATAATGCAAAAAAAATTTATGAGTCGATATTAGATGATGAAATTTCTAACGGTATGCCAAGTGAGGTAATAGAAAATGGAAAAAAAGGTTTCGAAAAACGTTTACAAAAAATAAATTGGGAAACTCATTTCAAATCTTTACCATTTAATGACAGTGCTTTGTCTTTATATGAATGGGCACCAATCGCTGAAGAATTAAAAGTTTTAGATAGAAAAATAGTTTTAAATTCAATGATCTTAAAATGGGATAATATTAAAGAAGAATTTATAAAATTAATTAAATTTTAATTATTTTTTCTATTTTCAACTAAACTATCAACAACACTTGGATCTGCCAATGTAGTGGTATCTCCTAATTGATCATGTTCGTTAGCTGCAATTTTTCTAAGAATTCTTCGCATAATTTTTCCAGATCTTGTTTTTGGAAGCCCTGGTGAAAAATGTATGAGATCTGGAGTTGCTATTGGACCAATTTGTTTTCGTACCCAAAGTTTTAATTCTCTTTCTAAATCATAATCTTCTTTTTCTCCCGCATTTAAAGTAACATAACAATATAAACCATTTCCTTTAATATCGTGAGGGTAACCAACAACCGCAGCTTCAGCGACTTTTGGATGAGCTACAAAAGCACTTTCAATTTCTGCGGTTCCTAAATTATGTCCTGATACAATTATTACATCATCAACTCTACCTGTGATCCAATAATAACCATCCTTATCTCTTCTACATCCATCTCCGGTAAAGTACTTACCATCGAATTGCGAGAAATAAGTATCTATAAATCTTTGATGATCTCCATAAACAGTTCTCATTTGTCCAGGCCATGACTGAGCAATACATAATCTTCCTTGGCATTCTCCTTTTAAAGTTTCCCCTTTTTCATTTACAATAATCGGTTTAATTCCATAAAAAGGCTTAGTCGCAGATCCAGGTTTTAAATTTATAGCACCAGTTTGAGGACTTATTAAAATTCCTCCAGTTTCAGTTTGCCACCAAGTATCAACTATTGGACATTTTGAATTTCCAATGGTTTTAAAATACCACATCCAAGCTTCTGGATTAATTGGTTCTCCAACGGTTCCTAATAATTTTAATGATTTTCTTGAGGTTTTTTTAACTGGTGCACTTCCTTCTCTCATAAGAGCTCTAATCGCAGTTGGTGCTGTGTAAAATATATTCACCTTAAATTTATCTACAATTTGCCACCATCTTGAACTGTCTGGATAAGTAGGTATACCCTCAAACATTATAGTTGTTGCACCATTAGAAAGAGGTCCATAAATTATATAACTATGTCCAGTTATCCATCCAATATCTGCAGTACACCAATAAATATCTTTAGGTTTATAATTAAATATATACTGATGCGTCATGGACGCGTAGACCATATATCCACCCGTTGTATGTAAAACTCCCTTAGGTTTTCCAGTTGATCCTGAAGTGTAAAGTATAAATAGAGGATCTTCAGCATTCATTTCCTCTGGTTCACAATTTGTTGAAACATTCTTAATCATATCATCGTACCAAACATCTCTTTCGCTATTCCAGTTAATATAATTACCAGTTCTTTTAACAACGATACATTTTTTGATATCTCTACATTTTGATAGAGCTTGATCTGTAATATCTTTAAGTGAAATAAGTTTTCCACCTCTAACACCTTCATCTGCAGTTATTACATAATCAGACTCACAATCATCAATTCTTCCAGCTATCGAGTCTGGAGAGAAACCACCAAAAATAATTGAGTGAATAGCTCCAATTCTCGCACATGCTAGCATAGTATAAGCTAACTCTGGAATCATCGTTAAATAGATAGTTACCCTGTCACCTTTTTTGACTCCAAGCTGTTTAAGTCCATTAGCAACTCTTGAAACTTCTTTGTGTAGTTGTTTGTAGGAAATTTTCTTTGTATCTTTTGGATCATCACCAACCCAAACTATTGCAGTTTTATCTTTTTTATCTTTAAGGTGTCTGTCAATACAGTTTTCAGATGCATTAAGAGTTCCATCTTCATACCATTTTATATAAACTTCATCTTTACTGTATCTTACGTTTTTAATTTTTTTGTACGGTTTAATCCAAGTAATTCTTTTTCCCTCTTTTCTCCAGAATTCCTCATTATTTTTTATTGATTTTTTATATTTTGTCTCATATCCAGATTTATTAATCAGTGCTTTTTTAATCCACTCATTTTTAGTTTTGATAACTAATTCGCTATTACTCTCAACTTTTTTATTTTTTTTAATTCTTTTTGAACTCTTATTTTTTCTTAATTTTTTAATAACTCTTTTTTTATATTTGGATTTTTTTTTTGATCTTCTGGCCATGAATTTTTTTTATTAAATATTACCTATCTTATTTATGATTTTCCAGCTTTTATAATCTATTTCCATTACTGATAATCTGCTTTGTTTTACAAGCGATAAATGCTTAAGATCTTTATTTTTTTTGATATTTTCTAGTGTAACTGGTTTTTTTAACATACTTTTAAATCTAACTTTAACTGCAACGAATCTATTTTCTTTATCAGTTGGATCAATAAATGCTTCATTTATTACCTCTACTATACCTACTATTTCTTTGCCAATGTTTGAATGATAAAAGAAACAATAATCTCCTTTTTTCATTTTTTTTAAATTATTTGAAGCTTGAAAATTTCTTACACCATCCCAAATTACTCCCGACTTACCCTCTCTTTCTTGTTGTTTTATAGACCAAACATCAGGCTCAGATTTTAATAACCAATAAGATTTTTTTTTCACTAATAATGTTTATCATCATAAAATAAAAATATATATTTAAAATTTAATGAATCCAAAATTTAATGAAGTATTAAATCTTCTTAAAAAAGGTTACCTAAAGAATGCAAAAGAAATTTGCTTAAATGTTCTAAAAGACGAACCTAAAAATCCTAACTTTTTACATTTACTTGGCGCAATAACATTTGAAGAAAAGGATTATAAAAAATCAGAAGAAATAATTTCAGAAGTTTCTAGATTAAAACCACAGGCCGAAGTTTTTCAACTTTATGCTTTGATATTATTTAAACTTAAAAAGTTTGATTTAGCTTTAAGATGTTGGGACGATGTTATTAAACTTCAACCAAGTAATGCAGAAGCTTTTAATAATAAGGGTAATGCACTTTTTCTGTTGGAAAAATATGAAGCTGCAATTCAAAGTTTTAAAGAGGCGATTAAAATAAAACCAAATTATGCAGATGCTTATAATAATCTTGGTAATTCTCTTTGGAAGCAAAAAAAAATTGATCAGTCATTAGAAAGCTATAAAAAAGCTATAGAAATTCAACCAAATCATCTAGAAGCTTATAATAATCTTGGCATGGGATTTTTAAAATTAAAAAAATATCAAGACGCTATCCAAAATTTTGATAGAGCAATTAAAATTAAATCAGATTATGCAGTTGTTCATTATAACAAAGGAAATTTACTTTTTGAAATAGAAAAAATAGATGAGTCATTACAATCCTACGACTTAGCAATAAAAATCAATCCAAGTTATGCTGAGGCATACTATAATAAAGGCAATTTGCTTCTAGCAGCAAACTGTAACGATGAAGCTTTAGAAAATTTTAAGAAAGTTTTAGAGATAAACCCAGATTTTGAAAGTTTGATTAGCACAATAATGCATACTAAGCTTAAATTATGTGATTGGAAAAATTTTGATGAAGATTTGCAAAATCTCAAAAATACAGTATTTGATCCAAAAAAAATTTTTAATCCTCATACACTATTATTTTCTTATGACTCACTCAAATCACAAAAAACAGCAGCAAAAAAATGGTCGGATAAGCTGATTTCATTTACATTAAGTGAAAAAAAAATTTCAAATTTTTCTAAGTTAAGTAAAGATCTCAACTTAGATCAAAAAAAAGAAATAAAAAAAAAAATTAGGATTGGATATTTTTCAGCTGATTTTCGAAAACATGCTGTTGGCAATTTAGTAGTAAATTTACTTGAATTACATGATAAATCTAAATTCGAAATTTATTGTTTCTATTTTGGACCAGATACTGATGATGAAATTTATAAAAGAATTTCAAATACTGTTTTTAAATTTATCAATGTTAAATCTAAGAGTGAAAAGGAAATAGCCCAACTCTCAAATAACTTAGGGATAGATATTGGTGTTGATTTAATGGGCTATACTGTAAAAAATAGATTTAAAATTTTTATTGAAAGATGTGCTCCATTACAAGTTAGCTACCTCGGCTATCCTGGAACTACTGGTTCAGATTATTTTAATTATATAATTGCTGATAAAGTTTTGATACCAAAAGAAAATCAAAAATATTATTCGGAAAAAATAATTTATTTACCTAATACCTTTATGACTACTGACTCAAAAAAAAAAATATCTAAAAAAACGTTTACAAAAGAGGAACTTGGTCTACCAAGAAACGGTTTCGTATTTTGCTGTTTTAATCAAAGTTATAAAATATTACCAAAATTTTTTGATGTTTGGATGAAAATATTAAAAAGAGTTGATGGTAGTGTTCTTTGGCTTTTTAAAAGTAACGATGTATCTTGTATAAATTTAAAACAAGAAGCTATTAATAGAGGCATAGATCCTGAAAGGATTATTTTTGCAGATTTTTTACCATCTTTTGAAGATCATTTAGCAAGATACGGAGCTGCTGATTTGTTTTTAGATACTTCACCTTATAACGCACACTCTACCTGTTGTGACTCATTAAAAGGTGGATTGCCAGTGCTTACGCTTCAAGGAGAAACATATGCAAGTAGAGTCTCTTCAAGTTTATTGAATTTGCTTGGTTTAAATAAACTAATAACCCAAACTACAAAAGAGTATGAGGAAACAGCTGTGGAATTAGCAAATGATTTAACCATCTTAAAAAATATTAAAATTAAATTGGTTAATTTGAGGAATACTTCACCTTTATTTAATACAAAACTTTTTACTACCAATATAGAAAAAGCTTATTTAGAAATTTATAATAAATATATTGAAAATAAGAAAACTGAGAATATAGAAACCAAATAAATGAAGATTTATATTTTTATTGATATCAGTTATAATAATTCGCATATTGAAATATTAAAATAAGGAATAGATAAAATACATGAAAGATGAGTTCTATAAGGTTAGATATAGTCTGTCTCCACAATTAAAAGAGTATGATTTAATTTCATCAGTCTGGAAACCTTATGTAATGTTTTTTAATAAAACAAACTATAAATCTGAAGTATATAATTTAGACAAAGATGGTTTTAGATTTAATAATCTTAATATCGATATGGTAAATCAAACAGATAAAATTAATTCAATTTTCCATCCAAATTTGCACAAAGGCTTTAAAAAATTTGGAGTTGTAATTGGTAATTCAACTGCATTTGGGATCGGATCCAGCAATGATGAAAAAACCATTCCAGGAATTTTATCAAATAAAACAGATACTTATTTTTTCAATATGGCTTGTAGTGCGTACAATGGCTTTCAGGAAACAATAATTTTTCAAAATTTTATCAATTATCTGAACAACGTTGAAAAAGTTGTTGTTTTTTCTGGCTTAATAGATGTTTTTATGACTTATTTTAATACAGAATTTGATGAACTATTTGACTCCCATTATTTTTCTCGGATTTATTTAAATGAATTAGAAAACAGCACCATTTCCTTTAAGAAAAAAATGGCTAAATTTACCTTTGAATATTTTAGTAAAGAAAAAGTTGATTGGAAAAATATTACAATAAAACAATTAATAAAAAAAGTTTTATCAAAAAAACATTTATCAAACCAAAAAGAAAAAATTTTATCAAATTCTGATAGAAAAAAAATATTAACAAATATTGTTAAAAAAAATCTTAAATTTTGGCACAATTATCAAGTTGGCACAAAAACAAAAGTTATTTATGTATTACAACCATTGGCTACTTGGTGTGAAAAAAAAAAATCATCTGAAGAGGAAAAACTTTTTTCTGTTACAGACAGCTCTTCAATAAGATTACATAAAACATGGGCTGATATAAGTAAAAATTTTTACTCAGAATATAAATTAATTCTTGAAGAAGAATGTAACAACTTAAATATCGAGTTTTTAGATTGCAATTCTTATTTCGATAAAAAATTTGATGAAAAATGGTTATTTAATGATAGAATTCATTTAACAGATTTAGGTAATGAAAAAGTAGTGGACCTAATAAAATCCAAGTTTTAGGATTAAGTAAATATTACTAAAAGTATTATACAAAATTTTTAAATTTATTAACAATACATTTTTATAATTGTACTCCAGCTCCTTTAAGAAAAGCGGCTTGCTTATCTAGTGGCCATCTTGGTTTAACAGGATGATCTAAGTCATTAAATTGTTTTAATTTAAATTTTTCTAATCCAACCATTGCAATCATAGCAGCATTATCGCCACATAAATTTAAAGGTGGAAAAATTGACTTAAAATTTTCTTCATAACAAAGATCTATCAAAACTTTTCTAATTCTCTCATTTGCGGCAACACCTCCAGCAACAACAAATCTGTTTCCATACTTATTTAATTTTTTAAATTCTTTGATAGCGATTTTAGTTTTTATATATAATATTTGTTCGATTGTTTTTTGAAATGAGGCTGCAAGATCAAACTTTTCTTTTTTTGTTCTTATCGTTTTTGAAATTTTCAAAACAGCAGTTTTAAGTCCTGCAAACGACAAATTGCATCCACCTCTATTAATAATTGGTTTTGGTAAATTAAATTTATTTGGATTCCCAAATTTTGCATACTTTTCAATTTTTGGACCGCCAGGCAAGTCAATACCAATTAGTTTTGCTGTTTTATCAAATGCTTCACCTAAGGCATCATCAATTGTTGTGCCTAACCTTTTGTATTTTCCAAATTTTTCAACACTAAGAAACTGACTATGACCACCTGAAATTAAGAGAAGCAAATATGGATAATCTAATTTTGAATTTAGTTTAGGACTCAGCGCGTGTCCTTCAAGATGATTAACTGCTATAAAAGGTTTTTTTAATGATGCTGCAACAGCTTTTCCAAAATTTAAACCGACTGATAAACAAACTACCAGTCCTGGTCCAGCAGTTGCAGCTATAGCGTCAATATTATTAATTTTTAACCCACTCTCTAAAACTGCTTTTTTTGTTATTAAGTCAATTTTTTCTGCATGTGATCGCGCAGCTAGCTCAGGCACAACTCCTCCAAACTCTTTATGAATATCGAACTGACTAGAAATAGTATTAGATAATATTTTTATACTTCCATCATCATTTTCTTGAATAATTGATGCTGCTGTTTCGTCACAACTTGTTTCTATTCCTAATATTATTGGTTTTTTTTTCATTAAATTAATTTTTATAAATTAGACTATCTCAATGTAAGATACTGAATATAAACTAATTATATGAAAAGCAAAAAAATTATTATTGGTTCTCGTGGGAGTAAATTGGCATTAATTTATGCTGAAAAAGCCAAAGCTGAAATAATAAAATCCTCTAAAGAGTTTGATGTAGAGATAAAAAAAATAACAACAAAAGGTGATATAATTCAAGATGTAAGACTATCTGATACAGGTGGCAAAGGACTTTTTTGTAATTTAATCGAGGAAGAGCTAATTAATAAAAAAATAGATATAGCAGTTCATGCTCTCAAAGACCTTCCATCAAATGAAACCGAAGGTCTAACCACCAACTGTTTTCTTAAAAGAAATGATCCAAGAGAAATTTTAATTAGTAAAAATAATTTAGATTTTCACAAAATTGAAACTGGCTCAGTCATTGGAACATCATCATACAGAAGAGAGTTTCAATTAAAAAGAATTAGAAAAGATTTAAAATATAGACTTATAAGAGGAAATGTGGATACAAGAATTGAAAAATTAAAGAAAAATTTGTTTGATGCTATTATTTTATCGTATGCAGGGATAAAATCTTTAAATCTAGAAGATAATATTACCCAAATTTTTTCAACTTCAGAAATTATTCCAAGCGCTGGTCAGGGTGTAATAGCTTTACAATGTAGAAAAGATGATGAGGATATCATTAATTTATTGGAAAAAATAAACCACAAAGAAACACATTGTTGTGTTCAAGCTGAAAGAAATGTATTAAAAGTTTTAGAGGGGGATTGTGAAACACCAGTTGGAGTTTTGGCAAAGATAGAATCTGATAAAGCTATATTAGAAGCCGAATTATTTTCCTTAGATGGAAAAAAAAGATTTTATGTAAAGTCCTCTAATAAATTAAATTTAGCCAAAAATCTTGGTATAGAAGTTGGCAAGTTATTAAAAAAAAGGTCTAAAAATTCTTATAAGAGATAATTATGCATATTTTATTTACTAGACCCTTAGAAGATTGTCATGATTTAATGCTAAAATTTCAGAAACTTGGTCATGAAGTTTCTCATATGCCATTAATTTTTGTAGAAAAAAAAAACTTTAAAGAAGTCAATTTTAAGGATTTTAAAGGTATAATTTTTACAAGTAGTAACGCTATTAAATTTTTAAATATAAAAGATATAGACAAAAAAATTAATTGTTTTTGTGTAGGTATAGCTACAGAAAAAAAAGCAAGAAGCTTTGGATTTCAAAACACTTTTACTGCTGAAGGAAATGTTAATAATTTGAAAGAGCTTATTTTACAAAATTTTAATTCATCTGATGGAAAATTACTTTATGTAAGTGGAGAAATTATTTCTAATGAATTACATAAAAAACTTATTTCAGAAGGTTATGAGGTAAAAAGATTGATTAATTATAAAATTAATCACACTGAAGAATTAAATGAACATTTTGTAGAAAAAATTCAAACTAATATGCCAAACATAGTTTATATATATTCTCAAAATAGTGCTCTAAGTTTTTTAAATTTAATTAAGAAATATAAGTTAAATCATCTTTGGATGAATACTAATTTGATGTGTATAAGCGAAAAAACCTCATCAGTATTGAACGAAATCAAATGGAAAAAAATTTTTATTTTTAGTCCTGGTGAAGAAGAATTTTTGCTATATAAAATTTAAATATGGAAATTTTTAATAATTTTAAAGAACTTTTTTTATCAGTATGGAAACAAGGAATTTTAGGTATAGATATTTTTCAAATTTTAATTGGAGTTGGAATTTTTCTAATCTTTCTTATTTTTAGAGGCATCATAAGCAGAATAATAATAAAGAGATTAGAAAGTATAACAAAAAAAACTAGTAACAAATTGGATGATACATTTGTTCAGGCCATGGAAGGTCCTGCAAGATTCGTTCCAATAGTTATAGGTTTTTTTATTGCAAGTTATTATATGTCTTTCTCAGATGAAAGTAGGGCGATAGTAGATACAATAAACAGAACACTAATTACTATTTTTATTTTTTGGGTTATGCATCAAATTGTTGAACCAATTTCATATATTTTAAGTGGTTTAGGTAAAGTTTTAACCCGAGAATTAATAGGTTGGATTATAAAGTCATTAAAAATTTTAATTTTTATTCTTGGTCTTGCAGCAGTGCTTGAGCTTTGGGGAATAAAAATAGGTCCAATAATAGCAGGTTTAGGTTTATTCGGTGTTGCTGTTGCTTTAGGAGCGCAAGATTTATTTAAAAATTTAATTTCTGGAATATTAGTTTTAGTTGAAAAGAGATTTAAAATCGGAGACTGGATTCTTGTTGAAGAAATTATAGAGGGAATTGTTGAAAAAATAGGTTTTAGATCAACAGTTATTAGAAAGTTTGATAAATCAATTGCAATTATTCCAAATTTTCAATTTGCAGAAAATGCAGTAATTAATATAAGCCAAACCACAAATTGGATTATAAGTTGGGTAATTAATTTACAGTACGATACTACCGTTGATCAGCTTAAAACTATAAGAAATGAAATTGAGAATTATATAAAGGAAAATGAAGACTTTAAACCAGAACTTGGTTATGCGGTTAGGGTTGATAAGTTCGCAGATAGCTCAATTGATATGTATATACGTTGCTTTACTAAAACAGATGATTGGGATGAGTGGTTGGCCGTAAAAGAAAGACTTGCTATTTCTATAAAACAAATTGTGGAAAAAAATAAAGCATCTTTTGCTTTCCCAAGTCAGTCTATTTATGTAGAGAAAAAATGATTGCTATTTTTTATTTAGTTCTTCAAATTTTAAAACTATATTCCTATGTTGTAATAGCAAATGTAATCATTAGTTGGTTGATTGCTTTCAATGTTTTAAATACACAAAATAGATTTGTTTATTCAATTTTAGAATTTACATATCGTTTAACTGATCCGATTTTAAATAAAATTCGGCGTTTTTTACCAAATTTAGGTAATCTTGATATATCTCCAATTATATTACTTTTATTGATTTGGTTTATAGAAATGTGTATGAAGCTCTACATAGCGCCAATAATATTTTAGCAAATTATGATTTTAATTGACGGCAAAAAAGAAGCAGCTGAACTTAGAGAAAAGTTAAAGCAAGAAGTTTTAGAACTTAAATCAAAATATAATAAAGTACCGGGATTGACTGTAATTTTAATTGGAGAATTAGCGCCCAGCAAGATTTATGTGAAAAATAAAGAAAAATCAGCTAATGAAGTTGGTTTAAAATCTGAAGTAATTAGATATCCAGAAACAGTCGATGAAAAAACAGTTTTAAATAAAATTGAAGAGCTAAATAATGATGAAAGTGTTTCAGGTATATTAGTTCAGCTTCCTCTTCCAAAACATATTGATAAGCAAAAAGTTATTGAAAAAATTTTACCAAGCAAAGATGTAGATGGATTTCATCCAATGAACGTTGGAAATTTGTCTTCTGGATATGAGAGCTCTATTCCCTGTACTCCACTTGGATGTTATTTGCTAATTAAAAAAATTGAGCCAAATCTAAATGGAAAAAAAGCTGTTGTTGTTGGAAGGTCAAATTTAAATGGAAAGCCAATGACACAACTTCTACTTAAAGAAAATTGTACAGTCACAATTACACATTCTAAAACAAAAGATCTAAAAAGTGAGTGTTTAAAAGGTGATATAATTGTTGCAGCAGTTGGAATACCCGAACTTGTAAAAGGAGACTGGGTAAAAAAAGATGCAATAGTAATTGATGTTGGAATTAATAAAACTGACAAAGGTATTGTTGGAGATGTAGCATTTGAAGAGGTTTCAAAAAATGCAAAAGCTTTAACACCTGTTCCAGGCGGTGTTGGACCCATGACTATTGCCTGCTTACTTAAAAATACTATTGAGTGTTTTAAAAGAGTTCAGAAATAAATTATTTTCTTTTATTTTTAGGTTTAATTCCAAGTTTGTCACTATGTCTTAATCTTAAAATTACAATTGCTGAGGCAATTAAAGCTATGGCAACAGCTTCGTAAACTAACCCCGAAGGATCCATTTCTTTCCCCTGTAAAATAATAAATCGAGATAGTGCAGTAATAGCAATTAATAATGGCAGAGTAATACTAATTGATTGTTGGCTCCAAAAAACTCTGACCATTGCCAAAACCTCTAGATATAGAAACATTAATAGCAAGTCAGCCAATGTAACAGATTGATTTATATACATAGTTTTAATTTCTATTCCAACGGCAATAACTGTACTAATTAAAATTATTGTTAAAAGACCAAGTTGTAAGTTTTTTGTAATATTTTCCATAATAAAGATAATTATTTATATACATTAATTTCTATTAAAAACTAGCACTTGTTGACGCAACTATTTTTAATGAATTTTATAGTTTTTTTTTATGAAAATTAATAAATCTTTCGACATTTGACTTATTAAAAGTTTTATTTTCCTCAAATGAAACTTTCTTCATTGAATAAGCTGAGCTTTTTGTTTGTCTTGAAATAATTGTTATATTTCCTTTATACAACTTTAACTTAACCAAACCATTTACTTTATTTTTTTTCAAATCTACAATTTTTTGAATTTTATATCTTTCTTTTGAATACCAGTATCCATTGTAAATTAATTCAGCATAACGCGGCATCACTTGATCTTTCTTGTGCATCGTTTTTTTGTCTAAGGTAACAGACTCAATTGCCCTGTGCGCTACCATTAGTATAGTTCCGCCTGGAGTTTCATATACACCTCTAGATTTTATACCAATAAACCTGTTTTCGACCAAATCAACTCTTCCAATTCCATTTTTTCCTGCAAGATTATTTAGTTTTTCTAAAAGTTTTCCTGGCGATAATTTTTTTCCATTTACAGAAATAGGGTCTCCATTTTTGAAACCAACACTCACTATTGTTTGCTTATTTGGAGATTTTTCAAGAGAGTTAGTTCTTTGAAAAATATACTCAGGAGCTGGGTTTTTTGGATTTTCTAAAACTTTTCCTTCAGTTGATGTATGAAAAATATTATCATCTATTGAAAATGGTGGTGACCCTTTTTTATCTTTTGGAATAGTAATATTTTTTCTTTCCGCATATTTAATTAAATCACTTCTAGAACTTAAATCCCATTCTCGCCAAGGAGCAATTATTTTAATTTTAGGTCCAAAATAATAATAGCCTAACTCAAATCTAACTTGGTCATTTCCTTTACCTGTAGACCCATGCGAAACAGCATAAGCTTTAAATTTTTTTGCAATTGCTATTTGTCTTTTAGCAATCAAAGGTCTAGCTATTGAAGTTCCGAGCAAATAAACACCTTCGTACATAGCATGACCTCTTAACATAGGAAAAACATAATCTTTGACAAAAATATTTTTAAGATCTTCAATAATAATTTTTTTAACACCTAATTTTTTTGCGTTTTTATATATTTTTATTTTATCAATTTTCTGACCAATATCTGCGGTATAGCAAATTACCTCAGCATTATAGTTTTCTTGTAGCCACTTCAAAATTATAGATGTGTCTAAACCTCCCGAGTAAGCGAGAACAATTCTTTTTTTAAATTTCATTTATTTTTTTAACTACAACTTTTTTTTGCGGAATTGTAAGCTTTTGTAAATCCTAACAGAGAATAATGATCAATTGTTTGTGAACCTTTTTGATTATAACCAGTGACCATAATTCTTGATCCCCTTTTCATGGTTTTAATCATTTTTTTTTCTTTTGTATTATTAGCAATCCAAGCAAAGTTATCTTGAGATATATCAAATTTATATTTGTATTTACCAGATCTTGCCATGATAGAATTTTTTTTATTATATTCATATCCAGATGTAATACTTATTTCATCAGAAATTTTTTCGTTTGGTCTAAAAGTTACAAAAAGTCTTGCTTCCCTAGTATTTTTTTTTGGAGCTTGCAAAATTGGGACAGACTGAGCAAAACAAATTTTGCCGTTTTCATTATTAACAACGTATGCCTCCCAATCTTTGTTTTTCAAAACCTTTTTTATTTCCTCTGCATTCACAAGATTCATGTTAAGCAGTATAAAAGATACTAATATTAAATTTTTAATTATGGACATGGGTTTGGGTATATTTTTTGTACTTTATTAATTTCTTTAATAATTTCATCTGTTAATTTTACATTTACACTTTCTATATCAGTTTTCAACTGCTGCATAGTTGTAGCGCCAATAATTACACTAGTAACAAATGGCTGAATTTCACAAAACTTTAAAGACATTTGAGCCATATCAATGTTATTTTTTTTTGATATTTGATAGTATGCCTCAACAGCTTTTTCTGCATTTGGTTTGTTATATCTAGTCCAAAAATCCCCATCATGATCTAATCTTGAATTTTTAGGAATTTTATTATTTCTATATTTTCCACTTAAATATCCTATTGCCAAAGGTGAATATGCTAATAGTCCTATTTTATCACGAATGGAAATTTCAGCTAAACCTACTTCATAAGTCCTATTTAATAAATTATATGGATTCTGGACAGACATCATTCTTGGGAGATTTTTTTCTTTTGAAATTTCTAGAAACTTTTTAGTTCCCCATGGTGTCTCATTTGATAAACCTATGTATCTTATTTTGCCAGCATCAATGAATTTTTTCAAAGTTCCCAAAATATCCTCAAATTTATTCCAATTACCATCATCATTATGTTCATATCCAAGTCTTCCGAACATATTGGTATTTCTTTCGGGCCAGTGTAACTGATAAAGATCAATGAAATCAGTCTGTAATCTTTTTAAACTTCCCTCTAATGCCTCTGTAATATTTTTTATTCCATATTGGTTTCCTCCACCTCTAACATAAGATCTCATAGGACCACAAACTTTAGTAGCAATAATTACCTCATTTCTTTTTTTCGTTTTTTTAAACCAATTCCCTATAATTAATTCTGTATGACCGAAAGTTTCAGGTTTAGGAGGGATTGAATATAGTTCAGCTGTATCCCAAAAATTTACTCCTTTACTCAGAGCATAATCCATTTGTTCAAAAGCTTCATCTTGAGTATTTTGTTCTCCCCAAGTCATTGTACCGAGACATATTGTGCTTACATTTAAGTCAGTATTTCCTAGTTTTTTATAGTTCATAAAAATTACAATTATTTTGACTTCTTGAATATTTGTTAAAAAATTACTATATATAATTTATGGATTTTAATAGACAAAATATTTTTCAAGCGACTGCTGCTAAAAAGTCTGTAGTTTGGGATGCAGGTTTAAGATCATACATGCTCAAAGTTTACAACTATATGGCAACTGGTATTTTGTTAACAGGGATTATAGCTCTTATCTCTTTTAAAACTTCAGTTGTTACAGATGTAAATGGAGCAATAACTGGATTTACGAGTTTTGGAAATGCTTTATTTTTTTCAGGTCTTAAATGGATAGTTATGTTAGCGCCTCTTGGTGTTGTCTTTTACATGAGTTTTGGAATAAATAAAATGAGCTCCACAAAAGCACAGACTGTTTTTTGGATTTTCGCGTCTTTAATGGGACTATCGTTATCATGGATTTTGTTAGTTTATACTGGAGTAAGTGTAGCAAGAGTTTTTTTTATTACCTCAGCAACATTTGGTGCTATGAGCCTATACGGATACACAACTAAAAGAGATCTTACTAAGCTTGGATCTTTTTTATTTATGGGTTTAATTGGAATTATAATTGCTTCACTGGTAAATATTTTTCTAAAATCTTCAATGATGTATTTTATAATTTCGATTTTAGGAGTTCTAATATTTGTAGGTCTAACAGCTTATGATACTCAAAAAATTAAAAATATGTATGCAGCAACTGACAGTGGAGAGATAATTGGAAAAAAAGCTGTCATGGGAGCTTTAACTCTTTATTTAGACTTCATAAATCTTTTTATAATGCTTTTAAGGCTTTTCGGTCAGAGAAGATAATTAACCAGTTAATTTTTTCCAATTAGTATTCCTTAACATACTATCTAAATTATTAGAATTTTTAAGAATTTTACCTCTTGAATCAGTTACTGTATATTTTAGGTTTTTATTACTTGGTTTAAGATTTTTACATATTTTGTACATTGCATTTTCTGTAGAATTTTTAAACACATCAAAACCAATCTGTCTGCTTGATATTGTAAGGCCATAGTCTTTCCAAGATCCTTTAGATACCATTTGAGCATATAAATCTAAAATGATCTTTAACTCATCTCTCTCAAAAAAATATTTTCTTTCTACACTTTTTGATGAATTGTTGATTACTAATTTTAAATTTCTATTCATTAATCTTATGTTTACTTATCAGTGGAACTTGGAAGGCTGTAAATATAAAAGTTATGGGCAATAATCCCCATACTTTAAAATTTACCCAAAATTCCTCAGATTGTGTTCTCCACACAAGCTCGTTTAATATAGCAATAAAGAAAAAAAAATACATCCATCTTTTATTTAATAATTCCCAACCTTGATGAGTTATCGAAATAGACTTTCCCATTAGTTTTTTTAAAATAGGCTCATCAGTGACAAACTTACCAAAAAGCAAAGTTAAACCAAACAATATATTTATAATTGTCGGTTTAATATAAATAAAAATAGCATTATCAAAATAAATTGTAAGACCACCAAAAAAAGTTATTAAAACTCCGCTTATTAATGGAACCATTGGTATTTTTTTTTCAATAAACCACACAATGATTAAAGAAATAATTGTTGCTAAGATGAATGGGGGAATTGCAATTTTGAGATTTTTGTCACTATTGTAATAAAAAAAGAAAAAGACAACTAAAGGTCCAAAATCTGTGACAAATTTAACAAAAGATTTATTCACACATAGATATTAACATATTAATAAAAGTTTTATAATTTTTTTTATTGATTTTTATTTTTAAATATCCATATTTATATTAATGCCTGTTCAAAAAGCAAAATTTTCCATTGGAGATGTAGTCAAACATAAGCACTTTGATTTCAGAGGAGTTATTTATGATGTTGATTTTGAGTTTAATAACTCAGAGGAATGGTATCAATCTATTCCTAAAAATGTAAGACCAAGGAAAGATCAGCCTTTTTATCATTTATTGGCTGAAAATGATGAGATAACATATGAGGCATATGTTTCAGAACAGAATTTGCTTAATGACGATTCAGATGAGCCTATAAAACATCCTTTAATTAATGAAATATTTTCAGGTAAAAAAGGCTCAACTTATTTTAAGCCATCTAATTAGTTAAAGGTCACTTTTTAAACACATTTATCGCAAACCTTAGACATAAGATTATTATAGATTATTCTTATTCTGGTCAGGAATGCATAAACTTCCCTTATTATTATCTCCCTCAGCATTCTTGATCAGAGTTTTTTAAAAAAATAATTTAAAAAATCTTCTTTAATAATATAATTAACCCAAAATGTTTAAACTTTTAAAGCCAAATCAAATATTTGAAATTGCTTCTAAATTAACAAAATTTATATCTATTTTGTTTATCGTTGTTTTAACGATTGGACTTACTGAGGCTTTAATCCTATCTCCTGAGGATTATAAACAAAGTCACTCGGTTAGAATAATGTATGTTCATGTTCCTGCTGCGTGGATGGCTTTAGGTATATTTTCAGTTTTAGCATTTTTATCATTAAGTATTTTTATTTTTAAAAATAAAACTTTTTTTTTAATATCAAAAAGCTTAGCTCCATCAGGATTTATTTTTAGTATAATTGCTTTA
Source organism: uncultured Pelagibacteraceae bacterium (assembly GCA_902618855.1). Taxonomy (GTDB): domain Bacteria; phylum Pseudomonadota; class Alphaproteobacteria; order Pelagibacterales; family Pelagibacteraceae; genus Pelagibacter. Next base: position 111,941 of record CACNCD010000002.1, on the reverse strand, counting down.
GTAACTGGAGCAATATGGGGAAAGCCAACCTGGGGAACATGGTGGGCTTGGGATGCAAGAATTACATCTATGTTAATTTTAGCTTTGTTCTACTTAATATACTTGTTGTCATGGAAGGTTATTGAGAATAAAGAGAGAGCAATAAAAATAAGTTCCTTAATTGCCATTATAGGTGCAATAAATATTCCCATAATAAAGTTTTCTGTTAATTGGTGGAATACTTTGCATCAAGGTCAATCAATAAAAATTTTAAGCGATTCAACTATTCACTCATCTATGTTATTACCATTATTTATCATGACTGCGGCATTTGCCCTATTCTCCTTGTTGATTTTTTTGATGAAATTTAATACGGAAATGATAAAGATAAAAAATAAAGGATTAGATAGATTATGATTAATGAACTAATTTCAATGAAAGGGTATGGACTGTATGTTTGGTCTTCATTTTTTTTTACCCTGGCAAGTTTCACGTCATTATATTTATTAACTAAACTTGAACTTTTGAAAGAACAGAAAAAATATATTCTTAAATTTGGATCCTTAAGTGAAGAAAAGATAGAAATCGCCAAGGATCAAAAAATAAATAAAGAAATACTGTTAAATAACTCAATTACTAAAATTTAATCTAATATCCTAAAATGGTAAAAAAGGTTAAATTAAGAATTTTATTCCTATTAGCAATTATTTTATCAGCGATACTATCAGTTTTTTTAATTTTAAAATCTTTAGAAAAAGATGTAGTTTTTTTTCTTTCACCAACCGATGTTAAGGTTTTAAAAACTATAGATACTAAAAAAATTAGAGTTGGTGGGATGGTGAAAGACAAATCTATAAGTATAAGCTCCGAGAAAATAAACTTTGTTATTACAGATTTTAAAAATGAGATTAGTGTAAGTTATTCAGGATCAGTCCCAAATTTATTTGCAGAAAATAAAGGAGTTGTAGCAGAGGGATTTTTAGAAGATAGAAATTATTTTAAAGCTGTAAAAATTTTAGCGAAACATGATGAAAATTATATGCCACCAGAAGTAAAAGAAGCTTTAGGAGAAAAATAAATTGTTAGCTAATCATATAGGCTTTTATTCTTTGATAATGGGACTTGTAAGTTCGATTTTAATTTTTACAATATCTTTAAAAAGTTATTACTTAAAAGTTATAGACAAACGTATTTTCTCTTTATCTTTTTTACAACTTTTTTTTGTAATCATTAGTTTTACTAGTTTGGTAATTTGTTTTGTTATATCTGATTTTAGCAATGAAACTGTTTTTAATAATTCACATACTAATAAACCAATTTTTTACAAAATATCAGGTACATGGGGGAATCATGAGGGTAGCTTGTTACTTTGGTTATTAGTTTTAACTTTATTTTTATTCTTATTTTTACTTAGTTCTCGAGGCGAACCGAAACAATACAGGGCTTTAACTTTGGTTTTTCAACAAGTGATTATAATTGGTTTTTTCTCATTTGTTTTATTTACATCAAATCCTTTTAATTATTTATTTCCTAGGCCAAACGAAGGTTTAGGACTTAATCCAATTTTACAGGATCCAGCTTTAGCGATTCATCCCCCAATTTTGTATGTCGGTTATGTAGGAACATCATTGATATTTTCTGCAACGCTTGCGGCAGTAGTTGAAAATTATATTTCTAAAGATTGGGCAAAAAACATTAAATTATGGATTTTAATATCTTGGGTTTTTTTAACTATAGGTATTATGCTAGGTTCAATTTGGGCATATTACGAACTTGGATGGGGAGGTTTTTGGTTTTGGGATCCTGTCGAGAATGTTTCCTTAATGCCTTGGATTTGCTTAACAGCTCTAGTTCATTGCATTTTAGTTTTTGAAAAAAGAGAAATTTTAAAATCCTGGACAATAATTCTATCTATAGCAACCTTTACTTTAAGCATGTGTGGGACCTTTTTGGTAAGATCGGGGATTTTAAATTCTGTACATACTTTTGCAAATGACCCAACAAGAGGTGTTTTTATTTTAAGTTTCTTATTTTTATTAATATTTTTATCACTAATAATTTTTTTCTTTTTCAATAAAGAAGATCAAAAAGATAACAGTAAAGTTTATTTTTTGAGTAAAGAAGTTTCAGTTTTAATTAATAACTGGTTTTTAATGTATTTTTTGTCAGTGGTTTTAATTGGTACTGTTTATCCAATTTTTTTAGAGGTTATTAGTGATAATAAAATATCTGTAGGGCCACCATTTTATAACAAGCTAATAATGCCTCTTTTAATTTTTTTCTTAGTTTTCATGTCTATTGGTCCTAATTTTAAGTGGATAAGAGAAACGAACATAAATAATAAATTTCAACTTATTACCTTATTTTTAGTTTCTTTATTTTTATCATATTTTTTATTTTATAAATTTGGTCAATCAAGTTTAACAAATATTCTTTTGTTATCAGCATCTCTCTATTTATTTTTTGTTACTATAAAAGATTTTTTTTCAAAAAATTTATATAATTTTTCAAAAAAGATAGCACATTTTGGTTTTAGTCTTTTAATTTTAAGTATTGTTCTTAATGCTATTCTATCAAAAGAGGTAACAGCAAATTTAAGGGTTGGAGATAAAATTGATTTTGAAAATGCAAAAATAAGCTTTAGTTCTATAAAAAGTATTAAAAAAGAAAACTATCAGTCAATTGTAGGATCTTTCACAATAGAGGATAAAAGAAAAATCTATGAGTTTAATCCAGAGCTAAGAATTTATGATCAACCTATAATAATTACTAGTGAGGCTGATATTAAAGTAAGCTTATTTGAGGATAAATTTTTAGTAATGAATACAATAAAAGGAGAGGAATATTTTAATGTAAGATATCAAATAAAGCCTTTTATGATTTGGATTTGGATATCTACCTTATTATTAGCTTTTGGAGGTTTCTTAAGTTTATATAATAGATTTCATGAAAAATAAAATTTTACTTACCGTACTAATATTTTTTTTAATTTTTTGTTTTGCAATATTTTTAAAAAGTTTAAATACTTCAAGTATTTATGTTCCAGAAAAATCTGAAAAAAGAGAATTGCCTGAATTTGTAGCCACAGAACTTTTTTCGAATAAAGAGATTACCTCTAACGAAATATTTAAAGATAGTGATTTTTATATTTTAAATATCTGGGCAAGTTGGTGTGCACCATGTAGAGAGGAACACCCACAGTTAATGGAATTAAGCTCAAATCTTTCTGTAAAGATTATTGGATTAAATTACAAAGATAATCCAAAGAAAGCAAAGAAGTTTTTAAAAGAACTTGGAAATCCTTTTTCTACAACAATAATCGATAAAACCGGAATTATTGCGATAGAGTTTGGTGGTTATGGTATACCAGAAACTTTTATTATAAATAAAGATAAAAAAATTATAAAAACATTTATTGGAAATTTAACCGAGGATGCGCTTAAAGAAATAAATTCAATAATCAAATGAAAATACTAAAATTTCTTTTCATATTATTTTTTATTTTTAATATTAACAATGTTGCTCTTGCCAAAAGTAATGATCAGTTAGAATTAAAGATTTCAAAAAATTTAAGGTGTCTAATCTGTCAAGGTCAATCAATTTATGACTCTCAATCCGATTTTGCGGTGAGTATGAAACTTCTTATAAATAAAAAAATCAATGAAGGTTTAAATGAGAAAGAAATCTATGATTTACTAATAGAAAAATATGGAGAATGGATTGTTTACGACACAAATTTGAATAAAAATACGTTTATTCTATGGGGATTGCCGGTATTGTTATTTTTAATAGGAGGTGCAATAATACTTAAAAAATTGGTATTTAGAAAAGTTTAGTTGTATATATAAAAAAAACATTAACTTTTTATGAAAACAAAAATTATTAATAAATATTTTTTCTTTTTTGTAATTTTATTACTAGTGTCATCACCTTTGAAAAGCGAAGAAACAAAAAAAATTTCAGATAAACAACATGAAATTAGTATTTTCACAGGTATGTTTGATTTTAGCGATGATGGAAAAAGATCACAAATAATTGGTTTTCAACATCAAAATGAGAATCTTTTAAGAGATAGTTTTTTAGGAACATTATCACCAATTACAGGAGCATTAATTACTCAGGATAATTCAAGCTATTTTTATACAGGTGTACAGGCAATGTATAAAGTTGGTAATATTAATATTACACCAAGCTTTACCCCGGGAGTATATAATCAAGGAGATGGAAAGGATTTGGGACATTTAGTTGAATTTAAAAGTGAAGTACAAATATCGTTAGAATTACCTAGAGAAAGTCAATTTGGCATATCTTACAACCATATATCTAACGCGAGTTTAGGAGATAAAAATCCTGGGGCAAATAGTTATATGTTTAATTTTCTTAAAAAATTCTAAAATTAATTATGAGATTAAAAGACTGTCATAACTTTTATGACTTTAGAAAGTTAGCTGAGAAAAAATTACCATCCCCAATTTTTCATTACATTGATGGGGCTGCTGATGATGAAATTACCTATAAAAGGAATACTAGTGCTTTTAATGATGTAGACTTAGTCCCAAATGTGCTGAGAGGAGTTGAGAATGTGGATCTTTCAACAACTATTTTTGGAAAAAAAATTGACCTTCCTTTTTATTGTGCTCCTACAGCGTTACAAAGACTTTTTCATTACGATGGAGAAAGAGCTGTTGGAAAAGCTGCACAAAAATTTAATACCATGTTTGGGGTTTCGGCTTTAGCGACTGTAAGTGTAGAGGAAATATCTTCTATGATTGATACTCCAAAAATGTTTCAATTTTATTTTCATAAAGATAGAGGTTTAAATGACTCTTGTTTAGAGAGGGCTAAGGCTGCTAAGTTTGATGTTATGGCATTAACGGTAGATACCATAACAGGAGGAAATAGAGAAAGAGATCTAAGAACTGGATTTACGTCTCCCCCTAAACTTACATTATCAAGCTTGTTTAGTTTTGCTATAAAACCAATGTGGGGGATAAACTATTTAACAAAAGGTAAGTTTGAACTACCACATCTCCAAGATTATGTAAAAGAAGGTACTAGCACTAATACTTCAATAGGTAATTATTTTTCTACTATGTTGGATCAATCTATGAATTGGAAAGATGCAGAGAAATTATGTTCTCAATGGGGAGGTCATTTTGCACTCAAAGGTGTAATGAGTGTTGAAGATGCAAAAAAAGCAGTCGATATTGGATGCACTGGAATAATGGTTTCAAATCACGGAGGAAGACAACTTGATGGATCAAGATCTCCATTTGATCAATTGTCAGAAATTGTAGATGCTGTTGGCGATAAAATTGATGTTATTTGCGAAGGAGGATTTCAAAGAGGAACCCATATGCTTAAAGCCTTGTCAATAGGTGCAAAGGCCTGCTCTGGAGGAAGACTTTATCTTTATGCATTAGCTGCAGCAGGTCAAGCTGGCGTCGAGAGAGCTTTAGGTCAATATAAAGCTGAACTAGAACGAGATATGAAATTAATGGGATGTACTAAAATAAGTGACTTAAGTAGAAGTAATTTAAGATTTAGGAAAAATGGATCTTGATGACTGTCATAATTTCGATGATTTTAGAATATTAGCTAAAAAGAAATTACCCTCACCAATTTTTCATTATATTGATGGTGGATCTGACGACGAAATAACTTTAAAAAGAAATACAAATTCTTTTAATTCCTGTGATTTGATACCAAATGTTTTAAATGGTGTTGAAAATCCTGACCTTACAACAACAATATTTGGCCGTAAAATAAATATGCCACTTTTTCTCTCACCAACAGCTATGCAAAGATTGTATCATCCTGATGGAGATAAAGCCTCAGCAAGAGCTGCAGAAAAATTTGGCACTATGTATAGTATGTCAACTATGGCAAATACCTCTATTGAAGAAATATCTAATATTTCAAGTGGACCTAAATTGTTTCAATTATATGTTCATAAAGATAAGTCAATTACAGACGATCTTGTAGAAAGATGTAAAAGAGCTAACTTTGACGGTTTATGTTTAACTGTAGATACTATAGTTGCTGGAAATAGAGAAAGAGATCATAGAACAGGTTTTACAACACCTCCAAAGCTTACTTTTAAGAGTCTGGTTGATTTTGCAGTAAAACCTAAATGGGTTTTTGACTATTTTACTAACAAAAAGTTTGAGTTATCAAATGTTAAAAATAAAACAGATAAAGGTACAAACATTACAAAATCTGTAATTGAGTATATAAATGAGCAATATGATCCAGGGATGAACTGGAAAGATGCTGAGTATATCGTTAAAAAATGGAATGGTCCGTTCGCTCTAAAAGGTATAATGAGTTTAGAAGATGTAGAGCGTGCAATAGATATAGGTTGTACAGCAGTAATGATATCAAATCATGGCGGTAGACAATTAGATGGCTCACTATCACCTTTTGATCAAATAAAAGAAATTTCAGATAAATTTGGCGATAAAGTTGAAATAATTTTAGATGGTGGCATTAGAAGAGGAACTCATGTCATAAAAGCATTAGCAGCTGGTGCAAAAGCATGTAGCTTTGGCAAAGGTTATCTTTTTAGTTTGAGTGCCGGTGGGCAAAAAGGTGTTGAAAAAATGCTTCAAAATATGCATAACGAAATAAAGAGAAATATGAAACTGATGGGCTGTAAAAATTTAAAAGAGCTCAATTCTTCAAAATTAGCATATAGATAATAAAATGAAATTAGCAAAAAATCTTGAGAGATTAGGAACCGAAACAGCGTTTAAAATTTTAGCCGAGGCAAAAAAGTTAGAAGCACAAGGAAAAAAAATAATTCATTTGAGTGTTGGTCAACCAGATTTTAAATCTCCAAAACATGTTGTTGAGGCTACAAAAAAAGCATTAGATGAAGGTCATCATGGGTATGTTTTACCAAATGGAATAATTGAATGTAGAGAAGCTGTTACAAGAAAAATTAAAAAGCTTTACAGCACAGAAATTGATCCTGAGAGAGTGATTATTATGCCTGGTGGAAAACCGACGATGTATTATGCAATAACACTCTTTGGCGAGCCTGGTGCTGAAATAATTTATCCTGATCCAGGATTTCCTATATATGAGTCAATGATAAATTATACAGGCGCAAAAGCTGTCCCAATAGATATGCTTGAAAACAATGATTTTTCAATTAATCCCCAAAAAATACTTTCTTTAATTAATGAAAATACTAGATTGATAATTTTAAATAATCCAAACAATCCTACTGGAGCTTTTACCGAAAAAAATAAAATTGATGAGTTAGCTGAAGGATTAAAAAAATTTCCACACGTTGCTATTTTAAGTGATGAAATTTATAGTAGACAAATTTTTGATGGAAAGAAAATGCCATCCTTTTTTGATTATACTTTTTTATATGATAGATTAATTGTTCTAGACGGATGGAGTAAAGCATACTCAATGACAGGTTGGAGATTAGGATGGGCTGTATGGCCAGAAAAACTCATAGATCAAGTAATAAAATTTTGTGTGAATAATCATTCCTGTGTAAATGCAGCTATTCAATTCGGCGCTATTGCTGCTCTTGATGGACCAGACGATTCAATAAATTTTATGATGGAAAAATTTACAAAAAGAAGAAAATTAATTTATGAAGGTCTTAATAGCATAAAAGGTATTGTTTGTAGTTTGCCAGGTGGTGCATTTTATGCTTTCCCCAATGTAATAGAGACTGGAATGAATGGTGAAGAATTTGCAAAAAAATGTCTTCATGAAGCTGGAGTTGCAATTGTGCCAGGAACTTCGTTTGGTAAAAAAGCCAAAGATTATGTTAGGTTTAGTTTTGCTGCTTCACAAGACAATATTTCCCAAGCGATTGAAAATATTAAAAAAATGCTTGGTTAATTAGCCATATATTTTACATTTTTTTTTTAATAATATATTTTAATGAATTTAAACCTTCAAAACCAGCTCAAAAAAATTCTCAACGATAGATTTTCTCAATCAGAGTCAACAAGAGCAAATTATGCTAGAGGCGAAGATACCTATGATCCAGTACTTTCGGAGGCGGTAGTTTTTCCCGAAACTAATGAAGAAGTATCTCTAATTTTAAAGTTGTGTAATGAAAATAAAGTACCAGTAGTTCCATTTGGTACTGGAACTTCTTTAGAAGGCCATGCAGTAGGCAATGATAAAGGAATAACTATCTCACTTGAAAAGATGAATAAAGTGCTAGTGGTGAACACCGAGGATTTTGATTGCAGAGTTCAAGCTTGTGTAACCAGAGAACAACTTAATGAATATCTGCGTGAAGATGGTGTATTTTTTCCAATAGATCCAGGAGCAAATGCTGCTATAGGAGGAATGGCGTCTACATCTGCTTCAGGAACAATGGCAGTAAAATATGGGACAATGAAATCGGTAATAACAGGATTAACAGTTATTTTACCAAACGGAGATATAATTAATACTGGGGGTCGAGCAAAAAAAACTTCTGCAGGATACAATTTAACAAATTTGTTTATTGGATCAGAGGGAACGTTGGGTATTATAACAGAAATTCAATTAAGATTATCACCTATTCCAGAAAATATAATTAGTGCTATTTGTCAATTTAAAGAACTTGAGAATGCAGTAAAGACAGCACAAGAAGTAATTCAATATGGTATACCTATAGCAAGAATTGAAATGCTTAATAAAGATCAAATGGATATAAGTATTAATTATTCAAAATTAGAAGATGTAAAACCTTTACCTACATTATTTTTCGAGTTTCATGGAGATGAAATTTCAAACAAAGAGCAAATTAAAATTGTAGATGAACTTTCAAAAAATAATGGTGGTAGCGATTTTAAGTGGGCCGATACATTAGAAAAAAGAAATAAAATGTGGAGAGCAAGATGGGATGCTTGGTACTCTGTTAAAGCACTTATTAACAATGGAAGGGTATACACAACTGATATTTGTGTTCCAATTTCTAAAATTACTGAATGTGTTAAGTTCGCAGAGACCGAGGTTAAAAAACTTGGATTAAGAGGTCCAATGGTTGGTCATTTAGGTGATGGAAATTTCCATGTTATGCTTCCATATGATCCTTCAAAAAAAGAGGCATATGAAAAAATTAAAAAATTTAATGATATCTTGATTAAAAAAAGTCTCGAGTCTGATGGAACAATTACCGGAGAACATGGAATTGGACTACATAAAAAAAAATACTTATTGGAACAACACGCAGATAATTTACCTTTAATGAAATCCATTAAAAGAACCATTGATCCAAATAATATTATGAATCCAGGAAAAATATTTGATTTAAATTAATTATACTACTCTTAGTTGTAAATAATTTAGAATTTGACTAATTAGCACGGGACTCAGAAAAGCATATGTGCTTTAATTATCAAGTTAATTAACTAAGAGGAGAAATAAATCATGATTAAAAAAAAGAAGTCAGCGAAGTCTTTAATTACTTCAAGACGTAAATTTTTTAAGAAAGCAGCTACAGCTGGTGCTGTGATAGCTGGAGGTGCTTTTTTAGCAGGTTGTGACCAGCAAGGGGGAGGCTTTGGTGGGAGAGGTAAAAAAGTTACTCTCAAAATGCAAGCGGCATGGCCAAGCGGTGCTAACATTTTTTTTGAAATGGCTGGCGACTATGCAAGAATGGTTGAGGAAATGTCAGGTGGAGAACTCAAAATTGACTTGCAACCAGTTGGCTCAGTTGTGAAAACATCTGAAATTGGTCAAGCAGTAAGCGATGGTACACTAGACATGGGACATTGGGTTACAGCATATTGGTATGGTAAAAATCCAGCTGCTTCCTTGTTCGGAACAGGTCCATCTTACGGATTATCATCCCAAGAAGTAATGGGTTGGATTGAATACGGCGGAGGTAGAGCTTTGTACGAAGAAACTTTGAAAAAAGTTGGCTTCGACTATGTAGGTTACTTCCATATGCCAATGCCAGCGCAGCCTTTTGGATGGTTTAAGAAAAATGTGACAAACGTTTCTGATGTAACAGGTATGAAGTATAGAACCGTTGGATTGGCTACTAACGTCCTTACAGCAATGGGCATGGTGGTAAGACAACTTCCAGGTGGAGAAATACAACCAGCTATGAAGACTGGTCTTATTGATGCTGCGGAGTTTAATAACCCAACATCAGACTCACAATTTGGTATGCAGGATGTATCCAAGCATTATCATTTAGGAAGTTTTCACCAATCTCAGGAGATGTTTGAAATTTGTATCAATAAAAAAAGACTAAATAGTTTATCACCAAGACACCAAGCAATCTTAAAGTACGCTGCTGGTAGTGCAAATAGTGATAACTACTTTAAAGCTTTAGTTCGTTATTCTGCAGATTTAAGTAAGTTGATGAATGAACATGGCGTTAATGTTTATCAGACTTCTGATGCAATTCTTTCTGAACAATTGAAAGGATGGGATAAAGTAGTTGGTGAATTTTCTGCGAAAGATCCATTCTTCAAGAAAATTGTGGATTCACAGAAGAAATATGCAAAAACAGTAATGAAATATCTTCTTATGAATCAACCAAACTACAGGTTGGCTTATGAGAATGAGTTTGGATCTTTAGGCAACGTAAAGATTTAAATATTTTAAAATATTATAGAAAATGGGGGTTTATTATAACCCCCATTTTTTTTTAGACTAATTTCTATTGTGTTGTATGTTTAAGTCTTTATGAAAAAATACATAAATTTTATTGATCAACTTAGCATTAAAGTAGGTAAATCTTTTTCTTGGTGTATACTTATTTTATGCCTCGGAACTTGTTATGAAGTAGTAATGGCATATGCATTCAATAAGCCGACCTTATGGAACTTTGATTTTAGTCTTCAAATGTATGGTGCAATATTTATGATGGCAGGCGCATACACTTTGGCTACAGCGGCACATGTAAGAGGAGATGTATTGTATAGATTGATGAAACCAACTAAACAAGCAAGATTGGATTTGGTTTTATATATCGTATTTTTTTTCCCAGGTGTACTTGCTTTAACGTTTTACGGTTATGATTACGCTGCCTTAGCATGGCGTGTACAAGAAACAAGCTGGAGTAGCCCTGCCCAAATACAAATTTATATGGCAAAGTCATTAATTCCACTTTCAGGATTTTTTTTAACTTTACAGGGTATCAGTGAAGTAATGAAATGCTTAATTTGCATTAAAGAAAAACAGTGGCCAGAGAGAATTGTTGTTTCTATGGAGACAGAGCAATTGCTAATGAAGAAACAAGGAAAGTAACGTCATGTATTTCTATATACCTGATCCAGCAGTAGCAATGATTATGCTCGTATTCTTTTTAGGTGCAGTATTATTAGGATTCCCTATTGCTTTTACACTAATGGCAGTAGGTATAGGTTTTGGGTATTACGCTTATTTTGATTGGGCGTTGATGGAACATTTGTTTGATAATAGAATTTTTAAATTGTTTGTTCAAAACACTTACACGGTTATGGATAATAATGTTTTGACTGCTGTGCCCTTATTTTTGTTCATGGGATATTTAGTAGAAAGAGCAGGAATAGTATCAAGATTATTTTTTGCTATCAGACTAGCTTCACATAAACTTCCTGCCTCAATGGCTGTGGCAGCCCTTATAACTTGTGCGCTATTTTCAACAGCAACTGGGATTATTGGTGCTGTTGTTACTCTAATGGGATTATTGGCATGGCCAGCTATGATAAAAGCTGGATATGACAAAAAATTCTCATCCGGAGTAATTTGTGCAGGAGGATGTCTTGGAATACTTATTCCACCAAGTATTATGTTAATAGTTTATTCTGTAATTGCTCAACTATCTCCTTTGAGACTGTTCGCAGCTGCAATATTTCCAGGTCTTCTACTAGCATTTCTATATATTTTATATTCTGTATCATTGGCACTTATAAATCCTAAGGTTGCTCCTAAACCAAGTAAAGAGGAAATACCTCCAATAGGAAAAATTATTAAAGAGGTTTTCGTATCATTTGTTCCTCTTTTTACGTTAATATTACTTGTATTAGGCACTATTTTAGCAGGTTTGGCTACTCCAGCAGAAGCAGCTGCTGTAGGTGCTTTTGGTTCAATAGTGCTAGCATTTTTTTACAAAACATTAAAATGGGACAATTTCAAAGATGCAGTTTTTCTTACAGCAAAAACTTCAGCTATGATTATGTGGTTGTTCGTAGGTTCTTGGACATTTGCATCTGTTTTTTCTTATTTAGGAGGACATGAGGTTTTTGAACATTTTTTCAAATCGATTGACATGGCGCCATGGCAATTTTTAGTTTTGACACAATTAATTATTTTTTTATTAGGATGGCCTTTAGAATGGACAGAGATTTTAATAATTTTCGTTCCAATTTTTTTACCTTTAGTCGAATTTTTTGGTGTCAACCCATATTTATTTGCAATGTTAATTGCCTTAAACCTTCAAACATCTTTTTTAACCCCACCCATGGCAATGTCAGCTTATTATCTTAAAGGTGTTCAATCACAAAATGTAGAATTAATGGAAATTTTTAAAGGAATAATTCCATTCTTAGGCATTGTTATATTCGCAATGGTTTTAATGTATATTTTTCCTGAGATTGCTTTGTGGTTACCAGAAAAACTATTTGCAGACTAACATGGATATTTTTAATTTATCCGTACGTCAAATTGTAGAAAAAATCAAAAATGCTGAGATAACATCTGTAGAACTTTGCAAATTATATATAGAGAGAATTAAAAAATTCGAAAAAGATATTAAAGCTTGGGCTCACTTCGATGAAAAAATATTATTAGAAAAAGCTCAAGAGTCTGATGAGTTTAGGAAATCTGGTAATGCTCTTGGACCCTTGCATGGGGTTCCAGTTGCCTTAAAAGATATTGTTGGCACTTATGATATGCCTACTGAATGCGGAACCCCTATAAGAAAAGGAAAATCAGCATCTCAAAATGCAGAAATTGTAGATTTACTAAAATCTTCTGGTGCTTTAATAATGGGCAAAACAGCTACATCAGAATTAGCTTTTTTAAGCCCCCCAAAAACAAGAAATCCCCATGATTACAATAGAACACCAGGTGGATCCTCTAGTGGATCAGCAGCAGTAATAGCATCTCATATGGCACCACTTTCTATTGGATCTCAGACTGGGGGATCTATTATCAGACCAGCATCTTATTGTGGGGTTGTTGGATATAAACCTTCATATGGCCTCATATCTAGAAACGGTGTACTTAGAACTTCCTCTAAATTAGATCATATTGGTGTTTTTGGAAAAAAAGTTGAGGATGTTGCACTGTTAGCAAAAATTTTGATAAAAAAGGACTCTTATGATGAAGATTCAATACATTATTCTTCAGAACATTTATTAACTGAATGCTTGAAAGACCCAATTTATGAACCGAAGTTTATTTTTTATAAAACAAAAAGTTGGAATAAGGTTGATAAGAAGTCTAGAGAATCTTTTGAATTTTTTATTAAATCATTTAAAAAAAATATAGAAATATTTGATACACCATCCTATTTTGAAAGAATATCGAAATATCATAAATTAATTCATGAAGTGGATTTAGCGAATAATTTTAGTGATTATTATAAAAACTACAGAAAAAAACTCTCAAAAGAAATGATAAATGCTATTCAAAATGGAATGAAGCACTCAGCGAAGGAGTATGCAGAAGCTATAGACTTTATGAAGAGAAGCTACGATTCTTATAAAGAAGTTTTTGAAGATTACTACGCTGTACTTACACCATCAAGTACTGGTGTAGCTGACAAAGGTCTTAAAAGTACAGGTTCAGCGGATTTTAATAGAGTTTGGTCATTTCTAGGCACTCCTTCAATATCTCTTCCTTTACTTCAAGGGGAAAATAATTTACCATTAGGAATTCAAATGGTAGGTGCCAAATATGACGACCATAGGTTTTTAAGTACTGCTAGATGGTTAGAGACAAAATCAGAGGAGTATAATGAATAAATTAATTTCAATAATTGGAATATCATTTTCCCTTTTCTTTTTGATAGGGTTAGCAACTACATTAACCAGGTCTCCAATGATAACTTTTCTAGACGTACTTCCAGTTTATATCATTATGGGAATAGCTATCACTTTAATGATATATGAAACTTTTTTTGATAAAAAGTAATTAAATATTTTTAAGCTGAAAAAAAAGAATGAATTTAAATTATATATTTATTCTAGTTTTTGTAATTTATTTTGTTACGGCTGTCTCAATTTATTTCTTACAAAGAAAACTTCTTTATCATCCCTCAGTTGATAATTATTTGAATGAAAAAGACCTAAATCATAAAATTAAAAAAATTTATGTAAAATCAGATAATGATTTGATTGGATGGTATCATAAAAAAAATAAAAACTTCAAAACTTTGCTTTTCTTTCATGGAAATGCAGGTAGACTTGATAATAGAATTTACAAACTTAACGAAATTTCAAATTTAGATCTAAACTATCTTATTGTTGCCTATAGAGGATTTAGTGGTAACGCTGGCAAACCTAGCGAGTTTGGCTTGTATAAAGATGCCAATGAGTCAAAAAAATGGTTAAATCAAAACGGAGTAAGGGACGAAGATATAATTCTGTATGGAGAATCTTTAGGTACTGCGATTGCCATAGATATGGGTCAAAACTTCAGACTATCTGGAATAATATTAGAGTCACCATTCACATCAATGACAAAATTAGCTAAAAAATATTACCCATTTTTACCAATAAATTTATTATTAAAAGATAAATACGAAAACTTAAAAAAAATTAAAAATATTAATTTTCCAGTTTTGGTAATGCATGGAAAAAAAGACAAAATCGTACCATTTTCAATGGGAAAGACTATTTTTGAAAATGCTAATAAACCAAAATATAGTTATTTTAACGAATTTGATGATCATATGATGGAGTATAATCAAGATCTGATCAATTCTATTGAAAATTTTGTAGAACAGTTAAGTTAGTTTGTACTGATAAAAGCATCTGCAAATTTTTCTGCTTCAAAAATTTGTAAATCATCCTCTTTTTCACCCAGACCCAAAGCAACAATTGGTAATTTATATTTTTTAGCCACAGCTATTAAAATTCCACCTTTTGCAGTTCCGTCAAGTTTAGTCATTATTAAACCTGTTATCGGAATTATTTTATTAAATTCCTCCACTTGATTTATTACATTTTGCCCAGAAGTTGCATCTAAAACTAATAATACTTCATGAGGAGCATTTGGATCAATTTTCTTAGTAACATTTGCAATTTTTTTATATTCCTCCATTAAATTTTTTTTATTTTGTAATCTTCCTGCAGTATCTATTAAAACATGAGTAAATTTATCTTTCATAGCTTCATCAACAGCTTTAAATGCAACAGACGCAGGATCAGAACCTTGTGAGGATTTAATTATACTTACATCTATTTTTTTAGCCCAATTTTCTAACTGCTCAATTGCTGCAGCTCTGAAAGTATCAGATGCTGAAAAAATAACTTTATTACCATTAGACTTTAAAATTTTTCCTAATTTTCCAATTGTAGTTGTTTTTCCAACTCCATTAACACCAGAAACAAGAATTGCATTTAAGTCAGTTTTATTTGTAAAAAATTGGCTTTTTTCTAGTGGAGACATTAAATCAACAATATATTTTTTTAGAAGTAAATTAACTTCATCAACTTTATTTTTATTTGGATCAATTTTTTTTTCTGCAATTATTTTTTTAATTTCTTCTGATGCAATAACACCCACATCAGATTGTATCAAAAATTCCTCAATTTCATCTAGTGTTTTGTCATCAAGTTCTTTTTTTATAATTATTTCCTTAAGTCCGGAAGTAAAAGTAGAAGCACTTTTTTTAAAGCCCAATTTAAATTTCTCAAAAATACCCATTATAATTTTATTTTAATTTCTTTAATATCTGAAACTGGACCTGTCATAGAAATAATTCCATCATATTCAATATTTAAAAAACCTTCTTTGAAATGAATATTGTTATTGTTACCAGCAATTTTTTTTTCAAAAGCAACAACACCTGTTGCACAGGCAGCTGTTCCACATGCTTTAGTTTGTCCAGCTCCACGTTCCCAAACATTTACCCAAATGTTACTACCATCTTTTATTTGAGCAAATGTAACATTTATTTTTTCTGGGAATAACTCGTGGTTTTCAATTAATGGTCCAATTTTTTTTAGGTTATATTTATAACAATCCTCAACAAAAAAAACTATATGCGGATTTCCAACATTTAGTGCATAACCATCTTTTAATTCTTCATTTCCAATTTTTAAGTTTATATTTTTACAATCTATATTTTTTGATAAAGGAATTTTTTGCCAGCTAAAAATAGGATCACCCATTACAATTCTAATACTATTTTCAGAAATTTTTTGAGCCTTTAAAACTCTATCACCAGCTAATACTGCAGTATGTTCAATTTTTTTTTCATCACATATAAGCTTTGCAACGCATCTACTTCCATTACCGCAAGCCTCAACTTCTTCACCATCAGAATTAAATATTGTAATGGGAATATCATTTGGAGCTTGAGGATTTATTTCATCAAGAAATATTAATTGGTCAAAACCAATATTGTCTCTTTTTCCTAATTCAACGATTTTTTCTTTAACAATAGAAATTGGATTTTTTCTTCTATCAATGATAACGAAATCATTACCTAAACCATCCATTTTAAAAGCTTTAAATTCCATATATTTTTATATTTATCTTATTTATTGACATTTTGAACCTCTATTATAGGTTATCGCAATTTCCGCAAATACAGCATTTTGCGGTGTCTTTGGAAACAAAGAGATCGACACCAGTCAGCGAGGGTTCGCCCACTGGTGCGATAGCTGCTGGATGAAATTATGTTTGAAAATTTGACAAATAAATTTGAAGAAGTTTTTTCTTCTCTAAAAAAAGCACCTTCACTTGATGAAAAGCAAGTTGATGAAGGTATGAGAGGTATTAGACAAGCCTTATTAGAAGCAGATGTATCTCTAGATGTTGCGAAAAATTTCATAGAGAATGTTAAACCAAAAGCGCTAGGTCAAGAAATCATTAGATCTACCTCACCTGGCCAAATGGTCATCAAAATAGTTTATGACGCCCTAGTTAAGTTGTTAGGTGAAAAAAATGAAGAAATAAACTTAAATGCTGTTCCTCCAGTTCCGATGATGTTAGTGGGACTTCAGGGTTCAGGAAAAACAACTACTACAGCTAAACTAGCTAAATTTTTAGAAATTAATAAAAAAAAAAAAATTATGATGGTCAGCCTGGATGTTTATAGGCCAGCTGCACAAGAACAATTAAAATCTCTAGGTGAACAAAATAATATATTAACACTACCAGTCATTGAAGGACAATTACCTGCAGATATATGTAGACGAGCAATGAGCGCTGCTAATTTAAATGGATCAGAAATAATTTTATTCGATACAGCGGGCAGAACACAAATTGATCTTCAAATGATGAGTGAAATAAAACAAATAGAAAATATAATTAAACCATCAGAAACATTTCTTGTAGCAGATTCTCTCACCGGTCAAGTAGCCGCTGAAGTAGCGAAAGAATTTAAAAATACTGTAAATTTAACTGGAATAATTCTAACTAGAGCGGATGGTGACGCGAGAGGCGGAGCAGCTGTTAGCATGAAATATGTATCACAGGTGCCGATAAAGTTTTTAGGGGTAGGAGAAAAAATAGATAATATTGAGGTATTTCATCCAGATCGTATTGCAAACAGAATTTTAGGTATGGGCGATGTTGTTTCTTTAGTAGAAAAAGCAGCCCAGGATCTTGGAGAAGAAAATATTAAAAAAGCTGAGGAAAATTTAAAAAAAGGACAATTTTCAATGGAAGATTATTTAACTCAACTAAGGCAAATGAAAAAAATGGGAGGAATAGAAGGTGTTATGTCTTTTTTACCTGGTGTTTCTAAAATTAAATCTCAAATGGACGCTGCAGGAGTTGATGAAAAAATTATAACAAAAAATGAAGCAATAATATTATCTATGACTAAAAAAGAAAGAGAAGATCCAAAAATAATTAATGGATCTCGAAAAAAAAGAATTGCTAATGGCTCTGGAACTGATGCAGCCACTATCAATAAATTGCTTAAGCAATTTAAAATGATGTCTGAAATGATGAAAAAGATGTCAAAAGGAAATCTGAAAGGTATGACTGACAAAGGAATACCGCCAGAGCTTTTTAATCAATTAAAATAATGAAAGGTAAAAAATGTTAAAGTTAAGATTATCAATGGGTGGAACAAAAAAGAGACCAGTATATAAAATAGTTGTTGCGGATAGTAGATTTTCAAGAGATGGAAGATTTATTGAAAAACTTGGTTTTTTTAATCCTTTATTACCAAAAGATAAAAAAGAAAGGGTTGGTTTAGAAACAGATAGAATTAAATATTGGTTAGGACAAGGAGCGCAGCCAACAATTAGAGTTGCTAGAATTCTTGGAGAAAATCAATTAATGCCAATGCCGGCTAAAGGTAATAATCCACAAAAAGCTATACCTAAAAAGGATAGAAAGAAAAAAGATGAAAAAGCTGCTTCAGGTGAAGCACCTAAGGAAGAAGCTAAAAAAGCAGAAGCACCTAAGGAAGAAGCTAAAAAAGCAGAAGCACCTAAGGAAGAAAAAAAATAATTTATGTGGCAAGCACAAGTATTTACTCTTTACCCTGAAACTTTCCCTGGTCCATTATCAAAAGGACTTTATGGAAAAGCTTTAGAAAAGAAAAAATGGAATTTAAAAGTTGTAAATATAAGAGATTCTGCTGAGGACAAACACAAAACGGTTGATGACGCACCTTTTGGTGGAGGAGCTGGAATGCTTTTAAAAGCAGATATTTTAGCAAAGTCTATTGATAATAATTTGAAAGACAAAAGTAGAATTTTTTATTTATCTCCAAAGGGTAAAAAATTTGACCAAAAATTTGCAAAAGAACTTGCTAAAGAGAAATCAATTAATTTAATATGTGGAAATTTTGAGGGGGTAGACGAAAGAATTTTATCAACAAGAAATATTGAGGAAATAAGCATTGGAGATTTTATTTTATCTGGGGGTGAGTCAGCTGCTTTTGTGATAATCGACTCTATTTTAAGATTGATACCTGGAGTACTCGGAAATGACCTATCGAAAGAAGATGAAAGCTTTGAAAACGGTCTTTTAGAATATCCCCAGTATACTAAACCACAGATTTGGGAGAAAAAAGCTGTTCCAGATGTATTATTATCTGGAGATCATGCTAAAATTAAAGACTGGCGTTTGTCTCAATCTGAGGCTATAACACGCGTCCGTAGACCAGATTTATGGGAAAAATATAAAAAGAACTAAATTGATAAACGCTATAATGAAAACAATTGAAGAAATTAATAGATCAAATGTTAAAAAAATTCAGGCTGAAAAAAAACTGCCTCAATTTTTTCCAGGAGATATTATCAAAGTAGGAGTTAGAATAACTGAAGGAAAAAGAGATAGAATTCAATATTTTGAGGGAGTGTGTATCGCTAAGAAAAGTCGAGATATTAATTCATCATTTACAGTTAGAAAGATTTCTTTTGGTGAAGGTGTTGAGCGAACTTTTGCTTTGTACAGCCCTATAGTTGACTCAATAAAAGTTATAAGATCTGGAGATGTAAGAAGAGCTAAATTATATTATTTAAGAGACAGAACCGGAAAATCTGCAAGAATAGCTGAAAAAATTAGAAAAAATATAGGAATTGAAGTTGATGTTAAAAGTGAAACATCAACTGAGGAAAATTTACAGCAGACTGAAGTAAAAAATGATATAAAAGAGAATGAGCAAGAAAAAATTAAAGAGGAAACTTCAGAAAATAAAGAAGAAAGTTTAAAAGAAAAAAAATAAATTTTTTTCAATGCCGCACACACTTTACGATAAAATTTGGAATGATCATTTAGTTCATGAACAAGATGACGGTACCGCATTATTATTTGTTGATAGACATTTAATTCATGAGGTAACAAGTCCACAAGCTTTTGAGGGCTTAAGAAGCTCAAATAGAAAAGTGAGACAACCATCTCTAACTTTAGCCGTAGCAGATCACAATGTACCAACTACAGATAGATCAAAAGGAATATCTGATCAAGAATCTAAAATTCAAGTAGAAACTTTAGAGGCAAATTGTAAGGAATTTGGAATAAAGCTTTTTGGAATGAATGATAAGAGGCAAGGAATAGTACACGTAACAGGTCCAGAGCAAGGATTTACACAACCAGGAACAGTAATAGTTTGTGGAGATAGTCATACAGCCACTCATGGTGCATTCGGTTCGCTAGCTTTTGGAATTGGAACTTCAGAAGTGGAACATGTTCTTGCAACACAAACATTAGTTCAGAAAAAAGCAAAAAATTTTAGAATAAATGTTAATGGAAAACTTCCATTAGGAGTAACATCAAAAGATGTTATTTTACAAATCATTGGAAAAATAGGTACAGCTGGTGGAACAGGTTGTGTAATAGAATATGCGGGAGATTTGATTAGGTCTTTAAGTGTAGAGCAAAGAATGACTATTTGTAATATGACGATCGAAGGAGGAGCACGAGCTGGGTTAATAGAACCAGATGAAAAAATATTTAATTATTTAAAAGGGAGACCAATGTCGCCTAAAGGCGAAACTTGGGATAAAGCAGTTGAAGTTTGGAGTAATTTAAATTCAGATAATGGTTCTCACTTTGACAAAGAAGTAAGTCTAACTGCAGAAGAAATTATTCCAATGGTTACTTGGGGCACCTCTCCTCAAGATGTTATAACAATTGAAGGAAAGGTACCAAATCCAAATACAGAAAAAGATCTTGATAAGAAAAGTTCAATTGAAAGATCTTTAAAGTATATGGGTTTGAAGCCAGATACGCTAGCAAAGGACATTAAAATTGATAAAGTTTTTATTGGAAGTTGTACAAATGGAAGAATTGAAGATTTAAGAGAAGCTGCAAAAATATTAAAAAATAAAAAAAAAGCTTCTCACGTTCATGCAATGGTAGTCCCAGGGTCAGGTTTAGTTAAGCAACAAGCAGAGCAAGAGGGTTTAGATAAAATTTTTATAAAATCAGGTTTTGAATGGAGAGAGCCTGGTTGTTCTATGTGTTTAGCAATGAATGCAGATAAATTAAAGCCTGAAGAAAGATGTGCATCTACTTCTAATAGAAATTTTGAAGGAAGACAAGGCAGAGGCGGTAGAACACATTTAGTAAGTCCAGGCATGGCTGCAGCTGCAGCGATAGCTGGTAATTTAGACGACGTTAGAAAGTATCAAAATTAAATGCAAAAATTTATTTCTCTTAAAAGTATCCCAACATATTTACCAATTGTAAATATAGATACAGATATGATTATACCAAAACAGTTTTTAAAAACGATTAAAAGAACAGGTTTAGGAAAAAATCTTTTTTTTGAACTAAGATATGATGAAAAAGGAAAAGAAATTTCAGACTTTATCTTAAACAAAAAACCATTTTGTAATTCCAACATATTAATCACAGGAAAAAACTTTGGGTGTGGTTCTTCTAGGGAACACGCACCTTGGGCACTATTAGACTTTGGAATTACTTGTATTATTAGTTCGAGTTATGCTGATATTTTTTATAATAACTGTTTTAAAAATGGAATTTTACCGATTGTTTTAAATGAGGATAAAATTAAGGAAATATCAGAATACTCAAATAGAAAAGAGGAGATTTCAGTCAACTTAGCAGATCAAAAAATTATATATGGAAACAACGAAATTTCATTTGAGATAGACCCATTTAAAAAAAAATGTTTACTAGAGGGTTTAGATGACATTGCCTTATCTCTTGAAAAATCTGATAAAATAAAATCCTTCGAAAATAAAGTTAAAAATCAAAGGCCCTGGATATTTAATGATTAAAGTAAAAAAAAGAAAAATTTTACTTCTACCTGGGGACGGTATTGGTCCTGAGGTAATAAACGAGGTTAAAAAAGTTATCAAATGGCTTAACTCAAAAAAGTCTCTAGATTTTGAAATTGATGAAGATTTAGCAGGAGGAGCTTCATACGACAAACATGGAACTCCAATAACTGATGAGGTGTTTTACAAAGCCCTTGAGAGTGAAGTTGTCATGTTAGGAGCAGTAGGTGGACCTAAATGGGATAATCTAGAATTTTCAAAAAAACCCGAGAGAGCATTATTGAAATTAAGAAAAGAGTTGAAATTATTTGCAAACTTAAGACCTGCAATATGTTTTAAACAATTGGTTGATGCATCTACTCTTAAACCTGAAATTGTCTCTGGCTTAGATATTATGATTGTAAGAGAATTAACAGGAGGAATATATTTTGGAGAACCTAGAGGGATTAAACCTATAGATAATGGAGAAAGAAAAGGTATTAATACTCATACTTACACTAGCAGTGAAATTATTAGAGTAGCAAGGGTCGCTTTTGATTTAGCTAAAAAAAGATCTAATAGAGTTACTTCGTGTGAGAAATCTAATGTTATGGAGGCAGGACAACTTTGGAAAGAAGAGGTTCAAACTTTACATGATTCAGAATACAAAGAAGTAGAACTAAATCATATGTTAGCAGATAACTGTTCTATGCAATTATTAAGAAATCCAAAACAATTTGATGTCATAGTAACTGATAATCTCTTCGGAGATATGCTTTCTGACCAAGCATCAATGTTAACAGGCTCATTAGGACTTTTACCATCAGCATCTCTTGGTGCAAAAAATAAAGATGGTGAAATGAGAGCCATGTATGAACCAATACATGGTTCAGCTCCAGATATAGCCGGAAAAGGATTGGCAAATCCAATTGCAACAATTTTAAGTTTTGCAATGGCATTAAGATATTCTTTAAATTTGGATAAAGAGGCAGATAATTTGGAAAAAGCGGTCCAAGATGTGCTTAATGACGGTTTAAGAACAAAAGATATAGTTGCAAAGGGAAAAAAAGAAGTATCCACTGTTCAAATGGGGGATGCGATTATTTCAAAATTGAAATAATTTGTATTTTAATTAAAATAAGATTATGCCAACTTATAATGCACCTGTTGAAGATATGCTTTTTTTATATGAAAAGCTTAGAGATAACAAAAATTATAATGAGATTGATAAATATAAAGAAGTCACAACTGATCTTGTAAAAAATATTTTAGAGGAGGCAGCAAAAATTAATCAAAATTTAATTTTACCTCTTGCAAAAGCTGGAGATGAAAATCCAACAGTATTAGAAAATGGTGTTGTAAGGACGCCCCCTGGTTATAAAGAGGCATATAAAAAATTTATTGAAGATGGATGGACATCATTATCTTGTGATCCAAAATATGGTGGACAAGGTATGCCAAAAACTGTGAGTGCATTTTTTGATGAAATGCTGTCATCAGCCAGCTTAGCATTTAAGCTCTATAGTGAACTAACGCTTGGCGCTTATAATTGTATAAATCACCATGCTACAGATGAAATTAAAAATAAATATCTTCCAAAAATGGTTGAAGGTAAATGGAGTGGGACAATGTGTTTAACTGAACCAGTATGTGGAACAGACTTAGGTTTGCTTAAGACAAAAGCAGTAGAGCAATCAGATGGAACATATAAAATTACTGGTCAAAAAATATTTATTACCTCAGGCGATCATGATTTAACAGAAAATATTATTCATTTAGTAATCGCAAGAGCATCAGACTCACCTAAGGGCACTAAAGGAATCAGTTTATTTTTAGTTCCAAAATTTATTGTCAAAGAGGATGGATCGATCGGTACTAGAAATGGAATATCGACTGGTTCAATAGAAACTAAAATGGGAATTAAAGGTTCAGCAACATGTGTTTTAAACTTTGATGAGGCAACGGGATATATGATTGGTCCTAAAAATAAAGGATTGAGTCAAATGTTTACAATGATGAATTTAGAGAGAATTGTGGTTGGAATCCAAGGCCTAGGTATTTCTGAAATTGCGTATCAAAACTCATTGATCTATGCAAAAGAGAGAAAGCAAGGAAAAAGTACAAAAAATCAGTCACCAAATGGAAACGCAGACTTAATTATTGAGCATGCAGATATAAGGAAAACTTTATTAAATATGAAATCTATAATTGAGGGAGAGAGGGCTCTGTGCTTTTGGTTATCACAACAAACAGAAGTGAGTTTAAACCATAGCGACCAGAAAATAAAACAAGACGCCACAGATATGGTTTCATTAATGACTCCTGTTGTTAAATCATTATTTTCTGATTTAGGGATGGAAATTACAAGTGATGCAATGCAAATATACGGAGGGTATGGATACACTAAAGATCAAGGTATTGAACAATTATACAGGGATAATAGAATAACTCCCATATACGAAGGAACAAACTCCGTTCAAGCAATAGATTTAGTATTCAGAAAACTAGTTAATCAAAACGGAGATATAATTGATAAGTATATTAGTATGATTAAAGGTGACTTAAATAAAAATAATAAAGACTTAAGCTCTTTTGTTGCTAAGTTAGAAATTTATATTGATAAATTAAGCAAATTTTCAAGTTGGATGAAAGATAAAATAAAAACCTCAAAAGATGATGCAAATGCTGCCTCAAATGATTATTTGAGAGTTCTTGGCTATGTTGCAATTGGTTATTCGTGGTTAAAGGTTTTAGAAGTGAGTTATAAAGACTATTCGAATAATAAAAACTTTTATGAGGATAAAATACAAACAGCAAATTTCTATTTCAATAGAGTTTTACCTAGAGTAGAAAGCCATTATTTATCTGCAACAACAGGCAGTAAATATATAATGGATTTTAAATTTAATTAAAGAAAATGAGCCATTACGAGAAAAATCTTGAAAAAAATAATGCAAATTTTGTTCCATTAACACCCCTATCTTTTTTATTAAGAGCTAAAGATATTTATCCAAATTATGAAGCAATAGTTTATGAAAATAGAAAATATACTTGGAGTGAAGTGTATAAAAGATGTGTAAAATTTGCTAGTGCACTAAGTAAAATTGGTATTTCCAAAGGTGATACGGTCTCTTTTTTAGCCTTTAATACTCCAGAGATTTTCGAAGCTCATTACTCTGTGCCAATGACAGGAGGGGTATTAAATACAATTAATATTAGACTAGATGCTAAAACTATTGCTTACATCTTAAACCATAGTGATGCTAAAGTTTTAGTAGTTGATAGACAATTACACATGGAGGTAAAAAAAGCATTAAGCAATCTCAAAAAAAAAATTACAATAATTGACATAAACGATAAATTTGCTGATCAATCGAAATTGGAAAAAATTGGGGAATTAGAATATGAGGAATTTTTAAATACTGGTGATGAAAATTTTAAATGGGAAATGCCAGATGATGAGTGGCAAGCAATCTCATTAAGTTATACTTCAGGAACAACAGGTAATCCTAAAGGAGTTGTTTATCATCACAGAGGAGCTTATTTAATGTCAACAGGAAGCGCGACTGCGTGGAATATGCCTAATAGATTAAATTTTCTGACGGTTGTACCAATGTTTCACTGTAATGGATGGTGTTATCCGTGGACAGTACCAATGCTTAATGGAAGAACAATTTGTCTTAGAGCCATTGATATAAAAAAAATTTTTGAACTTATAGATAAGTATAATGTATCCCACTTTGGAGGAGCTCCTATAGTACTGAATATGATAACAGGCGCACCAGAGAGTGAGCGTAAAAAACTTAAAAATAAGGTTTATGTATTAACAGCTGGTGCTCCACCACCAAGTATTATATTTAAAAAAATGAAAAGTCTTGGATTTGAAGTAATGCATGTTTATGGGTTAACAGAAACTTATGGACATGTAACACAATGTGCTTGGAACGAGGAATGGAACAGCTTAGATGAGGAAAAGCAAAATGAAATAAAAGCCAGGCAAGGAGTTAGATATCCAAATACTGAAGGCGTTACAATTATGAATCCAGAGACAATGAAGGAAGTTCCAAGAGATGGGAAAACTATAGGTGAAATAATGATTAGAGGAAATGTAGTTATGAAAGGATATTTCAAGGATAAGGAAGCTACAGAAAAAGCCATGAAAGATGGTTGGTTTCATACAGGTGATTTAGCAGTTATGCATCCTGATGGTTATGCAAAGATACAAGATAGATCTAAAGATATAATTATTTCAGGTGGTGAAAATATTTCCTCTATTGAAATAGAAAATACTTTAGCAAAGCATCCATCTGTATCCATAGCAGCTGTGGTTGCAAAACCTGATGAAAAATGGGGTGAAGTACCTTGTGCTTTCATTGAAATGGTAAAAGATAAACCAGTTACAGAAAAAGAATTAATAAATTTTTGCAAAGAGACCCTTGCAGGTTTTAAAGTTCCAAAAAAAGTTGAATTTTGTGAATTGCCAAAAACATCAACAGGAAAAATCCAAAAATTTGAGTTAAGAAAAAAGGCCAAGGAGTTAAACTGAACTTAAACGTCGATAATAAAGACGTATTCATATCTACCAGTGGTATGGATATTGATCCAAAAAAACCATCAATACTTTTGATGCACGGAAGTGGACTTACACATATAGTTTGGTCCCTACATGAACAGTTTTATTCAGCTAATGGATTTAATGTTTTATCAATTGATCTACCTGGACATGGGGACTCGGAAGGACCTTCATTAAAATCTATTGAGGAAATGTCTGATTGGGTAAAAAAAATAATGGAAATATTGGATATTTCAAAAATAAGTTTTATGGGACATTCACAAGGTGCACTGGTAGGAATTGATTTTGCCTCAAGATATCCTGAGTATATAGATAAATTAATTTTAGTTGCAGGGTCAAATAAAATGCCTGTTAACAAAGATCTTATCGACTTAGCAGAGGCTGGAGATGAAAAAGCAGTGCTGTTAATGATGAAATGGGGTTATGAGGGTTCAAAAGCATTTATAGGAGGAAACCCAGTAAAAAAAATTGTGAACTCAGCAAGAGCAATTAGGGAAGTTTTAGCTGTAGACTTAAATGCCTGTAATAATTATAAGGATGGCGAAAATGCGATTAAAAAAATAAATTGTTTAACTTTATGTATTTTTGGAGATTTAGATAAAATGGTTCCGATGAAGGTTGGTGTTAAAATGTCTGAACAAATAAAAAATTCTGAAGTAAAGATAATTTCTAATTGTGGACATATGATTTTATTTGAAAAAGCTTTTGAAATGAGAAAATTAGTTAACGAATTCATAAAAAAAAATAAATGAAAAATTATTTTATTGCTAAATCAAGAAGACTAAGAAGTACTCCTTATACTTCAAGAATTGAGAAACAAGGGGTTACTGCATATTCGATTTATAATCATATGCTTCTACCAGCTGCTTTTGGATCGTTAGAGGATTCCTATCATCATTTAAAAGAACACGTTCAAATTTGGGATGTAGCTGGTGAAAGACAAGTTGAAATTTCAGGAAAGGATTCAGCAAAATTAGTTCAATTAATGACATGTAGGGACCTTTCAAAATCTAAAATAGGCAGATGTTACTATTGTCCAATAATTGACGATAACGCAGGAATGATTAATGATCCTGTAATTTTGAAGCTACAAGAGGATAGATGGTGGATTTCTATAGCAGACTCCGATGTAATATTATTTGCAAAAGGATTAGCGATTGGAAATAATTTAAATGTAAAAATTTTTGAACCAAATGTTGATATAATGGCAGTACAGGGCCCAAAATCATTTAAGTTGATGGAAAAAATATTTGGAGAAAAAATAACAGAAATGAAATTTTTTGGTTTTGATTACTTTGATTTTGATGGAGCAAAACATTTAATTGCAAAATCTGGTTGGTCGAAACAAGGTGGTTATGAAATTTATGTAGAAAATACTAAGTCTGGATTAGCATTATACGATAAACTTTTTGAAGAGGGTAAAGAATTAAATGTTAAACCAGGTTGCCCAAATTTAATAGAGAGGATTGAAAGTGCATTGTTATCTTATGGTAATGATATGGATAATGACGATAATCCTCTAGAATGTGGTTTAGATAAATATGTTAGTTTAGATACAGAGATAAATTTTCTAGGAAAAGATAAATTAAAACAAATAAAGAAAAATGGTTTAATCAAAAAATTAATGGGCGTAATAATCGAAGCAAAAGAAATTAATGTATCTAAATCCATAGAACTTATTGACAAAGATAACCAAAAAATAGGTGAGCTTAGATCAGGTGTTTATTCACCACATTTTAAAAAAGTTATCGGTATCGCTATGATAAACAAACCTTATTATAACCTTTCCCAAACATTTAAAATCTCAATAAATGGAACTATTTTCGAGGGAAAAGTTTGCGATTTACCTTTCATTTAGTATAACTAAATCACCATGAATATAGCAATTGTTGGAGCAACAGGAAATGTTGGAAGAAAAATCATAGAAGTACTAGAGAATAAAAATTTTCCTATTTCTGAATTGTATTTGATTGCCTCCTCTAAAAGTGCGGGACAAAAAATAAATTTTAAAGATAAGACTCACACAGTAATAGATTTAGAAAAATTTGATTTTTCAAAAGTGAAAATAGCTTTTTTTGCAGCAGGAAGCTCAGTAGCAGAAAAATGGGCTCCGATGGCAGCAAAAAAAACAATTGTAATTGATAACTCAAAATATTTTAGAAAAGATCCTGATATACCTTTGGTTGTTCCTGAGGTTAATTCAAAAGATTTATCCAATTTTAAAAATAAAAATATAATAGCAAATGCGAATTGTTCAGTGATACCTATGGTTGTTGTTTTAAAACCTTTACATGATCTTTATAATATTAAAAGAATAGTTGCCTCAACATACCAATCAGTCTCAGGTGTTGGAAAAGCTGGAATGGATGAACTTTTGTCCCAAACAAAAGAATATTTTGAAGGCAAAAAAATTGTATCCCAAAACTTTACAAAGCAAATAGCATTTAATGCAATTCCACATATTGATAGTTTTTTAGAAAATGGGTCAACCAAAGAAGAACAAAAAAATCATGATGAGGTTAAAAAAATTTTAGATAAAAAAATTAATATTACATCTACCTGTGTTAGAATTCCTGTTTTAGTTTCACATTCAATAAGTGTAAATGTAGAGTTTTATAAAGATTATAATTTAGGTGAAATAAAGAGTATTTTATCTAAATCACCAGGCTGTAAAGTCATAGATGAACAAAAAGATGGAGGTTACGTTACTCCTGTGGAGGCAGAAAATAAATATGAAACATTTATTTCTAGAATAAGAAAAGATTCTTCTCAGGCTAATTCTATAAATTTATGGATTGTTTGTGATAATTTACTTAAAGGTGCCGCATTAAATGCAGTTGAAATTGCAGAAAGTTTAATTAAACAGAAATTACATGACAGATAAAAACCCTTTGTCGCCGCATATTCAAATTTATAATTGGCATATATCATCTTTAGTTTCAATTTCTCACAGAATAACAGGAATAATAAATATTATTATTATTTCCTTAATATGTTTTTGGGTGGCTTTTCTACTTTTAGGCAATACAAATTATGATTTTATCCAAAAATTTTTTGAGAGTTATTTTGGAAAATTTTTTATCATAGGTACTATTTGGTCATTTACTTTTCAAATTTTAAGTGAGATCAGACATATATTTTGGGACTTAGGATTCGGTTTTGAGATAAAAACTTCAAATATTACCGGCTTATCAGTTATTTTTGGATCATTTATTTTAACAGCTATAATTTTTATTTTGGGAAGGAATTTATTTTAATGATTAACGCAACAAAAAAATGGATTTTTTTAAAAATAAGTTCTGTTGTACTTATTCCATTAATGTTATGGTTTATAATTAGTCTAGTATCATTCTACGATAAAAACTATGAAGAAGTATTATTTTTCTTCACTAGCCAACCAACTAAGTTTTTATTTTCATTATTTATAGTTTTTGCATATTTTCACTCTGCGCTAAGCATTAGTGAGGTTTTTGAAGACTATATTGAGAGTGAAAAATTAAAAAATGTCGCAAACAAATTACTCTTTTTATTTGCTATACTAATACCTATATCTACTTTACTAATATTATTTAAACTAAGTCTATGAGCCAATATAAAATTATAGAACATGAATATGATGTCGTTGTCTTAGGTGCTGGTGGCGCAGGTTTGAGAGCAGCTGTAGGGTTAAGTGAGGCTGGTTTAAAAACTGCTTGTATATCAAAAGTATTTCCAACTAGAAGCCATACATCAGCAGCTCAAGGAGGAATATCTGCAGCATTAGGCAATATGGGAGAGGATGACTGGAGATGGCACATGTACGATACTGTAAAAGGATCCGATTGGTTAGGAGACCAAGACTGTATTGAATATTTATGCAAAGAGGCACCAAGAGCTGTTTTGGAGTTAGAAAAATATGGCGTTCCATTTAGCAGAACTGAAGATGGTAAAATTTATCAAAGACCATTTGGTGGAATGACTAAAAATTACGGAAATGAAACTGTACAAAGAACTTGTGCAGCAGCAGATAGAACAGGACATGCTATACTACACACCATGTACGGACAGGCTTTAAAACATAATACAGAATTTTTTATTGAATATTTTGCTTTAGATTTACTGATGAAAAATGGAGAATGTAAAGGTTTAATAGCATGGAATTTAAATGATGGAACTATTCATAGATTTAGATCACATATCACAATTATAGCTACAGGCGGATATGGTAAAACTTACTATTCTTCAACATCTGCTCACACATGCACAGGTGACGGAAATGCTATGGTATTGAGAGCTGGTTTACCTTTACAAGACATGGAGTTTGTTCAATTTCATCCAACAGGAATTTATGGTCATGGAACCTTAATTTCTGAAGGCGTTAGAGGTGAAGGTGGATATTTATTAAACTCTAAAGGAGAAAGATTTATGGAACGCTATGCTCCTAAAGCAAAAGATTTAGCATCTAGAGATGTAGTTAGTAGATCAATAGCTGTAGAAATAAACGAAGGAAGAGGAGTGGGAAAAGAAAAAGACCATGTCCATCTTCATTTAAACCATTTAGATCCAAAAGTAATAGAGGAAAGACTTCCAGGAATATCCGAGTCTTCAAGACTATTTGCTGATGTTGATGTTACTAAAGAACCAATACCAGTAGTACCTACAGTACATTATAATATGGGTGGAATTCCTACTAATTATAAAGCCGAAGTTTTAACATTAAATGGATCTGATAAAATTGTTCCTGGACTAATGGCAATTGGAGAAGCAGCCTGTGTTTCAGTCCATGGCGCGAACAGATTAGGCTCTAACTCATTGATTGATTTAGTTGTTTTTGGAAGAGCAGCAGCTAAAAGAGCATCTGAAATTGTGAAACCTGGAACACCTCATGAAGAAATACCTAAATCTGAAACAGACAAATGTTTAGATAGATTTGAAAAGTTAAGAAATGGCAATGGAAGCAATAGAACTGCAGATTTAAGACTAGCTATGCAAAAAACTATGCAGTCAAAATGTGCAGTTTTTAGAACTGAAAAAACTTTAAAAGAAGGTGTGGAAGAAATAAGAAAGCCTTATGAAGGTATGGAGTCTATCTCAGTAAAAGATAAATCACTAATTTTTAATACCGACTTAGTGGAAACTCTTGAATTTGATAATTTAATAAGACAGGCTATTGTCACTATAGACTCTGCTTATGAACGAAAAGAAAGCAGAGGAGCTCACGCAAGAGAAGATCATCCTAAAAGGGACGATAATAATTTTATGAAACATACTTTATCTTGGTGTCAAGGAAGTAAGACAAAGATTGCATATAGAGACGTTCACAGATCAACTTTAAGTAATGATGTTCAATACTTTCCACCGCAAGAAAGAGTGTATTAATGGTACAAATAAATTTACCTCAAAATTCTAAAGTTCAAAAAGGTAAGTATTACAAAGATCAAACAGGTTCAAAAAATATCAGAAAAGTTAATATTTATAGATGGGACCCCTCTACAGGGGAGAATCCTCGAATCGACACTTATGAAGTAGATATGGATAATTGCCCTTCAAAAGTATTAGATTTATTAAATAAAATTAAAAATGAAATTGACCCTTCAATTGCTTATAGAAGATCATGTGCCCATGGAGTTTGTGGCTCTTGTGCTATGAATATGGATGGAAAAAATGGACTAGCATGCACAAAACCACATAAAGAAATCAAAGGAGATATAAATATATATCCACTACCACATTTAAAAGTTCAAAAGGATTTGATCGGTGACTTAAGCACATTATACAAACAATACGCGTCCGTAGAACCTTGGTTAAAAAATTCAAAAAAAGACGAAGGTAAAGAGAATATACAATCAATAGAAGATAGATCAAAATTAGACGGTCTTTACGAGTGTATAATGTGTGCCTGTTGTTCGACTTCTTGCCCAAGTTATTGGTGGAATGGAGATAAATATCTCGGGCCAGCTGTTTTGCTTCAAGCCTATAGATGGATAATTGATAGTAGGGATGAGGAAAGAAAAGAGAGGCTCAAAAAAGTTGCAGATGAACTAAAGCTCTATAGATGTCATACTATTATGAATTGTACTAATGCTTGTCCAAAAGGATTAAATCCAGCAAAAGCAATTGCATCTATAAAGAAAATGCTTGCAACAAGTTAATTACTTATTTAAATAATTTTAGCGAT
The DNA here is from genome assembly GCA_902618855.1 of uncultured Pelagibacteraceae bacterium. Taxonomy (GTDB): domain Bacteria; phylum Pseudomonadota; class Alphaproteobacteria; order Pelagibacterales; family Pelagibacteraceae; genus Pelagibacter. The sequence goes on along the minus strand of CACNCD010000002.1, from coordinate 79,408 downwards.
GAATTTAATACAGCATTTTGTGAATGGTGAACTTACGTCTGGTTCGTCTAAAAAAAAAGGAAAAGTTTTTAATCCTGCTACAGGAGAACAAAAATCAGAAGTATTATTAGCAAATAAATCTGATTTAAATAATGCAGCTGATATTGCAAAGAAAGCATTTAAGTCATGGTCACTTAAACCAGCTCTTCAAAGAGCAAGAATTATGTTTAAATTTAAAGAATTAATTGAAAAAAATTCTGAAGAAATTACTGAATTAATAGTTTCTGAACATGGAAAAGTTTATGAGGATGCAAAAGGGTCTTTAACCAGAGGATTAGAAGTAGTAGAGTTTGCCTGTGGTATTCCTCAACTTCTCAAAGGAGAATTTTCAGAAAATGTTGGAACAAATGTTGATAGTTGGTCAATGCGCCAACCACTAGGAGTAGTTGCTGGAATAACTCCATTCAATTTTCCAGCTATGGTACCTATGTGGATGTTCCCAATAGCAATTGCATGTGGAAATACCTTCATTTTGAAACCTTCTGAAAAAGATCCATCTTGTTCAATTAAATTGGCTCAACTATTAAAAGAAGCTGGACTTCCTGATGGGGTATTCAATGTTATTAATGGCGACAAAGAAGCCGTGGATGCAATTTTAGAAAATAAAGAAATTAAAGCAGTAAGTTTTGTTGGCTCAACACCTATAGCAAAATATATTTACGAAAATTCAGCTAAAAACGAAAAAAGAGTTCAGGCGTTAGGTGGTGCAAAGAATCATTTAGTTGTTATGCCTGATTGTGATTTAGATGGAGCAGTTAATGGATTAATGGGTGCAGCTTATGGATCTGCGGGTGAAAGATGCATGGCCCAGTCAGTAGCAGTAGCTGTAGGAAATATTGGAGACGAGCTAGTATCTCGTTTATCTAAAAAAGCAGAAACATTAAAAGTGGGTCCTGGAATGGATAAGAATTCTGAAATGGGTCCGTTGATTACAAAAGAACACTTAGAAAAGGTGAAAGGATATGTTGATTTAGGCGTTAAAGAAGGTGCGGACCTAGTTGTAGATGGAAGAAATTTAAAATTACAAGGTTACGAAAATGGTTTTTTTATTGGTGGGTGCTTATTTGATAACGTAAAAAGAGATATGAGAATTTATAAAGAAGAAATCTTTGGACCTGTTTTATCAGTGTTAAGAGTTAAAACTTTTGAGGAAGCAACTAAACTCATTAATGAACATGAGTATGGGAATGGAGTTAGTATATATACTAGAGATGGTGATGCTGGTAGAACTTTTGCTAGCAAAATCCAAGTAGGTATGGTTGGTATCAATGTGCCAATACCTGTCCCAATGGCATTCCATAGTTTTGGCGGTTGGAAGAGATCACTATTCGGTGATAGTGCAATGCATGGAGCTGAAGGAGTAAGATTTTATACTAAGCTTAAAACTATAACATCAAGATGGCCATCTGGTATAAGATCAAATGCAGAATTTGTTATGCCAACTATGAAATAAAAAAATGAAAAAAATATCTTTAATTGGTGCTGGACAAATTGGTGGAACTTTAGCTCATTTAATTGGTTTGAAAGAACTGGCTTCAGAAGTTGTTCTTTTTGATGTTGCTAGTGGTGTGGCTAAAGGAAAAGCTTTAGATATTGCGCAATCCTCATCAGTAGATGGATTTAATGTTAAATTTTCAGGTACTGATAAATATGAAGATATAAAAAATTCAGATGTAATAATTATTACAGCTGGAGTTCCTAGAAAACCAGGCATGAGTAGAGACGATCTATTAGGTATAAATTTAAAAATCATTAAACAAGTCGCACAAGGTGTTAAACAACATGCATCTAATGCTTTTGTAATATGTATTACAAATCCCTTGGACGTTATGGTTATGGCTTTTCAAAAATATTCAAATTTGCCTACAAATAAAGTAGTTGGCATGGCAGGAATTTTAGATAGTTCAAGATTTAAATTATTTTTATCATTAGAGCTAAAAGTTCCAGTAAAAGAAATTGAGGCAATGGTGATGGGAGGCCACGGAGATACAATGGTTCCCTTGCCTAGATTTACAAAAATTTCTGGAAAACCATTATTAGATTTAGTTAAAGAGGGCAAATTATCTTCTAATAGATTAGAAGAGATAAATCAAAGAACAAGAGATGGAGGTGCTGAGATTGTTAAGTTTTTAGAGAAAGGATCCGCATTTTATGCACCAGCTGCATCAGGAGTCCAGATGGCTGAAGTTTATTTAAAAGATGAAAAAAAATTGTTACCTTGTGCTGCCTACCTCAATGGTGAATATGGTATTAATAATATTTATGCAGGAGTACCTGTTATAATTGGTAAATCAGGAGTAGAAAAAATTGATGAAATAAAACTTGATGATAAAGAAAAAAAAGAGTTTTTGAATTCAATTGAGGCCGTAAAAAAATTATGGGAAGCTGCATCTAAAATAGATCCAGATCTCTCTAAATAATGAATATACACGAACACCAGGCAAAACAAATTTTAAAAAAATATGGAGCAACTGTTCCTAATGGAGTTTTTGGACTAACAGTTGAAGAATTAGTTGAAAAATCAAAATCATTAAAAACTAATAAATATATTTTAAAAGCACAAATTCATGCAGGAGGCAGAGGTAAAGCTGGTGGTGTAAAAATACTTGATAGCATTGAGGAATTAACAACGGCATCAAAAGAAATGATGGGTAAAAAACTCGTTACTCATCAGACAGGTCCCGAAGGTAAGGTTGTCAGAAGACTATATGTGGAGGAGGTTTCTAAAATAGAGAAAGAATTCTATTTATCTTGTTTAGTTGACAGGGCTAGTTCAAAAATTGCATTTATCTCAAGCGATCAAGGAGGAGTAGACATAGAAGAGGTAGCAAAAAAAAATCCAGAAAAAATTAATACTACAAAAATTAATTATTCTAAAGAAATTTCAAATGAAGATTGTGAAAATATTATAAGAATCTTTAATTTAAAAAATAAAGAAAAAGATCAAGCAAAAAATTTAATAAAGGCAATTTACAAAATGTTTGTAAGTACTGATGCTAGTATGGTTGAAATTAATCCTTTAATTTTGACAGAGGAAGGAAATATAGTTTGTTTAGACGCAAAAGTTAACTTTGATGATAATGCCTTGTTTAAACATCCTGAGATAGCTGATCTTAGAGATTTGAGCGAAGAAGATCCAATTGAAATAGAAGCGAGCAAACATGATTTGTCTTATATTAAATTAGATGGAAGTATAGGATGCATGGTGAATGGTGCTGGCTTAGCTATGGCTACAATGGATATTATAAAACTTTATGGGAAAGAACCTGCTAATTTTTTAGATGTTGGAGGAGGAGCATCTAAGGAAAAAGTTACAGAAGCACTTAAGTTAATTCTCTCAGATAAAAATGTTAAAGGGATTTTAATAAATATTTTTGGAGGGATTATGAGATGCGATGTACTTGCAGAAGGTGTAGTAAATGCAGCAAAAGATATTAATATTAATGTTCCTCTTGTAGTTAGATTAGCAGGAACAAATTTTAAAGAAGGAAAACAAATTTTAGATAATTCAGGATTAAAATTAATTTCAGCTGAAAATTTAGATGATGCAGCAAAAAAAATTGTTGAGGCTATAAAATAAAATGTCAATTCTAGTTAATAAAAATACAAAAGTAATTTGCCAAGGTTTTACTGGATCTCATGGCACATTTCATTCTCAACAAGCAATTGATTATGGAACAAATTTAGTAGGCGGTGTTACTCCGAAAAAAGGAGGACAAGTACATCTAGATCGGCCTGTTTTTAATACTGTTGAAGAAGCAAAAAATCAAACTGGTGCTAACGCAAGCATGATTTACGTTCCTGCTAAATTTGCTGCATCTGCAATAATCGAAGCAATTGAATCTTCTATAGAGATCATAGTTTGTGTTACCGAAGGAATACCAGTTCAAGATATGCTTAAAGTTAAATTAAAATTAATGAACTCAAAAAGTAGATTAATAGGACCTAATTGCCCAGGAATAATTACTCCTGATGAATGTAAAATTGGGATTATGCCTGGAATTATCCACAAGAAAGGGAGCGTAGGTATTGTTTCAAGGTCAGGCACTTTAACTTATGAAGCAGTTGCTCAAACTACAGAAAATGGATTAGGTCAATCATCATGTATCGGCATTGGTGGAGATCCTATAAATGGAACAAGTTTTATTGATTGTTTAGATTTATTTTTGAAGGATGATGAAACTAAATCAATTTTAATGATTGGTGAAATAGGTGGAAATTCTGAGGAAGATGCATCTGAATTTTTAAAAAATCATAAAATTAAAAAACCAATAGTTGGTTTTATTGCTGGAATCACGGCCCCTCCTGGAAAGAGAATGGGTCATGCGGGAGCTATTATCTCAGGAGGCAAAGGAACAGCTCAAGATAAAATAAATAAAATGAAAGAATGTGGAATAACAATAGCTGAATCACCAGCAGAAATGGGCAAAACTTTATTAAATAAATTGTCTAATTGAAAAACTAATCACAGCTAATATAATAGAAGAATATTAATGTCCTCTTCAAAAAATATAGAGTTTGAGCAAACTTCGTTTTTAAGTAAATCAAATAGTGCATTTATCGAAGATATGTATCTTAAATACATAGAAAAAGATCCAAACCTTCCTGAAAGCTGGAAAAAATATTTTGAAACTTTAGGCGAGGATCTTGATTTAATTATTAGAGAAATTGAAGGACCAAGTTGGAATAAAAATAGAAAAAAAATTAACTTACAAAAAAAATCTCATGAAAATAAAAACTTTTATAATAATGAGGAAATTGAAAAAGATAAGGCGGATTCTATAAGAGCAATAGCCTTAATAAGAGCTTATAGAATTAGGGGTCATTTGATTGCGAATTTAGATCCCCTAGAAATGATGGAGAGAAAATATCTTCACGAATTACACCCATCAGACCATGGATTTAATAAGGAAGATTATGATAAGAAAATTTTTCTTCATTCTTACATGGAGAAAGGATACTCAACAGTTAATGAAATAATATCTAACTTAAAAAGAATTTATTGCTCAACTATTGGCGTAGAGTATATGCATATATCTGATCCAATAGAAAAAGTTTGGTTTAGAAATAGGATGGAGAAAGAGGAAAATCGGATTAATTTCACAAATAATGGAAAAAAAGCAATATTAAATAAAATTATTCAGGCCGAAGGATTTGAAAAGTTTTTAGCAAAAAAATATGTAGGTACAAAAAGATTTGGATTAGATGGAGCTGAATCTTTAATTCCAGCGATGGAGCAAATTATCAAGAGAGGAGGTCAATTAGGGGTTAAAGAAATTAAAATTGGTATGCCACATAGGGGAAGATTAAATGTATTAGCTAATGTATTACAAAAATCTTATAAAAGAATATTTAATGAATTTGCTGGTGAAATTTCTAGCAGCTCAGAAGATTCAGCTGGTGACGTAAAATACCATTTAGGAGCATCGTCAAATAGAGTGTTTGATAGTAATTCAGTTCATGTAAGTTTAACAGATAATCCTTCACACTTAGAGGCTGTGGATCCAGTTGTGCTTGGACAAACAAGAGCAAAACAATTTTTTCATCAAGATTTAAATAGAAAAAAAGTAATTCCTATATTAATTCATGGTGATGCAGCTTTTGCAGGACAAGGTGTAGTAGCAGAATGTTTTGCAATGTCAGGTTTACCTGGTCATAATACTGGAGGAACTATACATATTATTGTAAATAACCAGATTGGTTTTACTACAAGCCCAAGGTTCGCAAGATCAAGCCCATATCCTTCCGATTTAGGAAAAGTTGTTGATGCTCCAATTTTGCACTGTAATGGTGATGACCCCGAAGCCGTTACGCATTGTGCAAAAGTTGCCATTGAGTTTAGACAAGAGTTTAACAAAGATGTTGTTATAGATATGATTTGTTATAGGAGATTTGGTCATAATGAAGGGGATGAACCTTCATTCACTCAACCTCTTATGTATAAAAAAATTAGAAACCACCCCACTACATTAAATGTTTATGGAAACAGATTAATTCAAGAAGGAACTATAAATTCTGATGAGTTTAATAAAATGAAAAATGATTTCAAAAATCTTCTTGAGGAACAATATAAAACAGCAAAGGACTATAAACCTAAAATAGAATGGTATGAGGGAACTTGGTCAAGATACAAACCTGAAAAAGGTAAAGATAAAAGAGGTAAAAGTGGTGTAGATTTATCTAAAATTGAAAAAATTTCAGATAAAATTAACAGTATTCCATCAACAGTGAAAGTTCACAAAACTATTTCTAAAATTTTAGAACAGAGAAAACAATCAGTTATAAGTAAAAAAAAAATAGACTGGTCAACAGCTGAAGCTTTGGCATTTGGTACGTTGCTTGAAGAAGGTTTTCCTGTAAGACTTGTTGGCCAAGACTCTGGAAGAGGTACATTTAGTCAAAGACATTCTGTTTTAAGAAATCAAGACGATAATTCACGTTATATTCCTTTAAATAATATTTCAAAAAATCAAAAAAAATTTGAGGTAGTTGATAGCTTTTTGTCAGAGTTAGCTGTTTTAGGATTTGAATATGGTTACAGTTTAGTTGAACCAAGCACTTTAACTATTTGGGAGGCGCAATTCGGTGATTTTGCAAATGGTGCTCAAATAATTATTGATCAATTTATTGCATCAGGAGAAAGAAAATGGTCTAGAGCAAGTGGCCTTGTAATGCTTTTACCACATGGATATGAAGGTCAGGGACCAGAACATTCATCAGCAAGATTAGAAAGATTTCTTCAATTATGTGCACAAGATAACTTGCAGGTTATGAATTGTACAACTCCCGCAAATTATTTTCATGCCTTAAGACGTCAAATTCATAGAGATTTTAGAAAACCATTAGTTATTATGACTCCAAAATCTTTATTGAGAAATAAATTGTGTACTTCAAAATTAGATGACTTTGGCAAAAAAAATTCATTCCATAGAGTCTTATGGGATCATGCAATCGATCCTAATGAGACTGATTTTATAAAGTTGAAAAGAAGTAAAAAAATTAAAAAGGTTATTCTGTGCTCTGGTAAAGTCTACTTTGATCTATTAGAGGCAAGAGAAAAAAATAAAAAAGATGATACTGTAATATTTAGAATAGAGCAGCTATATCCTTTTCCAGTTAAACCATTAGTTAAAGAAATTGCTAGATACGCTAAAAATGCAAAATTTTACTGGTGTCAAGAAGAGCCTAAAAACATGGGTGCATGGCTTTTAGTGCGAGATTATATTCAATGGACATTAAATCATATAGGAGCTAAACATAATCAAATCATGTATATTGGTAGAAATCCTGCAGCATCTCCAGCTACTGGATATGCAAAAAGGCATATAAAGCAACAAAGAGAAATAATAGAAAAGGTCTTTGAATAGATTATGAGTGAAAAAATTTTAGTTCCAGAATTAGGAGAAAGTATAACTGAAGCGACTGTTTCCAAATGGCTTAAAAGTGCAGGAGATAGCGTTGAAGCAGACGAACCGATTGTTGAATTAGAAACAGATAAAGTTAATCTTGAAGTTCCCTCACCAGTTAATGGCGTTTTAGGAAAAATTAATGCTAGCGAGGGAGATGTAGTAGAGGTGGGGTCTACTTTAGGTCATATTAATTCAGGATCAAATATTCAAACTTCTGATATTTCAAAAAATGAAGATGTTAAAAAAAAAGAGAACAACGTTATCAAAATTGAAGTTGAAAAAAAAACTGAACCAAAAGAAATAAAAATTCTAAGTGAAGAAGAAGACAAAGATGAATTTGAACATTCGCATGAGCAAGACTCTCAATCTATAGATGATGATACATTAGTTTTGACAAATGAGGTTGAAGAAAAAATAGAAGTTGAGCATAATCTCTCACCAGCAGTTAGAAAAATAGTTTCTGAAAAAAAAATTGATATCCAAAAAGTTAAAGGAACAGGAAAAGATGGAAGAGTATTAAAAGGAGATTTAATTAATCTAATGGGAATTAATCCTGGACCATCAGAGAGAAAAATCAAATATGGTCAAGAAGAAAGAATAAAAATGACTAGGTTAAGGCAAACAATAGCCAAAAGATTAAAACAAGCACAGGAGAATGCTGCTTTACTTACAACATTTAACGAAGTGGATATGACAAACATAGTTGAAATGAGAAAAGAAAATCAGGACGATTTTCTTGAAAGATATGGAATTAAATTAGGATTTATGTCATTTTTTGTAAAGGCTTCTGTTGTTGCGCTTAAGAGTTTCCCCGCAGTTAATGCTGAAATCGAAGGAGACGAAATAGTATATAAAAATTATTACAATATAAGTTTTGCTGTAGGTACAGAAAAAGGGCTTGTAGTTCCAGTTTTAAGAAATGCAGATGAATTATCGTTTGCTGATATTGAAAAAAATATAAAAGATCTATCTGATAAAGCTAAAGATGGAAAACTTACTATTGAAGATCTTCAAGGAGGGACTTTTACAATTAGTAATGGTGGTGTTTATGGATCAATGTTATCGACACCTATACTTAATTTACCACAGTCTGGAGTGCTAGGTATGCACAATATTGTAGATAGGCCTTTAGTTGTTGATGGGGAAATTAAAATCAGACCAGTTATGTATTTAGCATTATCTTATGATCATAGAATTATAGATGGAAAAGATTCTGTTTCTTTTTTAAAAACCATAAAGGAGAATTTAGAAGATCCTAGAAGGTTATTTTTAAATATTTAAATGTCAGAAAAGTTTCAAGCCGTTGTAATTGGAGGGGGTCCAGGAGGATATGTTTGCGCTATAAGACTATCACAATTAGGCATAAAAACAGCTTGTATAGATGCTGGAGGTAAATTAGGTGGAACTTGTTTAAACATTGGATGTATACCCTCAAAAAGTTTACTTAATTTGTCAGAAAATTTTAATAAAGCCAAAAATTTTTCAAATCTTGGTATTGAAGTAGGTCAAGTTAAATTAAATTTAGAAAAAATAATGCAAAATAAAGATAAAGCTGTAGACACCTTAACCAAAGGAATAGAATTTTTGTTTAAAAAAAATAAAGTTTCATATTTTAAAGGTATAGCCACTTTTCAATCTGCCAAAAAAATATTAATAAAAGATGAAAAAAAAAAGGAAACTATAATTGAAGCTGATAAAGTAGTTATAAGCACAGGTTCAGAGCCTTTATCATTACCAGGTATAAAATTTGATGAAAAAATTATTTTGTCTTCAACTGGCGCGCTGTCTCTTAAAAAAATACCTAAGAAGATGATAGTTGTTGGAGGTGGTTATATAGGATTAGAAATGGGATCTGTTTGGTTAAGATTCGGAACTGAGGTTCATGTAGTTGAATTTTTAGATCATATAACACCGGGAATGGACAAAGAAATTTCAAAAGAGTTTATGAAAATATTAAAGAAACAAGGTATGAAATTTCATTTACAAACAAAGTTAGAAAGTATTCAGAAAAATAATAATGGCGCTAAAGTAATTGCTACAGATAAAGATGGAAAAAAAATTGATTTTGATTGCGATGTGGTATTAATTTCAGTTGGAAGAAAACCAAATACTAAAAACCTAAATCTAGAGAAAGTAAATATTAATTTAGATAATAAAAAACGAATTAAAACAAATAATAAATTTGAAACAAATATAAAAAATATTTATGCAATAGGTGACGTTATATCTGGTCCTATGTTAGCTCATAAGGCTGAAGAGGAAGGAATTGCTGTAGCAGAATTAATTGCGGGTCAATCAGGACATGTAAATTATGATGTAATTCCAGGGGTAATTTATACTTCGCCTGAGGTCGCATCAATTGGTAAAACAGAGGAACAATTAAAAGAGTCTAATAAAAAGTATAAAGTAGGAAAATTTCCTTTTTTAGCTAATTCAAGAGCTAAGGCTATTGATGAACCAGAGGGTTTTGTAAAAATATTGGCTGACGATAAAACTGATAAAATATTGGGTGTCCATATGATAGGGCCACACGCGGGAGAAATGATTGCAGAAATAGGGATTGCTATGGAGTTTGGAGCTAGCTCAGAAGATATTGCTAGAACTTGCCATGCTCATCCTACCTTTTCTGAAGCTGTAAAAGAAGCTGCTTTATCAGTGGATAAAAGAGCAATACACTCTTAATAAATTTTCATAATATATCTAAATGAAAGTTCCGATTCTCTTACCAAATATTTTTAATCATCCTTTTACATATAAGTCAGATATTAGTCTAAAAACTGGTGATTATGTTATTGTTCCTTTTGGCAAAACTAAACTAACCGGAGTTGTTTGGGATCATTTTGAAACCAATAATAAGAAAAATTTTCAAACCAAAAACGTTGTAAGAAAACTTAAAACTGAACCTTTAAGTACAAACACAATTAATTTTTTAAACTGGTTTTCTGAATATAATTTAATACCAAAAGGTATGGCATTAAAATTACATTTGATTAGTAATGAAGCAGTAGAAAACCTGCCTGAAAAAGAATTTCAAATATATAAATTTTATAAAAAAATTAATAATTTCAAGCTTTCTGAAGAACAAAAAAAAAGTTTTATTGAGTTAAAAGTTAAAAATAATCGATTTAGAGTTCATGTATTACAAGGAACAACAGGTTCAGGAAAAACAATTGTTTATTTTAATTCCATTAAAGATAGGCTGGATAAAGGCTTTCAAGGATTAATTTTATTGCCTGAAATAGGATTGACATCTGAATTTGAAAAAAAATTTGTTGAGTTTTTTGGTTTTACACCAGCAATTTGGCATTCTGGAATTTCTAAAAAGAAGAAGAAAATTATTTGGAATGGATTGTCAAAAGGTAACATTAAAGTAGTTATAGGTGCACGATCTGCATTATTTTTACCCTTTAAAAATTTAGGAATAATAATAGTAGATGAAGAACATGATCAATCTTATAAACAAGACGAAGGTGTAATTTATAACGCACGTGATATGGCTATTTCAAGAGCTTCTTTTGAAAATATTCCTATTAATCTTATAACAGCAGTTCCCTCAATAGAAACATACGAAAATATGATAAAAAAAAAATATACTTTTTCTAGAATTATAAGTAGGTATAAAAATGCACAACTGCCAAAACATGAAATAATTGATCTAAACAAATACAATCTCAAATCTCAATCCTGGATTTCACCAAAGACTATCGAAAAGGTAAATAGTCATTTACAAAATGGAGACCAGGTACTTTTTTTTATTAATCGAAGAGGTTTTTCGCCGTATGTTTTTTGTAAAAATTGTTTGAAGGTTTATACATGTCCACATTGTTCAATAAATTTAGTTTACCATAAAAATAAAAAAAACCTTTTGTGTCATTACTGTGGTTTCAAAACTATTCTTAAAAGAAGTTGTGACAGGAATATAAGTGGAAGTTGCAAGTTTACTTTTAGTGGACCAGGTGTGGAAAGAATATCTGAGGAAATTAAAACTTTTTTTCCAAAATATAATTCGTTGATATTTTCAAGCGATACAATGAATAAAAAATCATCATTATCAGATTTACAAAAGATTACAAATAACGAGGTTCAAATTTTAATCGGAACTCAGTTAATATCCAAAGGTTACCATTTTCCAAATCTAAACTGCATTGTAGTTTTAGATGCAGATTTGACATCATCAGGACATGACTTGAGAGGTGCAGAAAAAAACCTTCAACTATATCATCAGTTATCTGGTAGAGCAGGTAGAACTGGAAATCCTGCTATAGTTTATTTTCAAACATATAATTTGAGGTCTGATATTATTTCTAAAATAACTAATTCGGATCCATTTATTTTTTTGGAAAACGAATTAAAAATAAGAAAAAAGAATAACCTTCCACCATTTGAAAGATTTATTTCTTTAATTTTAACCTCAAAAGATGAAAAAAAATTAGATTTTGAATCTTACAGGCTTAAACAGCATTTAGTAAATAATATTAGTGGTAAAATTTTAGGACCAATTAATGCTCCAATTTATAAGATAAGAAAAAAATTTAGAAATAGGTTTTTAATAAGAGCTAAAAAATCAGCAAAAATTCAAGAGTCTCTTAGTTCGACACTTAAAAAATTTGAGTTTTCCCCTGGAATGAAACTGTCAGTTGATGTTGATCCAATAAGCTTTAATTAGTTGTTAAAAAATAAGAAATTTTGACAATCTGCTGCTTGAAGAGCATTATTTCATATGTTAGTTAACTTCAAAATTTTGAGAAACTTCAAATATTAATAAAGGCACAAAGTGAGTAAAAACAAAACTTTTTCTGATACATCTGCAAATAGATATTCACTAGCGCTTTATGAACTAGCAAACGAAAATGGCAAACTAGAAGAAATAGAAAAAAATTCAAGTTTTTTTACAAGTCTTATATCTAATAACGAAGAACTCAAATTACTAATAAAAAATCCAACTGTTAAAAAAGAAGATTTACAATCGATTATTTTGAAAATAGCTGAGCAGTTTAAGTTAAATGATCTCATGACCAAATTTTTAGGTTTTTTAATTTCGAAGAGAAGATTTTTTTTTGTTGAAAAAATATTAAATGATTTTATTGAAACTTGTTCGAAAAAAAGAGGTGAGGTAAAGGCAGAGTTATCATCTGCAAAAGAACTTTCTGAAAGTGAAATAAATGATATAAAAAAAGAATTGGAAAAAAACTTTAACTCCCAAATAAAACTAAACTATAAATTTGACCCTAGTTTAATAGGTGGTTTAGTTGTTCAAGTTGGAAGCACAATGGTTGATACTTCAATTAAAAACAAATTACAAAAAATAGAAAATAGAATGATAGAGGCTTAAATGGAAATAAATCCTTCTGAAGTTACTAAGATACTAAAAGAGCAAATAAAAAATTTTGGAAACAAAGCTGAAATTACAGAGGTTGGCCAAGTTCTATCAGTAGGTGATGGAATTGCCAGAATCTATGGACTTGATAATGTTCAAGCTGGAGAGATGGTAGAATTTACTGATGGTTCCAAGGGCATGGCATTAAACTTAGAAAGTGAAAACGTTGGTGTCGTTATCTTTGGTGACGATAAAGCTATCAAAGAAGGTGACACTGTAAAAAGAACAGGAGCAATTGTTGATACTCCTGTTGGAAAAGAATTATTAGGAAGAGTAGTAGACGGTTTGGGAAACCCAATAGATGGCAAGGGAGCATTAGATAAAGGAGTTAAAAGAAGCAGAGTCGAAGTTAAAGCTCCAGGAATAATTCCAAGAAAATCAGTGAGTGAACCTATGCAAACTGGACTAAAATCTATTGATAGTCTTGTTCCAATTGGAAGAGGACAAAGAGAATTAATTATTGGTGATAGACAAACTGGAAAAACAGCAGTTGCAATTGATGCAATAATAAACCAAAAAAAAATAAACGAATCTAATGACGAGAAACAAAAATTGTATTGTGTTTACGTAGCAATTGGCCAGAAAAGATCTACGGTCAGACAAATTGAAAAAACTTTGGAAGAGGCTGGAGCGATGGAATATACAACTATTGTTGCTGCAACTGCTTCTGATGCAGCCCCACTTCAGTTTTTAGCTCCTTATACTGGGTGTGCGATGGGAGAATATTTCAGAGATAATGGTATGCATGCTTTAATTATTTATGATGACCTTTCTAAGCAAGCAGTAGCTTATAGACAAATGTCTCTTTTATTAAGAAGACCTCCTGGAAGAGAAGCATATCCAGGTGATGTGTTTTATTTACATAGTAGACTTCTTGAGAGAGCTGCTAAATTGAGTGATGAACATGGCGGTGGATCTTTGACTGCTCTTCCAATTATTGAGACGCAAGGTGGAGATGTTTCTGCTTTTATACCAACAAATGTAATTTCAATTACAGATGGTCAAATATTTTTAGAAACAGAACTATTTAACCAAGGTATCAGACCAGCAATAAACGTAGGATTGTCAGTTTCAAGAGTTGGATCCTCTGCTCAAACAAAGGCTATGAAAAAAGTTTCTGGATCTATGAAACTGGAACTTGCACAATATAGAGAAATGGCAGCGTTTGCCCAATTTGGATCTGATCTTGATGCATCTACTCAAAAACTATTGAATAGAGGTTCAAAATTAACTGAACTTCTGAAGCAACAACAGTACTCACCTATGACGGTAGCGGAGCAGGTAATTTCTGTTTTTTGTGGTGTTAAAGGATATTTGGATGACATTGAACAAAAAAATATCTCAACTTTTGAAAAAAAAATTATCGAAAAATGTAAATCTGAAAAGCAAGAAATTTTAGACTCAATTACGAGCTCAGGAAAACTTGAGGAAAGTATGGAAAAATCTTTATCCGAAATTATAACCGAACTTAAAAAAAACTTTAATTCTTAGACAAATGGCAAGTTTAGATGATTTAAAAAAGAGGATAACAAGTGTTAAATCTACCCAAAAAATTACTAAAGCAATGAAAATGGTAGCTGCGTCAAAACTAAGAAGAGCTCAAGAAAGTGCAGAGAGAGGCAGACCTTATTCAGATAAGATGAATAATATTATAGTAAATCTGTCAAATAGCATCACAGACAAGGATAATTCACCTAAATTGCTTGTAGGATCAGGTGAAGATAAAGTACATTTATGTGTTGTAATGACTTCCGATAGAGGACTATGTGGAGGATTTAATACAAATATTATAAAAAAAGCAAAAACATTTTTCCAAAAAATAATTGATGAAGGTAAAACTTTAAAAATTATTACTGTTGGATCAAAAGGCTATGATCAATTAAAAAGAGCCTATAAGGATAATATTATTGAAAGAATTTCTTTTAAGGAGTCTAAAAATGTTAACTATTTTGATGCCAATAAAGTGGGAAAAATAATTATTGATAAGTTTGAAAAAAAAGAATTTGATGTATGTACAATTTTTTATAACCAATTTAAAAATGTTATTACTCAAATACCTTTAGATCAGCAAATAATTCCTTTGAAAGCATTAGAGACAAAAAATTCTCCATCAGAGGATAACTATGAGTTTGAACCAGAGGAGGACGAAATCTTGAGTAATTTATTACCTAAAAATATATCTACCCAGATTTTTAAGGCAATGCTAGAAAACTCAGCAAGTGAACAAGGTTCAAGGATGACTGCAATGGATAATGCGACTAGAAATGCAGGTGAAATGGTTGATAAGCTTACTATTCAATATAATAGAAGCCGTCAAGCAGCTATAACAAAAGAATTAATAGAAATTATATCGGGAGCGGAAAGTTTATAATTATGAGAAAAGGACAAATTACACAAATTATTGGAGCAGTAGTAGATGTTAAATTTGAAGGAGAACTACCTGAAATATTAACAGCATTAGAATGTGATAATAGTGGTAACAGATTAGTATTGGAAGTTGCCCAGCATTTAGGAGAGTCAAGTGTAAGAACTATTGCTATGGATGCAACTGAAGGTTTGAAAAGAGGTGACGAAGTAATAGATACTGGAGCTCCAATTAAAGTTCCAGTGGGCCCAGAAACTTTAGGAAGAATTATAAATGTTATAGGTGAACCAATCGATGAGAAAGGAAAAGTTGAAACGAAAGAGAATTGGCCAATTCATAGAGCTGCACCAGAATTTAATGATCAATCAACAGAAACAGAAATTTTAGTTACCGGTATTAAAGTTGTAGACTTGCTAGCACCATATGCTAAGGGTGGAAAAATAGGTTTGTTTGGTGGTGCAGGCGTGGGTAAGACAGTTCTTATTATGGAGCTAATTAATAACGTTGCAAAAGCCCATGGAGGTTTTTCAGTTTTTGCAGGAGTGGGAGAAAGAACTAGAGAAGGTAATGATCTTTATCATGAAATGATAGAGTCAGGAGTAATAAAACCTGAAGGCACAGGATCAAAAGCTGCACTGGTTTATGGCCAAATGAATGAACCACCAGGTGCAAGAGCAAGAGTTGCTTTATCTGGCTTAACGGTTGCAGAATATTTCAGAGACCAAGAAGGTCAAGATGTACTTTTCTTCGTTGATAATATTTTCAGATTTACACAAGCTGGATCAGAAGTTTCTGCATTATTAGGAAGAATACCTTCTGCAGTGGGATATCAACCAACGTTAGCTACAGATATGGGAAATCTTCAAGAAAGAATTACTACAACAAACAAAGGTTCAATTACTTCTGTTCAAGCAATTTATGTACCAGCCGATGATTTAACTGACCCAGCTCCAGCAACATCTTTTTCACATTTGGATGCAACAACAGTATTATCTAGACAAATTGCTGAAATTGGAATTTATCCAGCTGTTGACCCGTTAGACTCAACTTCAAGAATTTTAGACCCTAGAATCGTTGGGGATGAACATTATAGAGTTGCAAGAGAAGTTCAAAAAGTACTTCAAACCTATAAATCTTTACAAGACATCATTGCAATATTAGGAATGGATGAATTATCAGAAGAGGACAAATTAACTGTTGCCAGAGCTAGAAAAATTCAAAGATTTTTATCTCAGCCATTTTTTGTAGCAGAAGTGTTTACTGGATCACCAGGAAAACTTGTTGATTTAGAGTCAACAATAAAAGGTTTTGATGCAATCTGTAAGGGTGAGTATGACCACTTACCTGAAGCAGCTTTTTATATGGTTGGTACAATAGAAGAGGCTATAGAGAAAGCTGAAAAAATGGCAAAAGAAGCAGCCGCTTAATGAGTGATCAATTTAAATTAGAAATAGTTAATCCTGAAAAGTCTTTTCTTTTAAAAGATGATGTTACAGAGGTAATTATTCCTGCTTACGAAGGAGAAATGGGTATCTTAAAAGATCATATTTCACTTATATCTTTTTTAAAGCCAGGATTAATCAAAATATTTTCAAAAGGAGCAGAGGATAGGTTTTTTGTTGAAGATGGAATTGTTGAATTTAAAGATAACAATTTAACGATTCTTACTAGTTCAATTTCTAATATTAATGACATGAAAAAAGACAGAATTGATACAATCTTAAGTGAAGCTGAGAAAAATTCTCAGGATAAAGAAATTAGTGATCAGCAAAAGTATCTTGCTGAACAAAAAATTGAGGTTTTAAAATCAATTAATTAATAATTTTTTTTATTTCTTTCTCAACTTTCTGATAAACTTCTTTTTTAAAATCTACAACTATCTCTGTAATTTTTCCTACTTCAATCCATTTCCAGTCTAAAAATTCGGGATTTTTAGTTTTTATATTGATTTCAGTATCATTTCCCAAAAACTTAAATATGAACCATTTTTGTTTTTGTCCTTTATATCGTCCTTTCCAAATAATACCGATTAGTTTTGATGGTAAATCATATTGAGTCCAATCTTCAATTTCTTTTATCAATTTTACGTTAAAAATACTTGTTTCCTCTTTTAATTCTCTGTAGGCAGCGTTTAAAAGATCTTCACCCTCATCAACTCCTCCTTGAGGCATCTGCCAAAAATTTTTAGGGTTATCAATTCTCTTTGCTACAAAAACTTTATTCTCGTTATTTAGCACAACAATTCCAACTCCATTTCTATAAGGAAGTTTTTGAAAATTTTCTAATTTTTTATCCATTAAGAAGTTTTAATGCAAATTCAAGCTGATTATCACTTTCAGTATTTATTTTGAAATCTTCATCTTTTTCAACTACTTCAATATCAGGTATTATACCAACTTCTGAAATAGACTTGCCTGATGGAAGATAGTATTTAGAAATAGTTAATCTTATAGCTCCTTTATTTTTTAATGGAATAATTGACTGAACTGATCCTTTGCCATAACTTTGTTCACCAAGCACTATAGCTCTTTTATGATCCTTTAAGGCTCCAGCTACTATTTCTGATGCGGATGCTGACCCATAATTAATCAAAACAATTAACGTTTTTCCATCAATAATGTCACCTTTTTTTGCAAAAAATTTTCTATTCTCAGATTTATTCCTACTTTTGGTAGATACAATTTCGCCTTCATTAAGAAAGAAGTCTGAAATTTTAATAGCTTGTGAGAGCAACCCGCCTGGGTTATTTCTTAGATCTAAAATATAACTTTTTACTGATTTATTTTTATTTATTTCTTTAAGTTTATTTTTAATTTGATCGCTACTGTTTTCATTGAAGGCATTTAATCTTATATAACCTACCTCATTGTTAAGTATTTCAGATTTTACTGATTGAATTTTTATAACTTCTCTAGTTATTTCAAAAATTAATGCCTTCTTAACCCCTTTTCTTCTTACTGTTATTTTTATATCACTTCCAACCGGGCCCCTCATCAATTCTACAGCTTCTGTTAAAGATTTTCCTTGAACTTGAATATCGTTAATTTTAACAATGTAGTCTCCAGCTTTTACTCCAGCTTTTGAAGCAGGCGTATCATCAATAGGTGAAATTACTTTTACTACTCCAGCTTCCATACTTACCTCGATACCTAGTCCACCAAATTCTCCACTTGTTTCTGTTTGCATATTTAATAACATTTCAGGGGACATGTAAGACGAATATGGATCGAGAGATTGCAATACACCATCAATTGCTGCATCCATTACCTCGCCTTGGTCGATTTCCTCTACATATTCATTATTAATTTTATTTAAAACTTCACTGAATAAATCTATTTTTTTATAAAGTTCGGTATTATTTGCTGCATAGCTTCCTTTAAAACAAGTAAAAAACATTATCATTACGATTTTTATAAATTTTTTCATATTGTAACTTTTTCTTTAGGAATTAATTCAGACCACATTTTTTCTAGTTCATAGAATTTTCTTTTTTCTGGATTAAAAATATGAACTATTAAATCAATTCCATCTATTAATTTCCATTCGTTACTATCGGATCCTTCGATTTTACAATTCTTTATTCCACTATTTTTAAATTTTTCTAATACTTGCTCAGATAAAGCTTGAATATGTCTTGATGAAGTTCCACTTGCTATTATCATATAATCTGCCATTGAGCTTTTATTTGCAAGATCAATGCTAATGATATCTAAGGCTTTGTTGTTATCTAAGGTTTTTAAAATTGTTTCTTTAAGATTAGTGATTTTATCCATTAATTATTAAAACCTTATCAAATTTTTCTTAATTTAGAAGATGAAATATTAACTTTCTTAAATTTAACAAATTTCAAATTCTTTTGTTTTAGGTGTTTAAAAGCCACTGATTTTAAAGATTTAGTTTTGAAACCATGTCTGTCAAAAACTAAAATATTACATTTTTGAGAAATCAATTTCCATTTATACCATCTATGAAAATTTATTAGAATATCTGATCCTATTATAAAATAGATACTAACATTATTTTTTTTTTTAATATAATTTAGTAAATTAATAGTTTTATTAGATTTAATTTTATCCTCATAATATGTAACTTTGATAAACTTTTTCGATTTTGATATTTTTTTTGCTTGTTTAATTCTTTCACTTAAATTTTTGCTAGTTCTTTTTTTAAAAGGATTTTGTTTTGTAATAGCCCAAATGATGTTGCTTAATTTGAATTTTTTTTTTGCTTGAATGGATATTGCAAGATGTCCTATGTGCGCAGGATCAAAACTACCACCCAATATTCCAATTTTTTTTATCGCCAATTTATTTCCTAATATTACCTTTTCCAAGAACTTCATATTTATAAGAAATTAGTTGATTTAAACCAACTGGACCTCTTGGGGGAAGATTATTTGTTGAAATTCCTACCTCACCTCCAAAACCAAACTCACCTCCATCAGCAAATTGAGTTGAGGTATTATGCATAACAATAGAGCTATTAATATCTCTCATAAATTTTAATGCAGTTTTTTTATTATTTGTGATGATAGATTCTGTATGACTTGTACCATATTTATTGATGTGTTTTATAGCTTCCTCACAACTATCAACACATTTTATAGAAACAGTAGCAGATAAATATTCAGTTGACCAATCTCTTTCTTTAGCAACATATATTTTTCCTTTATAAAATTTTCTTAAAAAGTTATCACCTATTATTTTACAACCATTATTATGTAAATTTTTTAAAATTTCATTACAAAACTTTTTAACAATTTTTTTATGAAATAGAATAGTTTCAGTCGCCCCGCAGATACTTGTATTTCTTAATTTAGCGTTGTGAACAATTTTATTTGCCATTTTTAAATTTGCGTCTTTATCAACATAAGTGTGGCAAATGCCCTCCAAGTGACCAATTATTGGTATTTTAGAGATACTTTGAACCTTTTTAATTAAGTTTTTGCCACCTCTTGGAATAATAACATCAATTTTATTTACCATCTTAGACAACATAAAATCTACTATTTTTCTATTTCTATCGTTTATAAATTGAACAAAGTTTGGATCTACTTTATTAATTTTTAAGGCTTTTCTAAAAAGTGAAGCTAGTATTCTATTAGTATTTATAGCTTCAGAGCCTCCTCTTAAAATAACAGCATTTCCAGATTTAAAACATAAACTTGAAATATCCGAAGTAACATTTGGTCTGCTCTCATAAATAACACCAATTATACCTATAGGAGTTGAAATTTTTCTTATTAATAATCCATTTGGTCTTTTCCATTTTTCTAGAATTTTATTAATTGGGTCTTCCAGCCTAATAATATCTTTCACTGACTTTTTAAGTGATTTTATTTTTTTTTGATTTAACACAAGCCTTTCAATTAAATTTGATTTAATTTTTTTTTTAGAGGCAAATTTAATATCTTTGTTATTTTCTTGTATAATTTTTTCTTTTTCTTTGTTAATTAAAAATAAAAAACTTTTAAGAACGTTATTTTTCATATTATTATTAATTTTTTTTTGGATAGCCTTTTTTGCCTTTTCTCCGATCGAATTGATGTTTGATTTCATTTTATAATTCTACCATATCATCTTTATGTACTACTTCAGATTTAGAAATATATCCAAGTAAATTCTCTATTTCATTAGAATGATGACCCATTATCTTCATAATTTCAAATGAAGAAAATGAACTTAAGCCTCTCGCACATTCTTTATAGTTTTTATCAATAATTTTTATATGATCACCTTTATTGAATTTTCCAATTACTTTTCTAATTCCAGCCGCTAGCAAACTTTTTCCTTTTTTTAATGCAGATTTTGCACCATCATCAATTACAAGTTCGCCTTTTGGAGAGATTGAGCTTATTATCCATTTTTTTCTTGCATCCAATTTAGAGACTTTAGGTAAAAACCAAGTACAATTGTTATCTTTTAAAATTTTTTGAATTGGTCTTAATGATAACCCATTTGCTATAGCCATAGTACACCCAGATAATTGACAAACCTTCGCTGCATCTATTTTCGTTTTCATTCCTCCGGTTCCGTGTTCACCTGTACTTTTAGTGGATATATGTTCAATGTTTTTATCTATATTTCTAATTTCTTTTATTAGCTCAGCACTTTTATCTATTTTTGGATTTTTAGTATAAAGTCCATCGACATCTGACAACAGTATCAATATATCTGCACTTGATATTTGTGCAACTCTCGAGGCAAGCCTATCATTGTCTCCATACTTAATTTCTGTTGTTGCTGTAGTATCGTTTTCATTAACAATTGGTACAAAACCTAAATCAAAAAGGTTATCAAATGTTCTTTTTGCATTTAACGCTCTTCTTCTTTGTTCAGTATCATCTAAAGTCAAAAGCACTTGAGAAATATTAATTTTATTTTTATTGAAACTCTTATTAAATAAGTTCATTAATTCAATTTGACCAATTGATGCAACTGCTTGACTTTTTTCTAATTTAAGATTTTTTTTACTAAGATTTAATTTTTTACATCCTATTGCTATAGCGCCAGATGTTACAATAATAACTTTTTTATTTTGTTTTAATAAATTTTTAATATCCTTAGAGAACTCAAATAACCATTTACTTCTAATATTTTTCTTATTATCTATAAGTAAGGAAGATCCAATTTTAATTACAATTTTTTTGGAATTTTTAAGATACATAATTTAATAGTTTTGCCTTAATATCTGAAACTGATTTTTTATTAAAAGTAGATAAAGTTGCAGTTTCTGATTTTTTATTTTGGGAAAATTTTTTAACAATGTCTTTAATCTTGTTTTTTTTTAATAGATCAATTTTATTGAGAACTATAATTTCTCTTTTTTTTAAAAGATCTTTGCTATAATTTTTAAGTTCATTTTTTACTTGTTTATAAGCACTTTCTAAATTTTTTTCAGTAATATCTATTAAATGTAATAAGGTTTTACATCTTTCTATATGTTTTAAAAATTTAATACCTAAACCCACACCTTTATGTGCGCCCTCAATTAATCCAGGTATATCAGCGATAACTATTTCTTTATCATCATATATAGCAACTCCTAAATTTGGATTTAAAGTAGTAAACTTATAATTTGCTATTTTTGGTGTTGCGCCCGTTATTGCTGATAATAAACTTGATTTACCAGCGTTCGGCAAACCGATAATTCCGATATCTGCAATTGTTTTAAGCTGCAACCAAATTACAAACTCTTCCCCTTTTTTACCTTTTGTAAATTTTCTTGGGGCTCTGTTTGTAGAACTTTTAAATCTTACATTTCCAAGTCCTCCTTTTCCTCCACTTGCTACGACAAATTTTTCATTTTGTTTTTTAAAATCAAAGATTAAGGTTTTATTATCCTCCTCAAAAACTTGAGTTCCTACTGGAACTTTTAATATCAAATCCTCACCTCCTCGACCTGTTCTTTTTTTTCCAGCACCATCAGTTCCTCTCTCAGCCTTATGGTGTTGCTGGTATCTATAATCGATTAAAGTATTAAGATTTCTCTCCGATTTTAAAATAATGGATCCTCCCTTTCCCCCGTCTCCACCATCTGGACCTCCGAATTCAATAAACTTTTCTCTTCTAAAACTTGGTGAACCATTGCCTCCATCACCTGCTTTAATATAAATTTTTACTTGATCTAGAAATTTCATAATACAACTCTTTTTAATTTGGTTGTACTGATTAATTGGGTTTTACAGAAACAAAAGTTCTATCTGATTTTGTTTTTTTAAATTCGACTTTTCCCTTAACTAACGAAAATATTGAATGATCTTTACCCATTTTTACATGCTCTCCAGGAAAAATTTTCGTACCTCTTTGTCTAACGATAATATTACCTGGCAAAACAAACTGACCACCATATTTTTTAACACCAAGTCTTCTACCAGCGCTATCCCGTCCATTCCTTGATGATCCACCAGCTTTTTTTGTTGCCATAAATTACCTTTTATTTTTTTTCCTGAGTAGATTTTTTAATTTCTTTTTTTTCATTAATTTTTTTTAATTTTTCAGCCTCTGATAATAATTTTCCATCTTTTGAAAAAATTTTATTTATTCTAATTAAAGAATATTCCTGTCTATGCCCATTTTTTCTTCTTGAATTTTTTCTTCTTCTTTTTTTAAAAATAAGAACAGTTCTATTTTTAGAATTTTTTATTAAATTGGCTTCAACTTTAGCACCACTAATTAAAGGTGTTCCAATTTCAATTTTACTATCATCTCCGTATGCCAAGACTTCATCAAAATTAACTGTTGATGAAGGTTTAAGTTCATGGAGTTTTTCAACTTTAAGTATCTCTCCAGCTTTAACTTTATATTGTTTTCCACCGGTTTTTATAACTGCGTAAGACATAGTGTATCAAAAATTTATAGTCAGCAATATAGTCTGAGACTTTTTTTAGTCAAGTTTAATAAACTAAAAATTATCCTTTAAATCTCTCAGTTTTGAAAAATTTTCCAAGTTTTCTGTTCTTAAAAAAATGTTACACTCAATTTCGTCCTTTATTGTTGTTGGAAGGGTTGGTAAATTTTTATTTAGTTTTTCTTTAATTTTCTGAATTTTTTTTTTAAGGTTTGGATTATTTGGATCATGCTTTAAACAAAATTCAGAATTTTTAAGAGTATACTCATGGCCACAATAAATATTTGTATCCTGAGGTAATGTTTTAAAGAAATTTAAAGATTCAAACATTTGTGCATAAGTGCCTTCAAAAATTTTTCCACATCCCAAAGAAAATAACGTATCACCAGAAAATATTTTTTTTTCATTAAAAAAATAAAAACAAATATGACCTTTTGTATGTCCAGGTATATGTATAATCTTTGCTTCAAAATTTTTTTCTTTCCAAATTTGATTGTTCTTGACAATAATATCTATTCCTGGAATTCTTTTTTTGTCATCTATGTAACCAATTACTTTTGCACCATATATTTCTTTTAACTTTTTATTGCCTCCAACATGATCATAATGATGATGCGTATTTAAGATAAAACTTAATTTAATTTTATTTTTTTCTAAATAATTAATTATCGGTGAAGCTTCGCTCGGGTCAATTATGCAGGCAGTATTATTTGTATTGTCGATTAAAAGATATGCATAGTTATCTTCAAGACATGGTATAATTTTAACTTCCATATTACTTTTCTATCAAAAAAATCCCTAATTCAGATGATAAATTTTTCCAATTTAAATTGTAATTATTAATTTCAGATGTTTTTTCACCATACAAAGCTAACGATTTATATAACTTTATTTTTTTTTTCGAGCAGAAATTAAAAAAATCTTTGATTGTGCACATATGTAAATTTGGAGTATTATACCATTCGTCTGGAAGGTTTTTAGTGATAGGCATTGTTCCTTTAATTAAAAGGTCCAGTCTGACTTTCCAAAAACCAAAATTTGGAATTGTAATGATAGCTTTATCTGCAACATTCAAAAGATTGTCTATAACCTTTTCTGGATTGTAAAATGCTTGCAAAGTTTGGCTTAAAATAACATAATTAAATGAAGAGTTTGGAAACTGCTTTAAATCCTCTTCAGCATTTCCTTCTATCACTGTAAGTCCTTTTGAAACACATATTTGTACTTTATTTTTTGAAATTTCTAAGCCACGGGTATCAACATTTTTTTGATCCTTTAAGTATCTCATTAATACTCCATCCCCGCATCCTACATCGAGAACTCTCGTATTATTTTCAATTAATTCTGAAATTATTTGAAATTCCTTCTTCATATTTATTAATAATTAGCTTCTAAAAAATTTTTTACAGTTTTTAAAAATTCTGGTACGTCTAAAAGAAATGAATCATGTCCTTTATCGCTTATTATTTCTATAAAACCCACCTCAACGCCTGCTGAATTTAAGGCAATTACAATTTCTTTATTTTCTGCAGTTGGATATAACCAATCGGAAGTAAAAGAAATAATAAAAAACTTGGTTTTAGAATTTTCAAAGGCCTTTGATAAATTTCCGTTATATTGTTTTACAAGATCAAAATAGTCCATTGCTCTCGTTATATACAAGTAACTGTTTGCATCAAATCTATCTACAAAAATTGATCCTTGATATCTTAAATAGCTCTCAATTTGAAAGTCTGCATCAAAACTAAAATTTAAGTCATCTTTTTCTTGAAGCTTCCTGCCAAATTTTTCTTGCAGACCTTTTTTTGAAAGATAAGTGATATGTGCTGCCATTCTTGCAACCGCAAGACCTTTGTCTGGTGTAGAATTTAAATATGAGTAATTTCCATTTTTCCAATTAGCATCAGCCATAATTGATTGTCTGCCAAGCTCGTTGAAAGCAATATTTTGTGCAGAGTGACTCGCGGTACATGCGATAGGAATTGCAGTTTTAGTTTTGTTTGGAAAATTAGCAACAAATTGAAGCACTTGCATTCCACCCATTGAACCACCGACCACACTATGTAGTTTATCGATTTTAAAAAAATCTAATAGGTTATATTGAGCATTAACCATGTCATTAATTGTTATGACTGGAAAATCTGTTCCAAACTCTTTGTTTGTTTTTGGGTTTATATTTCCTGGACCAAATGAACCCATGCAACTTCCGATAACATTGGCACAAATTACAAAAAATTTATTTGTGTCTATTGCCTTTGATGGACCAATGACATAAGACCACCATCCTTGCTTTTTAGTTATTGGGTTTATGTCAGAAGCAAATTGATCTCCTGTTAAAGCGTGGAATGCTAAAATTGCATTGTCCTTTTTTTCATTTAGCTTTCCATAAGTTTCATAAGCCAAAGGGTAGTCAACTATTGTTTCACCACAATCTAACTTAAGAGGTTTTTTTATGACAATTTTTTTAATATTTTCTTTGTTATTCATATAATTTAACTGATAGACGAATTGTGAGAAAAAAACTTATTTAGCGGTTTTTTTTAAGCGCTCGCAATTCAGATAAATCAGCGCATATTTTTTTTACAAGATCACTTTCAATATGTCAAATTTTTTGTCAAAAAAACCATTTATCTATAATTCTTGATTAATTTATTTATAAGGATAGTTATATAAAAAATTATAATGTCTTTTTTAAAATTTAAAAAAATAGAAATAGAAACCTATAAACCTGGAAAATCGAAATTATATAGGCTTAGAAATATAACCAAGTTATCGGCGAATGAATCTGCTTTGGGTGTAAGTAATTTGGTTAAAAAAGAAATTAATAAAAAAACAAAAATTTCTAGCTACCCTGATAGCAAGTCAAAAAGTTTAAGAATTAGTATTTCAAAAAAATTTAAATGTAAATTTGAAAACATTATTTGTGGGGCTGGATCAGATGAGATAATTCAAATTATTTGTACTTTATTTTTAAAACCGAAAGATGAAGTTGTAGTCCCACAATATAGTTTTTTAATGTATAGAATTTATGCAAAAATAGCTGGAGCAAAAATTATTTACGCAAATGAAAAAAATTTTAAAATTTCCGTCAATGAAATTTTAAAAAAGGTATCAAAAAAAACAAAAATAGTTTTTATAGCCAATCCCAACAATCCAACAGGGACATATTTAGAAAAAAAAGAATTAATTGAGTTAAGGAATAAACTTAGAAATAACATTTTGCTTGTGGTTGACGATGCATATGTGGAATATATGAAAAATAAAAATTACGAGTCAGGATTAAAGTTATTTAAAAACAAAAACAATGTTTTAATACTCAGAACTTTCTCAAAAATTTATGGTCTTGCATCACTAAGAATCGGATGGGGTTACGGACCTAAAAATATAATTGATGCAATGTATAAAATTAAACCTCCATTCAATGTTAACACTAAGGCTGAAGTTGCTGCTGTTGCAGCGTTAAAAGATAAAAATTTTATTAAAAAATCTGTAATACACAATTTGTTTTGGGCAAAAAAATTAAAAAAAATATTTGAAACTTATTCAATCAAAACAAATGAGGTATCAGCTAATTTTTTATTATTAAATTTTAATAATTGTAAATTTTCAGCTTCATATATTAAAAAGAAGTTAGAAAATAACGGTATAATACTAAGAGGCATGCAGTCCTATAATATTAAAAACGCTTTAAGATTAACAATTGGAAATACCGATGCTAATAATAAAGTGATAAAAAATTTTAAAAAAATATTTAGATCAAGATGAAAAATATTCTTATAGTTGGATGTGGTTTAATTGGCTCTTCTATCCTAAGAGCTGTTAGTCAAAAAAGATTATTTAAAAATATTGTTGTTTTAGAAAAATCTAAAAAAAATATATCAGTATTAAAAAAATTAAAATTAAAGTGTAAAATTATAAGTAGCTTAAAAGACATTCCTAATAGTTTTGACCTAATAATTTTTTGTACACCAATGAGTCAATACTCAAATGTGATTTTAAAAATAAATAAGTTTGTTACTAACAAAACGATAGTTACTGATGTTGGATCAACTAAAGAACAAAGTTTTAAAAATGTAAAAAAAATATTAAAAAAAAATACTACTTGGATACCTTCTCATCCAATAACTGGATCTGAGGTGAGTGGGCCAAAATTTGGTAATAAAGATCTTTTTAAAAATAAATGGTGTGTTTTAATTAAAGAGGATAGAGTTGATAAATATAGATTGTCAAAACTCAGAAAATTCTGGCAAAAGATAGGATCAAAAGTAATTTTTATGAATTCTAAGCAGCATGATATAATTTTTTCAATTACTAGCCATTTACCTCACTTAATTGCTTACAATTTAGTTAAAACAGCTACAGATTTTGAAAAACAAAAAAAATATAATTTAGTCAAATTTAGCGCTGGGGGACTAAGAGACTTTTCTCGAATAGCGGCGAGCAATGAAATTATGTGGAGAGATATTTTTTTTAATAATAGAAAAAATATGACTTTAGCTATTAACTTATTTATTAAAAATCTTAAATCTTTTAAAAATGATATAAATTTAAAAAAAAATAAACAAATAATTAAAAAATTAACTAACACAAAAAAAGTAAGAAAAAAAATTATAGAGTTAAAACAAGATATAAATAAACCAGACTTTGGAAGATAATTATTTTTTAATAGAGCTTTTTAAATCTCCAAGATATTGGGAATAGTTTTTCCAAGATGCGACTGATGTTTTGTAAATTGGTTGTCTTACTTGAGCTAAGCTAGCTGTAGATACAGAATTTTTATTTTTATAAAATTCAACACACTTTAAGCTCCAATTTAGATCACAGAAACTTAGTAATTTTTTAACACCCTCCTCAAAATTTTCTGTAAAGGTTTCATATTTTATATTAAGTAAATTTTTTTCACCCAAAACTTTCTGCCAAAAATTCATATATTCACTGTATAGATTGTAATATTGAGCAAGGTTTTTTAAATTATAAGCAAATGCAAGGTTTGAGGACGAATAATTTTGCTTATAGTTTGACCAGCAAATATCCATAGGATCTCTATTACAATTAATAATATAAGAATTCGGAAATATTTTTTTTATAAAACCAGCCCATTTAAAATTAAGTGGAGCTTTGTCAACTATATATTTTTCTGAATAATCAAACTCATTAATTTTATCAATATAAAATTTCTGAATCCTTTTCAGTTTCTCTAAAGAGATAGAACTAGAATCAAACTCATTAGAACTTATAAAAAATTCCTTATAAATAGATTCTGTTAAAAAAGTAAGCTCTCCAGCTCCAACAACTTCTTCATGTGCAGATAATACTTGTTCGATCAAAGAAGTTCCAGATCTCGGCATGCCAATTATAAAAATTATCTTTTTATCATAATTTATATCCAAGGATATATTATTTGATTTTTTTTCAAAATTTTTTTTTAAATTTGAAAAGGTTTGGTTTTCGGTTTTAAAATTATATTTAAGTAATTTATCTTTTATATCATTTGCTTTTTTGTAATTTGAAAAAGAATTATTAAAATCTTTTATGTCATCAAAAGCTTTACCTAAAGCAAAATAAAGATGCATTTTTTTAACCTCATTAAGATTTTTATCCTTTAATTTAGTTTTATATATTTCAAAATCTTTATCGTTTTCTTTAAATTTCTTTGTCATACTCATTAGTCTATAAATTTCTGTAGCATTTGGATTAATACTCAATGATTTTTCAAAATGAAGATGGCTATTTTTAAAGTCACCTATGAATTGATATATTGTTGCTACTACATAGTGCAAAAAATAATCCTCAGGATAATGTTTTAAGGCAATCTTTAAAATTTCTATTGCTTCATTGTTTAGATTTAGTTTTTCTTTTAGTTGCGATAAATTAATTAAAGCATTTAAAAAATTAGGTTTAATTTTTAAAGCCCTATCATAATATTCATTTGCTTTTTTGTAATTCGCTAGATAGCCGTTAACAAGTCCAAGATTGTTTAAAATGTGTATATTGTTTTCATCAAGTCTGATTGCTTTACTAAGCACTTCAAGAGATTCATCATATTGCCCAACATTCATTAAGGCCATTCCTAAAGCATTATAAAATATATAGTCATGAGGAAATTTTTTTATTAGTACTCTCGCTTTTGAGATTACATCATTGTATTTTTTAACATTAATAAGATTTATTATTTTTTCTATTTCCTTTTTTTTATATTCAGTTTGATTCATTTTTTATATATTTTACTTTAAGATTTGACTTTTCTTCTATTTCTTTAATTGTTTTATTTGTATTCATTATTATAACTTTTTTTTTTGGCCCATAGGCATGAATTAAATTTTTTTTAGAAATACAAACTGCCACATGTCCTTTCCAAAAAATAAGATTATTTTTTTTTATTTTATTTATTTTAACATTTTTTTTAAAATACTTAATCTGATCTTTAGTATCTCTAGGACAAAATTTGTTATTAAATTTATAAAATATTTGAACAAGGGCAGAGCAATCTATTCCCTTAAAACTGTTGCCACCCCATTTATACTTAATATTTTTAAACATTTTTATTTTCGAAAACAATAAATCTTTCTTTTTTATTGGCAAAACATCTTTTTTACTTATCCAGTATTTATCAAAATTTAGGAAATTTTTTTTTATTTTATTTATTTTTATATATGAACAAAAACTTATCTTTTTTCTAAGTTTAAATTTCTTATTGGGTCTAGAATATAGATAAGCAGATAAACTTGAAATTTTATGAGTAGGATTAAAGTTTTCTTTAAACTTTTTACTTTTTATATAACCGGTATAATTATCATATGTTGTTCTTATTTTTAAAAATTTTCCATACTTCTTTATAATTTTAAATTTATCCCCATAAAGAAGCTGAGTTGACAAAGGAGATTTAGAAGATTTTTCCTTATAAACATTTAAAACTATATTAGTATTTATCATTTTCAATTTTTTATTGGAGCAACTTTTGCCAGCCAAATGATTAATAGTAAAACAGGTAAACCAAGTAAAGCGGTTACACAAAAGAAATTTGCATAACCAATAACGTCTACCCAACTACCAGAATAACCCGCAATAAACTTAGGAATAAATAGCATTAAAGAGCTAAAAAGTGCATATTGGGTTGCGGTGAATCTGATAGAGGTCAAGCCAGATAAGTAAACTACGAAAGCAGCACCTGCAAATCCACTTGATATATTATCAGCAGTAATTACAGCAATCAAAAAAGAAATATTAGCTTCTGATACAGCTAGCCATGCAAATAATAAATTACTTGAGGCTGCGATCAATGCTCCTAAAAAAAGTGCTTTCATTGTCCCAAACCTTAAAGCAAAAAAACCACCTACTAAACCACCAAGTATTGTTGCAAATACTCCAAAAAATTTAGAATAAGTTGCAATTTCTTTTACATCAAAACCTTTTTCTAGGTAAAATATGTTTGCTACCACGCCCATAACAACATCTGCGATACGGTATAAACCTATTAAAATTAATATTGAAATAGCAAACTTGCCATATCTTTTTATAAAATTACTTATTGGATTTAAATATATTTTTTCAAAATTACTTTTTGACAAAAATTTTATTTTTATAAATAATATTATTATAAAAGCCATTAATAAAAAACATAAACAAATCCTGATAGCTGCAAATAAAAATTTTTTAAAAATATCTTCGGAACTGAAAGGATTATCTAAAAAAGAATAAAAAAATATAAAGCTAATTATTGAAAATAATATAACTAGCAAAAATCTTGTATGTTGTGTAATTTTAGATGTATAAGTTCTTTTCACTTTTGGTTCGCTTGATAATATAGTTGTTAAAATTCCAACAAACATCAAAGCTGCCATTGAAATATAAACTATCATCCAAACAGATTGTTTATAGTTTTCAACACCAAGATAAGATGCAAGCCATAAACTACCTGCACCACCAACTAACATCGCTAATCTATAACCAGCGATATACATAGAAGACAATGGACCCTGATAACTTTGTGGTGCACTTTCTATTCTGTACGCATCGATTACTATATCTTGCGTTGCGCTAAAAATTGCTAAGAAAGTAATAGTGAACGCTGTTAAATAAATATTTTTTGCTGGATCTGTCAATGAAGTTGCTAATAAACTTAGGAATATCATTATTTGTGAAAAAAGTAACCAACTTCTACGGTGTCCAAATTTTTGAAAATACGAAATTTTAAAATTATCAACAAGTGGTGACCATAAATATTTAAAGGCATAAGCAAATCCTGCCCAACTAAATAATGTTACTGTGCTCCTATCAATACCCGCTTTATGCAACCAAATAGACAATGTTGAAAATACTAAAAGAATTGGAAGACCTGACGAAAATCCAAGAAATAAAAGTTTAAAAACTTTTTTTTCAAGAAATATAGATATTTGTTTATTTTTCAATTTAAGTTCTCCAAAAAGAAGGTAGGAATAAAACTAGTATTGCAAACAATTCTAACCTACCCAAAATCATCGCTATACTTAATATCCATTTTGATACGTCTGGTAATAACGAAAAATTTCCGTTAGGACCAATAATATTACCTAAGCCAGGTCCTACATTTGAAATAGAAGTTGCAGCAGCAGAAATCGAGGTAATAAAATCTAAACCACTTAAAGACAAAAAGGCAGTAATAATAAAAAAAATTGTTATATATAAATAAATAAACGATATTATAGATGACATAAATTTGTCATCTAAATTATTATTATCGTATTTAATTATAAAAACTCCCCTAGGATAAATTATTTTTTTTAATTGATTTTTTAAAAAAGTATATAATATTTGAATTCTAAATATTTTTATTCCACATGCAGTTGATCCAGCACAACCACCTATGAACATTAATATAAGAAAAAAAATAAGAGGAAAACTTCCCCAACTATCAAACTGGTGAGTTACATAACCTGTGCCTGTTAAAATAGAAACTACATTGAAAGAAATTTGCCTAAAGATCTTAAATGAAATTGTTTCATGTTTAAAAATTAGATAAATTGAAATTATAAGAATTGAAACTAAAATTATTTTTAAAAAGGTTCTTATTTGCGTGTCATGGATGAAAATTTTTTTATTACCACTTAAGAATTGAATATAAGATATGAAAGGTATGCTACCCAATATAATAAATAATATTGCAGTTATTTCAATGCTTGCATTATTAAAATATCCTATTGACTCATTATAGTTTGAAAAACCACCTGTAGCAATTGTGGTCATTGAATGTGTTAGACTATCAAAAAAATTCATTCCAAAGAATTTATAAAAACATGCACATAAAAAAGTTAAAATAAAATAAATTATAATTAGTCTTAATGATATTTCTTTTGATTTAGGTAATATTTTTTCAGATGCATCGTTACTCGAAATTTTAAATAGCTGCATGCCACCTACATTCATTATGGGCATTAAAGTTATTGCCATGACAATGATGCCAATGCCACCTAGCCATTGTAAAATTGCTCTCCATATAAGTATACCTTTAGGACTTTCATTTAAGTTTGTTATAATTGTAGAGCCAGTCGTTGTAATTCCTGACATACTCTCAAAAAAAGCATCTGTGATACTAAGTTCTAATGAAGAAAAAATAAATGGTAGAGAACCAAATATTGCTATACTAAGCCAAGATAAAGCAGTTAATAAAAAAGCTTGTTGTAAGTTTAATTTTTTTTGATGATCCATATTTGATAAAAAGAATAAAATACCGAATACCACAGTAATTATACCCGCTCCAATAAAAGAAGAATCCAATTCATTAAATACTATCTGAAAAATAATTGGAATTATCATAGAAATTCCAAGAATAATTTGAAGCACTCCTAATGTGAAAAAAACAGTTTTATAATTAGGCATTTTTAAAGAACATTATTTTATGGAAAATAAATTTCAACTCTATAAGAATAAATAAATACGCCAAAAAATAAGATATATTGTAAAAAATTGTGATTGAGAAAAATAATTTAGATAAGACAAACGCTTGGCCTTTTGTTGAGGCAAAAAAAATTTTACGTGAAAGAAAAAAAATTATAGAAAAAAAAAACAAAATTATTTTGCAGACTGGATATGGACCAAGTGGACTTCCGCACATTGGAACTTTTGGAGAGGTAGTAAGAACAAGTATGGTTGTTAATGCTCTAAATTATCTTACGGATATTCCAAAAGAAATAGTTACCTTTTCAGATGATATGGATGGATTAAGAAAAGTACCGGACAATGTACCAGATAAAAATTTATTGAACCAAAATTTACATAAACCTTTAACATCAATCCCAGACCCTTTTAAAAAATATAAAAGTTTTGGAGATCATAATAACGAGATGTTGAAGAAATTTTTAGATAGATTCAAGTTTAAATATAATTTTAAAAGTTCTACCAATTTATATACGTCAGGTTTTTTTAACTCAAGCCTTCAAAAAATTTTAGAAAATTACCAAGAAATAATGAATATTATTTTACCAACTTTGGGTAAGGAGCGTCAAAAAACTTACAGCCCGTTTTTGCCAATATGTCCAGAAAGTGGAATTGTTTTAGAAATACCAGTTTTAGAGATTTTTAAGGAAAAATCTAAAATATTATTTGATAACAATGGCAAAAAACTTGAGGTAAGTATTTTAGATGGCAAGTGCAAGCTCCAATGGAAAGTAGATTGGGCAATGAGATGGTATGCGCTTGATGTAGATTTTGAAATGTATGGAAAAGATCTTATTGAAAGTGCAATTTTATCCTCGAAAATAATAAAATTACTTGGGAAAAATAATCCATCAGGTTTTGCTTATGAATTGTTTCTCGATGAAAAAGGGGAAAAGATATCTAAATCAAAAGGAAATGGAATTACAATAGAGCAGTGGTTGGAATATGCATCTCCTGAGAGTCTATCTTTATTTATGTACCAAAATCCAAAAAGAGCAAAAAAATTATATAAAGAAATTGTACCTAAAGCAGTCGATGAATATTTAGATTTTATCCAAAAAAGTAAATCTCAAAATGAATTACAAATTTTATTAAATCCAGCCTGGCATGTTCATAATGGAAAAATTCCCAAAGAAGATTTGATCATGTCTTTTTCGATGCTTTTAAACTTAGTTGAAGCAAGTAATGCTGACTCAAAAGAGCTTTTATGGAAATTTGTTAAAAAATATAAAAAAAGTATTACAGAAAATGAGTTTCCAATATTTGATAATTTAATTGAATATGCAATAAAATATTTTAATGAAGTTATAAAATTAAAAAAAAAATACAAAAAACCTAATGAAAATGAAAAAAAAGCTATACAAGCCTTAATTTTAACACTTGATGAATGTAACGATGATATGTCTCCAGAAGATATACAAACTTTAATCTATTCCACAGGTAAAGATAATGGATATAAGGAAAAGTTAAGAGAATGGTTCAAGCTTATTTATGAAGTGGTTTTTGGAGATGAGAATGGACCAAGGTTAGGATTTTTTATAAGCTTTTTTGGTGTAAAGGAAACAAAGCAACTTATTAAAGATAAGTTAAAATAATGTACTCTAAAATTAGAAATTTAATTTTTAAAATAGATCCTGAAACAGCTCATAATTTAGCTATCAAATCTCTTAAATTAAATATTGCACCAAACATCTTTGATGAAGATAAAAAAAATCCTATGTTTGAAACTGAATTATTTGGAAAAAAAATTGATAACCCAATTGGTTTAGCTGCAGGTTTTGATAAAAATGCTGAAGTATATAATTCTATATTTAACCTAGGCTTTGGATTTGTTGAAGTAGGCACTGTAACACCTCTTAAGCAATATGGAAATCCAAAACCTAGAGTCTTTAGATTAGTTGAAGATCAAGCTTTAATAAACAGATTAGGATTTAATAATTTAGGAGCGGAGAATATAAGTTTAAGAATTCAATCGAATAAACCAAAAGGTTTATTAGGGGTAAATCTAGGACCAAATAAAGATAGTACAGATAGATTAAATGATTATGTGCTTGGATTAAAAAAATTTCACGATTTAGCTGATTATATAACAATAAATATTTCCTCTCCAAATACAGAAAATCTTAGAGATTTTCATGATAAAGGTAAGTTTGATAAACTTATGACAACGATATCAAATGAAAAAGAAAAACTTAATTCCAGAATACCTATTGTTGTAAAAATTTCTCCTGATATAGAAGAAACTCAGGTAGGAAAAATTTCCTCAATATTGATTGAGCATAATATAAAGGCAGTAATAATATCAAACACAACTGATCGTGGTAGAAATAATTTGATAAGCAACTCTAGACATCAAAAAGGAGGATTATCAGGAAAACCATTAGAAAAAAAATCAAATTTACTTATTAAAAAATTTTATAATATTTTAAATGGCAAAATTGACATTATTGGGGTTGGAGGCGTTGACTCAGGCAAAAGTGCTTATGAAAAACTTGTAGCAGGCTCTAGTTATTTACAATTATATACAGGAATGGTTTACCAAGGCCCAAGTATTATTTTGAAAATTAAAAAAGAGCTTAAACAAATATTAATTGAAAAAAAGGTCAAAAATTTCAGAGAAATAATTGGTAAGAATTTAAATTGATTAAATAAACTTGACGTAATTATAATCCCAGATTATATATCTTTTTCTATTATGGCAAAAAAATGTGAATTAACTGGAAAAAATCCTCTTAAGGGTCACAAAGTAAGCCATGCAAATAATAAGACAAAAAGAAGATTTCTTCCTAATTTAAAAAAAGTAAATTTTAGAAGTGAAATTCTAAAAAGAAATTTAAAACTTACTGTTTCTAATGCTGGTGTAAGATCTGTAGATAAAAAGGGTACTTTCGACCTTTTTCTTAAAACTGCAAAAAATAAGAATCTATCTCCGAGACTTAAAAAGATTAAAAGAAGTCTTTTAGTAAAATCTGCTTAATGAATAAACTTTTCTATTTGCTCTCATTTTCAATGGGAGTTGTAGTTTTATCTTCGAACTTTTTAGTTCAATTTCCAATAAGATTTTATAATTTACAAGAGATATTAACATATGGGGCCCTCAGTTATCCAATTGCATTTTTAATTACAGATCTAGCAAATAGAACTTATGGGAAAATTATAGCTAGAAAAATTGTATATGTAGGGTTTTTCATTGGAATATTTTTTACAATTATTTTTTCAACAAATTTTTCCGATTTAATTTCAATTAGGATTGCTTTTGGTTCAGGGATAGCCTTTCTCTCTGCTCAACTTCTTGATGTACAAATATTTGATAAATTAAGAAAAAAAAAATGGTATATAGCTCCTTTGACATCTTCTGTGATAGCTTCAATTGTAGATACTTCTTTATTTTTTTCTATTTCCTTTTATGGAACAGGTGTGCCTTGGGTAACATTATCACTAGGTGATTTAATGGTAAAATTATTTATAGCTTTGTTGATGTTAATACCATTTAGAATGGCTATAGGCACTCTTAAAGCTATTTAGCTAAAAATTTATAAGATAAAATTTTATAAGCTAACTTTGCTACTAAAAAATTATAAGAATTAAATCCTTTTATCGGGGCAAGTTCATTAATATCTGCGCCAACAATATTGGAGTTTTTAGAGGCAATTTTTATAATATTTAACGTTTCATCCCAGAACAAACCTCCAGGTTCAGGTGTTCCTGTTGCTGGCATTATACTTGAGTCAAAACCATCAACATCAAACGTTAAATAAACATTTTTATTTTTTATCAATTTCTTAAATTTATTTAAATTCCATTTTGGTTTATCTTTTGCCCAAAAAATACTGATTCTTGATCTATTTTTTTTTAAGAATGGTATTTCACTCTTTGAAATATTTCTAATTCCAAAAGAGATTAAAGATACATTTTTATAATCTAAACATCTTTTAATTGCCGATGCGTGAGAAAACTTTTCACCATTATAACTTTCTCTTAGGTCAGCATGTGCATCAAAATGTAATAAACAAATATTTTTATATTTTTTAGTAAATGGAATAATGCATCCTGGCGTAATAGAGTGTTCACCACCAAGAGTGAGGGGAAATAAATTTTTTTCTAGTATTTTTTCATTTATTTTTGAAATTTTTTTTAATGCTTTTTTAATATTTTTGTCAATTTTAAAAGGTTTCAAAGTTTTGATGCCAATTTCTTTATATGGTTCACAATTCAATTCTTCATCGTATAATTCAACTTGATGTGACGCCTTAATAATTTCTTTTGGTCCATTTCTAGTTCCACCGCCATAACTAACTGTTTTTTCTAATCCGAAGGGAATAACAAGAACTTTTTCTTTAAAACTAAATTTATTATCAACACCTAAAAAACCATTCTTGTTTGATAAATAATTCAATTCTTACCCAAATAATTTTGAAAAATTTTTACGACTTCTGTTTTTCCAATAACCTTTATGATAAGCATCACTTGCAATTAATGGTAAAACACTTGTGGCCTCTGCAAAGACCATTTGCTCTTTTGTTATATCAACTTTTCCCCATGAACTTGCCTCTTTTAATGTAGAGCTACTACACGCCCCATCTCTTGAGTCCGCCACAGTAATTTGAATTGCATATTTATGCATATCTACCTCTTTTCCTAAAAGCTCAGCACATATTACTGTATCTTGAATAAAATTTTTTGGAACCCCTCCGCCAATCATAAATAAACCAGAGCCTTTGGATTTTATTTTTATTTCAGTCAATTCTCTAAAGTCTCTAACAGAATCAATGGTTAAATGTTTTTTAGGATTTTTTTCTTGATGAATAACTAGTCCAAACCCAGCGCTGGAGTCTGTAAATGCAGGACAAAATATTGGAACATTATTGTCATAGGCAATTTCAATCAAAGACTCCTTTTTCTTTGAATTTTTTTTTAAAAACTTTCCTATTTCTTTAATAAATTCTCTCGATGTATAACTTCTCGGCTCTAGATTATCAGCAATTTCGCATATTTTCTTATCACATATCTGCAACTCATCTTCGTCAATATAAGTATCATATATTCTATCAATGTAATTTTTTCGTAACTCTTTATCATCTTGAAATTGAGAACCTTGGTAATGTTTAAATCCCATTGCTTCAAAAAAATCCATATCAATTATAGATGCTCCAGTTGCAACTATTGCATCTACCATATTATATTTAACTAAATCTTTGTAAATATTCATACATCCGGCAGCAGATGTTGATCCAGCTAATGTTAAAAAAATTGTACAATCTTTATCTTTTAACATCTCATTATAAATATTTGCTGCGTTTGCGGTTTCTCTTGAAACAAACGACATTTTTTCCATAGAAGAAATTATTTTTCTTGAGTCAAATGAAGTTATGTCTATATGCTCAACGGCTTTTTTAAGAAAGTCTTTTTTACTATTATGACCTATATTTTTTTTTTCAGACATTAAGCCACAAGAAATGCTTCACTGGCCTTTTGATCGTACATGCTCATTATCGGTTTATCTTCTACCTCAAAAATATTATCTGAATAGAAACCATTAAATTGAGTTCTAAAAGTTAAGCCGTAAGCTCCGAGTTGTCCTAGCTCGATATAATCATTCTCTTTAATATTATTAGGAAGTATAAAAGGTCCTTTCATATAGTCCATACTATCACAAGTTGGTCCATAAAAATCGAATGAAGTTAATTTTTTAGATATAACTCTCCCATTTGTAATAAGACGAGCAGGGTAAACTATATTTGGAACTCCTGCATCAAAAAGAGTTCCGTAAGTTCCGTCATTAATATACAGTTTTTGTTTTTTTCTTAAATTAACTCTTACTATTGTAGATCCACTCTCAGCAACAATTGCTCTTCCGGGTTCACAAATAATTTCAGGAAGTTTCTTTAATTTCAAATTTTCTAAGCTACTTTTAATTTCTTCAAAGTATTTATCTAATGATTGTGGAACCAAATCAGGATATATAGTAGGAAATCCCCCTCCAACGTTTATATAATCAGGTACAATTTTCGTTTTCTTAATTATATTACCAATTTCTGCAATTCCTTTTGTATATGATATTGGGTGCATACATTGTGAACCAACATGAAAACTTAAACCAATTTTATTTGCATACTGTTTTGTTAATCTAAATAAACCAACTGCTTCAGAATTTAAAGCTCCAAATTTTTTTGATAAATCTATTTCAGCATGTTCGTTTGATACCGAAATTCTGAGAAATAATTCCAGATCTTTAGCATTATTAGTAGATTCTATTATTTTGATTAATTCTTCCTTTGTATCTAAAGCAAAAGCTTTAACATTAAACTTAAAATACGCAGTTCTTATACTTTCTCTACTTTTAATAGTATGCATAAAAGAACATTTTGCTTTAGTGCTAATCTTTTTGATATCTTGAATTTCTTTTATTGAAGCGACATCAAAATTATCTATTCCACTTTCTAAAATAGTTTTTAATACCTCGGGATGAGGGTTAGTCTTAACTGCATAAAGTATTTTTCCAGGAAATTTATTTTGGAAAGTTTTTGATGCTATTTGTATCGATTTTTTTCTGATACAATAAAAAGGTTCTTCCGGTTTTAGTCGACTTACAAGCTCGTCAACACTTTTAAATTTTTGCATTTCATATGCCCCCAAAAAAATTTAACAAAAAAAAAGATTTTTAGAATTACTAAAAAACTTTATATCCGCGACCAATTAAGCCAAAAAAACCTTAAAGTAAAGGACTAAATAAGTATTGAATTTTAGAAATTAACAGCCATATGAGTGGTATGACTGATGCATCAAAAAGCATAGATAAAACAAGTAATTTTGAGGATAAATCATTACTTGTTGTAGATGATGATAATCCTTTTAGAGAAAGGTTATCCAGAGCTATGGAAAAAAAAGGATTTTTGGTTTCACAAGCTGAGAGTGTAAAAAATGCCCTGGAAACTCTCAAAACAAATAAACCAGCTTTTGCAGTTGTTGATTTAAGATTAGGTGATGGTAATGGCTTAGAAGTTGTAAAGGAGATTCAAAAATTAAAAATTAACAGCCGAATCGTGATGCTTACAGGGTATGGCAATATTCCTACAGCTGTTGCAGCAATTAAAGAGGGTGCAATTGATTATTTAGCTAAACCTGCTGATGCAGATGATGTGGAAAAAGCACTTCTGGCTGACCCTAACAAAAAACCACAACCACCTGAAAATCCGATGTCTGCAGATAGAGTTAAGTGGGAACATATACACAGAGTATTTGAACTTTGTAATAGAAATGTTTCTGAAACTGCAAGACGTCTTAAAATGCATCGTAGAACTCTTCAAAGAATACTTTCTAAAAGGTCACCTAGATAAATTTTCTAAGAGTAATAAGTTTTTTTGTTAAAATTGTTAACAACAAAATTTTAAATAATTCAGCATAAAGAAACGGTTTAAGGCCAAGTTCAAGAACTGGTTTATCCCAACCTATCAGATTTCCTAACCATGAGACTCCTAAAATATAAATTATTGAAACAGAAAATATCAACTTTAAAAAAATAAAGAAAATATTAGTATTAAAATTTAAATAACCAGCGACAAAAGTTGCAAATATAAATCCTACTAAGTATCCCATAGTTGGACCAACAAAATAGCTAAACCCAGCACCTTTTTCCGGGGTGCCAGCAAACACTGGCAAACCAATTATACCTTCAAATAGGTATAAAGAAATTGTAGCTACTCCAATTTTCCAACCAAAAGTAATACCTACTAATATTACTACAAAAGTTTGCATTGTCATTGGCACAGGGTAAAAAGGTATTTTTATTTTAGCTGAGATTGTAATTAGTAAGGAGCTTAAAAAAATTATTAATAAATTTTTTATTATTTTTTGATTTGGTACTGCTTTAATAATTTCCATAAATCTATTTTACTATTTTAATAATTTTAATCTAGTTTTTTGTTATGTTAATAAACACATCTTCTAAATCTCCATCATCACTAGAAATATCGATTATTTTAATATTTTTTTTGTTAAATACCTCAATTAATTCACTCATAGTAAATGCATTTTTATCGTATGAGACGCATATTTCATTTTCATTATTATATAATATTTTTAAGGACTTAAGAGTAATATTCTTAAAATCAATTGGAGAGTTGATTTTAAAAGTAACTTTTTTTGTTTTGATTCTATTAATGAGATTTTTAGTACTATCTAAAGCAACTAAACTACCTTTGCTTAGGATTCCTATTCTATCACACATTTCTTCAGCTTCTTGAAGATAATGAGTTGTTAGTATTATTGTAACACCTAACTTATTAAGAAGTTTTACACTATCCCAAAGATTTCTTCTAAGATTAACATCTACACCAGCAGTTGGCTCATCTAGAAATATTATTGGTGGCTGGTGAACTAACGCTTTTGCCATTAATAATCTTCTTTTCATTCCTCCAGATAGGCTTCTTGCATAGCTATTTGCTTCTTTTTCTAGCGAAACAAGCTTTAGCACAGTATCAGTTATTCTATCTTTCTTTTTTACACCATACATTCCAGCTTGAAGTTCTAAAAGTTTTCTAGGACTGAAAAAGGGATCTAAATTAACTTCTTGGGGAACTATACCTATAGATGCTCTAACTTGTCTTGGATTTTTATCTAAATCAAAACCCCAAACATTAACTTCTCCAGAACTTTTGATTACCGTTCCTGATAAAATATTTATAAAAGTAGTTTTTCCAGCACCGTTAGGACCTAACAATCCAAATATCTCACCTTCTTTCACGTCTAAGTTTAAATTTTTTAAAGCCTGTACACTATCTGGGCTTTTGCTTGAGTTTATGGAATAAATTTTATTTAAATTTTTAATTGAAAGTACACTTTTTTTATTCATAGAGATTTATACTCATACAACATTCGTTGCATTTAAGATAATATTATACAAATGGATAAAATAAAAAAAAGTGATCATTTTTACTTGATAGATGGCTCAGGCTATATTTTTAGAGCATATTATGCTTTACCACCATTAACAAGGAAGAGTGATGGCCTTCCAGTTGGTGCTGTGAGTGGTTTTTGCAATATGCTATTTAAGTTAATTGAAGATTCTAACTCTAAAGATAATTTACAAAAACCAACTCATTTTGCGGTAATTTTTGACTCCGCAAGAAAAAATTTTAGAAATGAAATATATTCTGACTACAAAGCAAATAGATCTGACGCACCAGAAGATTTAATTCCTCAATTTGAATATATAAGAAAATCTGTAGTTGCTTTTAATTTACCATGTATTGAATTAATTAATTATGAAGCTGACGATCTTATTGCAACCTATACAGATCAAATTCTAAAGAAGGGCGCAAAAGTAACAATTGTTTCATCAGATAAAGATCTCATGCAACTTTATAAAAAAGATGTACGCATATACGATCCAATGAAAAATAAGTTTATTAGTGACAAGGATGTATTAGATAAATTTGGTGTTGATGCGAGTAAAGTAATCGATGTCCAGTCACTTGCTGGAGATTCTAGCGATAATGTACCTGGTGTACCCGGAATAGGAGTTAAGACAGCTGCTGAGCTAATTAATCATTATGGAACTTTAGAAAAGTTGTTAGACAAAGCCCATGAAATTAAACAAAATAAAAGACGAGAAACAATTATTGCAAACAAAGATAAGGCTTTAATAAGTAAAAAATTAGTTACACTTGAAAAAAAAGTACCAATAAAAAACAAAATTGAAGAGTTTAAATTTAAAATAATCGATAAAGACAAACTATATAAATTTCTAAGGGAAATGGAATTTAACCGTCTTCTTAGTTCAGTAATATCTTCTCATGGAGAGCCTGATATTTCAAAAAATAACAAGAATTCTAATATATTAGAAAAAAAGTTATCAATAAACTCAAAAAATTATCATTTAATTAAAAATGAGGATGAAATTGATGGATGGTTAAAAGAGGCTGAGGAAAGTGGAGAAATTGCAATAGACACTGAAACCACATCCTTAGACCCACATATAGCAAGTTTAGTTGGGATTTCTTTAAGTACAAAAATTGGCAAAGCATGTTATATGCCGCTTGGACATAAAAATGCTAAATGTTTAAATAAAGAAAAAATTATCAAAAAATTAAAACCAATATTAGAAGATAAGAGCATAAAAAAAATAGGTCAAAATATAAAATTTGATTTTGTTATTTTACGGTATCAAGGCATTGAAATGAACTCGATGGAGGATACAATGCTAATGTCCTATGTTCTTGATGCTGGTAAAAATAGACATAACATGGATACTCTTTCTGAAATTCATTTAAATCATAAGCCAATTGCTTTTAAAGATATTGTAGGCTCAGGAAAAAAGGAAATAAATTTTAGTGAGGTTGAGGTTAATAAAGCCATGAATTATGCGGCCGAAGATGCAGATATTACTTATAGGCTATTTAAAATTTTTCAAAAAAATTTGAAATTAGAAAAACTCATAAATATTTATGAACTATTTGAAAAACCTTTAATTAAAATTTTAGCTGAAATGGAAATTAATGGAATTAAAGTCGATAGTCTTTTTTTAGAAAATTTATCGAAAAAATTTGATAAAAAAATCAGAAAATTAGAAAATGATATATATAAAATTGCAAACAAAGAATTTAATATTGGTTCACCTAAGCAACTTGGTGAAATAATTTACAATGATTTAAAAATTGCTGTTTTAAAAAGAACGAAAAAAGGTAGTTTTGCTACAAGTGCTAGTGTTCTTGAAGATTTATCTTTTAAAGGACATAAATTTCCAAAATTAATATTAGATTGGAGACAGGTTTCAAAATTAAAAAATACTTATACTGACTCTTTAAGGGAGCACATCAATGACAAAACAAAAAGGGTTCACACCTCCTTTTTATTAGCAGCAACAACTACGGGAAGGTTAGCTTCAAGTGACCCAAACTTGCAAAATATTCCTATAAAATC
Organism: uncultured Pelagibacteraceae bacterium; assembly: GCA_902618855.1. Classification (GTDB taxonomy): domain Bacteria; phylum Pseudomonadota; class Alphaproteobacteria; order Pelagibacterales; family Pelagibacteraceae; genus Pelagibacter. The sequence continues at coordinate 35,037 of CACNCD010000002.1, read as the reverse complement.
AGAAGACGGTAAAGAGATTAGAAAAGCTTTTATTGCTGAAAAAGGATATACGCTTATTTCTGCGGATTATAATCAAATAGAGATGAGAATTTTAGCTGATCTTGCTGATGTAAAAGAGTTAAAAAAAGCTTTTAAAAACGATGAAGATATTCATTCTTTAACTGCTAGCCAAGTTTTCAATATTGATATCAATAAGGTTGACCAAGATACAAGAAGGAAAGCAAAAGCAATTAATTTTGGAATTATATATGGCATTTCACAATATGGTTTAGCAAAACAAATTATGGTTTCAAATAATGAAGCTGAGAGTTTTTTAAAATCTTATTTTTTAAAGTTTCCTGAAATCAAAGAATATATGAATAGTACAATAAAATTTTGCAGAAAAGCAGGTTATGTAAATAATATTTTTGGAAGAAGATCATATATTTCTGGAATTAATGATAAAAATTATAACGTTAGAAATTTTCAAGAAAGAGCTGCAATTAATGCTCCAATTCAAGGATCCGCGGCTGAAATTATGAGGCTAGCGATGATCAGATTAAATAAAAAAATTAAGGATAATAAAATTAGGATGTTGTTACAAATTCACGATGAACTAATTTTTGAAGTTCCAAATAATGAAGTAAAAAATTTATGTAAAATTATTCAGGATGAAATGATTAGTGTAAAAGATAGTGATTTGCATTCCTTCACAACTCCTCTAACAGTTGATATAAATACAGGTGATAATTGGGGTATACTTCATTAATAATGATATGTTGCCCAAATTAAAACAATTTAGTATTTTTATATAGGCCTTATGAAACAAACTATAGCGCTTATAGATGATGATAGAAATATTCTTACAAGCATAAGTATAGCTCTTGAGAAAGAGGGCTATAATGTTCAAACTTATCTAGATGGAGAAAGTGCGCTTATTGGCCTTACAAGAACACCTCCAGATTTAGCAATAGTAGATATTAAAATGCCAAAAATGGATGGCGAGGAACTTTTAAAAAAACTTAGAAAAAAAAGTTCTTTACCAGTCATATTTCTAACTTCAAAGGATGAAGAAGTAGATGAATTATTAGGTCTTAAACTTGGAGCGGATGATTTTATTAAAAAATCTGGAGGCTTTTCAATAAAAGTTTTGATTGAAAGAATAAGGGTGCAGCTAAGAAAAAAAAATATTAGTAGTATTGAAGATAGTAAAAATATTATTTCTCATGGAAAATTAAAATTAGATCCTTCACAATTAGAATGTGAATGGGCAGGTAAACAATTACCTGATAAATTAACAACTACAGAATTTTTAATAGTACAAGAACTTGCTAAAAGACCAGGTATTATTAAAGAAAGATCTCAGTTAATGGATATAGCTTACAGAGAAGATACAGATATTGAGGATAGAACTATAGACAGCCATGTTAAAAGGATTAGAAAAAAATTTAAAAAAATTGATGAAAACTTTTCCGCAATTGAGACTAGATACGGGAGTGGATATAGATGGAATGTTAGTTAATGTTCAATGCTTTAATAAAAAATTTATCCATTCTAAAAAAATTTTTATTTGTAAACTTTGTCTTTTTTATAATTATCGGAACTTTTACAGTTCTATATTTAACTAATGTACAACCTATCTTAATAAAAAAGAAAACCGCAAACCATATTCAGATCATAAATAATACTATAAGTCATATTGATAGATTAAAGATAAAATTTAACAATCAAGATATAAGAAAATTTTTATTTTCAACAAGATTCTTATTTCAAAATTTAGATAGAGTTATTTTTTTTGATAATAATTTTAATTTAATTGGAGATACAGACACACTAGATCTTGATCCCAGATCTTTTTCTCAAAGATTAGATGCTGTCGAACTTGATCAAATTAATGATAAAACCTTAAAAGAAAAAAAAATTAAAAAGGAATTAAAAAAAAAAGATAAATTATCCCCTAAAGATATTTTGCTAAATTATTCTAAATCCAAAGATTATGGAAGGCCATATACTTTTGTTCAAGAAAACTATAACCAATTTTTGTTAACCACAATAAAAAATATTATCATTGATGGTAAAAATATTGGTTTTATTACTATAACAGAAAATGCAAATGATATTAAAAATGCAATAGACGAGAGAAAAACTTTCACTATTAGAACAGCAATTATAGTTGCAATTGTAATTTTAATTTTTTCTATAATACTTAATAGATATTTTTTAAAACCAATAAAAAATCTAGTGGATTATACAAAAATTATTAAAGATAAAAGTAAAGAGAAAACAAATATTAATATTTTAAAAAATAGAAATGATGAACTTGGAACGCTCTCTAAATCATTGGATGATATGACCCACAATCTACAACAAAGAATTCAAAGTGCAGAAAATTTTTCTACAGATTTAGTTCATGAAATTAGAAACCCGTTAGCTTCATTAAAAAGTGCAACAGAAATTTTAAATGAAACAAGTGATAAATCTGAGAGATTAAAATTATTGAAAATTCTTGACCATGATATTTTACGAATTGAGAGATTGATTACTGATTATTCTCAAATTCTAAAAGACGAAGTTGCATTAAGCAAAGAACCAATGAACATTATTGATCTTAAATATATTATTAAATCTGTAGTTGATGATTTTAATAATATTTACGAGACAAAAAGAGGTATTAAAATTGAATTTATTGAAAAAAATAATTCAAGTAACTATAAAATTTATGGAATCGAAAATAGAATAGAGCAGATAATAGCAAATCTACTTGATAACTCTATTTCTTTTAGTTCAGATAACCAAAAAATATCAGTTGAACTTAAGAAGGATAATAACGGTAATGTTCTGCTTAAAGTAATTGACGAAGGCCAAGGATTTAAAGAAAAGGATACCAAAAAAATTTTTCAAAGATTTTATAGCAATAGACCAGAAAAGTTTGGTGAACATTCAGGGTTAGGCCTAAATATTGTTAAAAATCTTGTTGATCTTCATGGAGGTGTAATTAGAGCGTCAAATAACCCCAATCAAAAAGGAGCAAACGTTGAAATTACTTTTCCAAAAAGTTGATCTAAAAGTTGATTCTTTTAATTATTATTGTTAGAACCCCAGCAATGGAAGATTTTAAAGTTAAAGATATTTCTCAAGCTGAATTTGGAAGAAAAGAAATTTCACTAGCTGAAACGGAAATGCCTGGGTTAATGGCAATTAGAAAAGAATATAAAGGAAAATCCCCCTTAAAAGGAGCTAAAATTGTTGGTTGCCTTCACATGACAATTCAAACAGCTGTTTTAATTGAAACCTTAGTAGAGTTGGGTGCTGATGTTAGATGGTCCTCATGCAATATATTTTCAACACAAGATCATGCAGCTGCAGCAATAGCTAAAGCAGGAATTCCTGTATTTGCATGGAAAGGTGAAACAGAAGAAGAATATTGGTGGTGTGTAAAGCAAACGATTGTTGGAAAGAAGGGTTGGGAGCCAAATATGATCTTAGATGATGGTGGTGATTTAACTGCTTTGATGCACAAAGAATATAAAGAACTTTTAAAAAATGTTAAAGGACTTAGTGAAGAGACTACCACTGGAGTTTTAGCTTTAAAAAAAATGCAAGAAAAAGGAACCTTAATGGTCCCGGCAATTAATGTGAACGACTCTGTTACAAAATCAAAATTTGATAATTTATATGGTTGTAGAGAAAGTTTAGTTGATGGAATTAAAAGGGCAACAGATGTAATGATGTCAGGAAAAGTTGCGATTGTTGCTGGTTTTGGAGATGTAGGTAAAGGAAGTGCTGCTTCTTTAAGACAAAGCGGTGCAAGAGTTATGGTTACAGAAACAGACCCAATTTGCGCTCTTCAGGCTGCCATGGAAGGTTATGAAGTTGTTTTAATGGACGAGATGATCAAAGAGGCGGATATAGTTGTTACGGCCACAGGAAATAAAGATATTGTCACTGCTGACCACATGAGAGATATGAAAGACAGAGCGATATTATGTAATATTGGACATTTTGATAATGAGATTCAAGTTGAAGCCTTAAAAAATTACAAATGGGATGAGATTAAGCCACAAGTACATGAAATTACTTTACCAAGTAACAAAAGAATTATTTTATTAGCAGAGGGAAGATTGGTTAATTTAGGGTGTGCTACTGGTCACCCAAGTTTTGTAATGAGCGCATCTTTCACTAATCAAGTTACTGCTCAAATAGAACTTTGGAATAATTCTGAAAAGTATGAAAAAAAAGTTTACGTATTACCAAAACATCTAGATGAAAAAGTAGCAAGATTACACCTAGAAAAAGTTGGAGCGAAACTAACTAAAATGTCTAAAGATCAGGCGGATTATATTAGTGTAACACCTGATGGACCTTACAAACCAGATGCCTATCGCTACTAAAAGTAGCAAATTTGATATTTCAAAAGAAAGCGACACAGCTAAAATAGCAAAAGAAGTTTCAAAAAAAATTAAAAAAGGCGATATATTATTTTTTTTTGGTGAAATAGGTGTAGGTAAAACCACTTTTATTAAGTATTTGATTAACAATCTTCAACAAATTAATAAAGTTAAATTAACAGAAGTTCCAAGCCCAACATTCAATTTATTACACGAATATAAGGTAAAGAATCTTTTAATCGAACATTATGATCTTTTTAGGATAGAAAAAAAAATTGATATAAAAAATTTAGGGATATTGGAAAATTGCAGTAGTATTTTGACCTTGATAGAATGGCCAGAGAAAATAAGTAAAAGACCAAAAAAAAGAATTGAACTTTTATTCAAATATAAATCAAAATCAGATAAAAGAATTTTGAAAATAAATGAATTTAGATAAAAAAATTTTTAAAAAGATAAAGAGTGATGCATCTTTTAGAGTTTTTTTTAGAAAAAAATCAAAAGAAAAAACCTCAGTAATTGTTTATGCAAAAAAAGAGAAAAAAAAAAATTTATTAATCTACGATGCAATAAATAAAATATTAATTAAAAATGGCATTAAAGCACCAAAAATTTTAAGCAACAATTACAAGCAAAATTTTATAGAGATTGAAGACTTTGGGAATTTTTCAATTTACTCAAATTTAAAGAGGAAAAAAAATCAGTCTAAATTATTTAAAAATGTAATTTTTCTTTTAAAAAAAATCCAAAAAATTGAGGAAAAAAAAATTAAAAACTTTAAAAATAAGAATTATATACTTCCACTTTATTCAAAAAAATTACTATTCAATGAAGCAAAGCTTTTTATGCAATGGTATGTGCCAAAAAAAATAAATAAAAAAAAAGTTACAAAATTAAATAAAAAACTTTCAAATGAAATTAATTATTTACTTTCAAAGTTAAAATTAAAAAATGATACTTTTGTTCATAGAGACTTTCATGTTTCTAATCTGATGATAAGTAAAAATAAAATTGGAGTACTAGATAGTCAAGATGCTGTAATTGGAAATAAAGCCTATGATCTAGCTTCTCTAATTGATGATGTGAGAATAAAAACCTCAAAAAAAATCAAAAATTCAGTATACAATTTTTATATTGATTTAAATAAAAATAAAATAAACAAAAATTATTTTAAAAATGATTTTGAAATATTATCAGTTTTAAGAAACCTAAAGATAATTGGGATCTTTACTAGATTAGCCATCAGAGACAATAAAAAAAAGTATTTAAAAATGATACCACACGCTTGGGAGTTAATTGAAAGTAGAATAAATAATAATATAATTTTTTATAATTTAAAAAATTGTTTAGATAATAATTTTACAAAAAAGTGTAGAATGAAAAAATGAATATTGATACGGCTTTAATTTTATGTGCAGGATATGGAAAGCGATTAAACCCGTTGACGCTAAAAATTCCAAAACCACTTTTAAAAATAAATAATATTACTTTATTAGAAAATACTATTGAACTAATAAAAAATTTAGAAATCAAAAAAATTAAAATCAATACTTTTTATCTGCAGGAAGAAATTAAAAAATTTATTAAAGAAAAAAATTTTGAAATTGAAATAGAAGTCATAAGTGATGGTGATGAAATTTTGGATACTGGTGGCGGCATTTTAAATATGATTAAATCTTCTAATGAACAAGATTTCTTAGTGTTTAATCCTGATACAATTTGGAATTTAAATTATTTAACTCTAATTAATCAAATGAAAAATTTTTACTTTTCAAAAAATAAAGAAACAATTTTATTAGTCGTTGAAAAAAATTTAAGCTTCGATAAAAACTTGAAAGGTGATTTCACTTTGTCTGAAAATTTATTAAAAAAAAATAAAGAAAACAATTACATTTTTACAGGATGTCAAATAATTAATAGAAAAGTTTTTAGTTCATCCATAAATAAAAATTTTTCAATTTTAGAAATATGGAAAAGCTTAATTAAGGACAAAAAGTTATATGGCTTTAGAAGTGATAATGAGTTTTTACATGTAACAAATTTGGAAGTTTATAATAACTTATTAAAAGGCAATTAAATCCTTTGCCCTGGATTTATCTAAGTATTTGCACTTAACTATTTTATTTTTTTCAAAATTAATAACCAATGGATTTCCTGTTGGAATTTCAAGTAAAGATATTTTTTTTTCATCTAATTTAAAAAGATATTTGCACATTGCTCTGATTGAATTACCATGCGCAACTATTAGAACATTTTTTCCTTCAACAATCTTATTTTGAATATTTTTTTTATAATATGGTAAAACTCTATTATATGTATCTTCTAAAGACTCTGTATCAGGCAAATTTTCTTTAGGAATGTCCTTATAGGTTTCAATGTTTATTGGATGGTAAGGGTTATTTTTATTTAAAGGTTCAGGTTTAATATTCCAGGATCTTCTAAACTCGTGAACTTTTTTCTCTCCAAATTTTTTTTTCATTTCATCTTTATTTAGTCCAGTTAAAGCTCCGTAATGTCTTTCATTTAATTGCCATGCCTTTGTAAAAGTTTCTTTTATTCTCATTGTATTGTGAACAAGTTTTAAAGTATTAATTGCTCTAATTTGTAAAGAAGAAAAAGAATAGTCAATATTAATATTATTATCTTTTAGTAGCTCTCCTGATTTACAAGCTTCTAATTTTCCATTTGCAGCAAGATCTACGTCTACCCAGCCAGTAAATCTTTTTTCAAGATTCCACTCACTTTGACCATGTCTAATTAAAATTAAATGACTCATTTAAAAATTTTATTTATAAACCTATTTTATATATGACAAAATTAATATTCCATATTTTAAATTTAATTTTCTTAATTCTTTATATTTATCCAGGAAGCATATTAGGATTTCTTTTTTATAGAAGCTTTGAAAAACAACCTCAAATTACTTCAGATTTTGTGTTATCGTCAAATCATGTGTATGCATTTATGTTACTATCTTTTTTTGGATTTATAAATTATTACAAAAGTCATAAAAAATTAATAATTTACTACTTTTTTACAATTTCAATTATTTTAGAGGCACTTCATATGATAATTCCTAATAGAAGTTTTCAATTTTCTGACTTATTTGGTAATATAGCTGGTGTTATATTTTCGATGATAATATTTTATATTTGGAGAAAAAAATGAATTCTTTTGAGGATAGAAAAAAAAGTTTTGAAAAAAAATTTGCACATGACGAGGAAAAACAATTTAAGATAAGCGCAAGAAGAAATAAATACCTTGGAGAGTGGGTTTCAAAAATCTTAGGTTATAATGGTGATCAGGAAAAAGAGTATATACAATCTGTAATAAAAGCTGATTTTAAAGAAGAGGGCGATGAAGATGTTTTTCAAAAAATTAAAGATGATCTTAAAACACATAATATTTCTGATAATGAAATAAGAGAAAAAATGAAAGAGCTTAATGAAAAAGCGACGGCTGAATTTAAATAATCTTTTAATTTTATTCTTTTTTTTTATTTTAACTTCTTGCTCCTCAATACCAAAAAATACTGCTGATGGATGTTCAATTTTTTCAGAAAGATATCTTTGGTACAAACATACTAAAAATACTGAAAAAAAGTGGGGAACACCAATACATATACAATTAGCGATTATTAAAATGGAATCCGATTTCAATTGGTTAGCTAAACCTAAAAGACAAAAAATATTTAAAGTTATACCTTACAAAAGACCCTCAAGCTCATTTGGATATTCGCAAGCAATAAAAGGAACATGGAAACAATATAAAAAAGAAACGGGAAACAAACTTGCTAGAAGAACTAGATTTAAAGATAGTGTTGATTTCATAGGGTGGTATACAAACAAAACCGAAAAGATATTAAAAATTTCTAAATCAGATGCATTTAAACAATATATTGCTTATCATGAGGGGTGGGGTAACTATAAAAACTATAAAAAAAATACAAAAGTTATTGGACTTGCTAAAAGAGTTAAAAAACAATCAGATAAATACAAAAATCAATTACAAAATTGTCAAAAAAAATTGAATAAAAAGAAATATATTATTTTTTAGCGAAGTTGCTTATTTAATTCAATATCAACCGCATCTATCCTTTTTGTATTTTTTGCTAATGAGAGATACATGGTAGGGGTAACATATAACGTAAAAAAAGTTGATATTATCATACCTCCTAAAATAGTTGCTCCCACGGCTAATCTTGAACCTTCACCTGCCCCTGGTCCAATATTGCCAATAGTCAAAGGTATCATGGCTATCATAGTGCTTATAGATGTCATCATAATTGGTCTAAATCTTAAAGAACAAGCTTCTGTTATTGAATTTTCAATATTCTTTCCAGTTGCTCTTAGTTGGTTTGCATAATCAACTATTAGAATACTATTTTTTGTCGAGATTCCTATTAGTATAACTAAGGCAATCTGTGAGAAAATATTGATCGAACTATTTAAAAATAAGATAAAAACTAAACCACCAAATAACGCTAGGGGCACTGTTAGTATAATTATAAACGGATGAATAAAAGAATTGAAGGTAGCTGCCATTACTAAATATGCTGTAAGCAGCGCTAATCCAAAAATAATATAAAGTTCATTGCTTGTTTCTTTCAACTCTTCTGACTTTCCCTTCCAGCCAATTTGTTTGTCTGGCTGCATCTCATTCATTGTATTTTCAAGATATTTAATGGCTTCAGTTAGGGTATAGTTTTCTGATAAATTTGCAGAAATAGTAACTGCTCTTTGTCTGTTATATCTTTTTAATTTTTTAGGAGATCCTTCTTCTTTAAACTCGACCAAGTTTGCTAAAGAAATAAGTTTCCCAGTTGTGTTAGATCTAACAAATATTTTTGCTAAACCCTCTTTGCTTCTTCTATCAATTAAAAATTGTTGAAGAATTATAGGATATTCTTTTCCGAGTTTATTAAATTTAGTTACAGTTTTGCCGCCATAAAGAGTTTCTAGGGTTTTACCAATAGAGTCAGATGATATACCCAAATCTTTAGCTCTATTTTTATTTATTGATAATTTTATTTCTGGTTTATCTCTTGAATAATCTGATTCTATTCTATTAAGATTCTTATTTTTTCTTAATCTTTCGATAACTTCGTTTTGAATTTTTTCTAGTTCTTGATAACTATTTCCCATTATAACCATTTGCACTGGCTTTCTATAATTTGAAACCCTTATAGATTGGGGTGATATAGGAAATGCTATAGTCTCAGGAACAGTAACAATTTTACCAATAGCCTGCCTCATTACTGTCAAAGAATCTAGGTCTCTATTTTTCCAATGATCTAAAAGAGCAATTATTATAAAACTATTGAAAGAATTTTTATTATCTCCAAAGCCAGGAACTCTCATAATTAATCTTTTATAAGGTGTATCTGGGGACTGAAGGAGCGGAATTAATCTTTTTTCAACTTCCTCAGCTCTTTTTTCTGTATATTCAAAAGAACTGCCCTCATCAGTGTTGCCAATGATAATGTATACACCTCTATCTTCCATAGGTAGTAATTCCTTTTTTGCAAAAGAATACAGGCCCGCAGAGCAAATAATTATAGCTATTATAAATGAAATTATAGTTTTCTTTTTGTTTAACCAAAACAACAATGTTTCCTTGTAAATTTTTAAAAACGAATTAAAGAAACCTCCAAATTTTGTTACAAAATAGTTTTGTTTTGGAGTTCTTTTTAAAAATTTACTTCCCAACATTGGAGATAAAGTTAGAGCAACGAAAGAAGATATTACAATCGAGAAGGATAAAGCTATAGCAGTTTCCCTAAACAATGTTCCAGCTATACCATCAATAAAAATTAAAGGTAAAAAAACAGCAATTAATATTAGTGTTGTTGCAACAATCGCAAAAGTTATTTGTTTTGACCCTTTGTAGGCAGCGACTAAGGGAGTTTCTCCATTTTCAATTCTTCTATATATAGCATCAGTCATTATTACTGAATCATCAGTTATAATTCCTATTGCCAGAATAAAACTTAGTAGTACAAAAATATTTATTGAAAGATCAAATAAATATAGACCAAGAAAAGAAGCTATAAGACTTACTGGAAGTGCAACAGCAGGAACTATTACAGCCTTGAGATTTCCTAAAAATAGATAAATTATTAATACCACTAATAAGAAAGCTATAACAAGTGTTTTATAAACCTCTTTAATTGCAGCTCCTACATAATTCGCTCTATTAAAAGCGATCTCTAATTTTAAATCATCTGGCAAAGTTTTTCTTACTTGAACTAATTTCTTTTTTATTGATTTTGAAAGTTCTACTGTAGAAGATCCACTTTTAGCATAAATTCCAATACCAACTGTTTTTAAATTTAAAGAATCCTTTTTTTGTGCTTTAAAAAGAGTCTTTTCAGAGACTGGGCCAAATTCTATATTCGCAATATCGTCAAGTCTTACAATGCTATTTTTGATCTTCTTTAAAGGTAGGCCTTTTAACTTATTAATTTCATTATAAGATTTGTCTAAATTCAGTGTTAGATCAATATTGTTTGCTTCTAAAGTGCCCGCGGGCAAACTAATATTTTCAGTTTTTAAAGCATTTTCAACTTCTTGTATGGTCAAGTCGTTTGCAGCTAACTTAATCGGATCAATCCAAACTCTTACACTTAAATCTCTTAGTCCTCCAGTTCTTATTCTACCGACATTTTTTACGCTCGAAAATTGATCTACCAGGTATCTTTCAGCATAATCCCCAAGTTCCAAATCACTCCATGTGGATGAACTTAATGCTAACCACATTGTAGTTGAAAAACCTGCAGACTGTTTCAGTATTTGTGGTGCATCTGACTCACTAGGAAGATTATCCACCACTCTTGCTACCCTTTCCCTAATGTCATTTGCTGCACTATCTAAATTTATATCAGTATTAAACTCAATATTTATTGTGCTACCACCATTTTCAGAATTTGAGTCTATATTTTTAATTCCCTCAGAACCCCCTATTACATCTTCTAGTACTTGCGTTATTTCCTGGTCAATTATTTCTGCTGAAGCAGATTTATAGTCAACTTTAACTTGAACTACAGGAGGTTGTAAGCCACTTGGCAATTCTCTGACGGGCAATTCTGTGAAAACAAATATTCCAAATACAATTAAAACTAGAGACATTACCCAAGCAACAACTGGTCTTCTAATACTTATTTCAGTTATAAACATTTATTTTTTAATTGGTTTTATTTTACCTTTTGGATTTACTTTTTTAAGTCCTGCGGCAACAATTGTGTCACCTTCATCAAGTCCAGATAATATTTCAACCAGGCCTTCATTTCTGATACCTGTGGTTACCTCTTTTTTTTTTATATTATTATTTTCTATAACTTTATAAACAAAGGCTTTATTTCCCTCTAACATAATACTTGTGTCAGGTACACCTAGAGAACTTCTTTCATTAAATTTAATTGTAACCTCTAAAAGAGACCCGGGAATTAACTCAAATTTATCATTATTAATTTTTATTCTTATTAAAAGACTTCTTGTTTCAGCATTAATTCGACTTGATACCCCATCAACTTTTCCAGAATAAAGTTTATTCTTGTTTCCTGAAAATTTTGCCTCAATTGGAAGATTTTTTTTTATTTCATTGGCAAAAGTTTCTGGAATCTTTAGATCTGAGTAAATTATTGAGTTATCATCTAATGTGATAATGATAGAATTTTCTGAGTCTAGAGTATCCTCTGTTAAACCTCTGTAACCAAGGATACCATTAAATGGTGCAGTTATTATTCTCTCTTTTAATTTAACAATAGTTTGTCCTTCTTTCACATAGTCTTTAAGTTTCAATTCTGAAAGTAATTCGTTTTTTTTTATTCTAAAAGATGTAGTTTTTTTTGAAATGGCTGTTCCAAAACTATCTATTTTTTCAAAAAAATTCTCGTTTCTTACATCTATTACAATTATTCCAGGCGGAGGCCTTTTACTAAATTTTTTTTGAAAATGGGCTCCTATCATTGTCCTTGCAATTATTACACCCGCAATAACAAGAAAAAAAATTGATATGACAGTTATAAGTTTTTTTGATCTTTTCATTTTATTAAATTTATTCAATCATACCATATTCTGCCCAAGAGCCATCATATACCGTAGGGGAATATTTATCATTAATCAAAGAATATGCTAGGGCTAAAACTGCAGCTGTAATTCCAGATCCACAAGAAAATACTATATTATTTTCATTAAAGATTCCTACATCCTCAAATTTTTTTTTTATAAAATTTTTATCTTTAAATGTTTTATCATCTTTATTAATTAAATCACCAAAAGGAAGACAAAATGAGTTTTTAATTGATCCACTTCTTAATCCAGGCCTAGGTTCTTTTTCTAATCCTAAAAACCTATTTTTACTTCTAGCATCTACTACTTTAAATTCTTTATTTATAATATTATTGTCTATTTCTTTCTTAGTTTTTACCAAATGATTATTTTTAACTGAAAAATAATTTGTATTCACTATTTTTGTTTTTTTGTCAGTAACTACTTTATTTTCTTTTTTCCATTTAAATAATCCGCCATCTAGAACAGATACTAAACTAGGGTTATGCCCAAAAAAAATAAACGTATACCAGCATCTACATGAGCTTAAAACGTCAGAATTATCATATATAACTATTTTGTCAGAATTAGAAATTCCAAAGTTAGAAACTATTTTATTCCACTCTTGGTGTTCAGGAAGCATGTGAGGTAATTTATTTTTCTTATTTGAGTTTTTATCGATGTCAAAAAAAATAGAATCTTCAATGTGTTCTTTATTATATTCCTGAAATCCATTTCTGCCACTGTTAGGCATATGCCAGGATGAGTCGATAACTTTAACATTTGAATGATTTTTACTTAGCCATTCTGTTGAAACTATACTCATGACTAATTTCTTTTTTGTATATATTTTTGATGATATTCCTCTGCTTTACAGTAATTTTTTTCTCCTGAAATCTTTGTTATAATTTTTCCATTATATTTTAAATTGAATCTAGATTTTATTTTTTCAGCTATTTCTTTTTGATAATTATTTGTAAAAAAAATTTCACTTCTATATTGAGTTCCTATATCCGGACCTTGTCTATTTAACGTTGTTGGGTCATGCATCTCAAAAAATTTTTCAAGTAGATTTTCATACTTAATAATTTTTTCATCAAATTCTATTTTTACCACTTCAGCATGATTTGTAGATCCAGTGCATACTTCTTCATATGTAGTTGGATTAGTATTGCCACCACAATATCCAACTTCTGTATTTATAATACCTTGAACTTTGGAAAATTTTTCCTCCGGTCCCCAAAAACATCCCAAAGCTAATATTGCTATTTCCATTGATTATTATCTATAATTATCTAAAAGTTATTCTTATGTTATCTAAAAATCAATTGGGCTTTTTGTACATGTTTCTATCTGTTTGTGCATTCTCGATCATGGATTTGATTGTAAAATGGTCAGAACACTATCCATTAGGACAAGTTTTATTTTTTAGAGGTTTTTTTGGATTACTGTTTTATTTTTTAATAATACCCAAAGATAGACTTCATAATTTTTATTATACAAAGAGACTTGGTCTACATTTTTTAAGATGCTCGTTTGGATTGATAGCTCTATTAGCAATATTTATTGCACTAAGAAATTTACCTTTAGCAACTGTCGTGAGCATTTCTTTTGCAGCGCCTATTTTTACTACGATTTTTTCAATTTTCTTTTTAAGTGAGAAAGTTGGACTTTTTAGATGGTTAGCTGTTTTTGTGGGATTTGTTGGAATTATAATTATAACAGAACCTGGCTTCAGCTCTTTAAATGTCTATTATATTTACCCTATCATTTTTTGCTTAGGTTTATCATATGTGGCAATCGCTATTAGACAATTATCAACAACTGAACCTGTATGGTTAATATCATTAAATTTTTCAGCCGCGATAACTCTTGCAAGTTTTTTTACCATACCATTTGGTTGGATTATGCCTGATACAAAAGACTTAGTTTTATTGTCTTTAATTGGAATTTTTGGTGGAATTGCAAACTTGTGGCTGAGTCAGTCATATAAACATTCAGAGGTATCTTTAGTAACACCCTTAAAATATTTAGCACTAGTTTTTGCAATAATATTTGGATTTTTAATTTGGGGGGAGGTACCAACTCTCAAAACTTTATTAGGAGCAATTCTAGTCATAGTTTCCTCTTTAATTATCTTTAGGAGAGAAATTATTTTAAAAAAACAAGTTTCTATTCAACGAAATGAGTAAGCAGCCAAAGTACTGGAATAACGCGAAAAAATATTTATCGAAAAAAGATAAAGTGATGAAAAAACTTATAAAAAAATTTAAAGATAAAACTTTAACTACCAGAAAAGACGTCTTTTTTTCTCTTTGCAAAAGTATAATTGGTCAACAAATAAGTGTTGCAGCAGCTAACTCAGTGTTTAAAAAATTTGATAAATTATGTAAAGGAAAAATAAATCCTCAAAATATAAAAAAACTAAGTTTCCAAAAATTAAAGAGATGTGGATTAAGTAGACAAAAGGTGAAAGGTATTAAGGAACTTTCCTTTAGATTTTTGAATAAGTCATTCAACCCTGGACTAATAAAAAATATGGATGATGAGGATGCAATTATTTATCTTTCAAGTCTAAGACAGATTGGTAGATGGTCTGCAGAGATGATACTCATATTTACCTTTAATAGGGAAAATATATGGCCTATTCAAGACATAGGTTTATTAAGAGCAATATCTAATAATTATAAAAAAAAATATTTACCACCAAAAAATTTTGTAAATAAACTTAAAAAAAAATTTTCACCATATTGTTCAGTTGCAACTTGGTATTTATGGAGATCTATTGATGATGAGCCTGTTCAGTACTAATTGATAAGTTAATTTTCAATCCATTTCTTTAATTTGTCTTTGTTATCAGATACAAATTTTGGCAAATGGTTTATCTCAATTTTTTTGAGTTTATTTTCACTATTAAATTTATTTAGTCTCTGGTCTTGTTTTAAATTATAAACTGTTTTTTTTTGATCCATCAAAATTTTAATTTTTTCTAAGCCAATAGGACTTAATTCATATTCTCTATGATGAAGATAGGATTTTAATTTTTTCTCAATTTCCTCAGGAGTTTTAAGGTATGAAAAGTGCCAACCCCCATTATCTATAAATTTAATGTTTCCATACTTATTTTTTGAAAATAAAGTGTCAATTCGCCACCATGGATATGATCTGTCTTTAATATTTCTAAGCCACTGTGGAGATTTTAAACTTTTCATTTTACAAGCTTTAGTTCCAATCCAAATACAATTTTCAAGTTTAAGATTAAATTTGTAATACATCATATCTTGTTTAAAAAAAATAAACTTATGATTTGTATTTTTAAAATTAATTTTTTCTAAGTTAGGTATTTCGTCAAGATCAGAAATTATAATCCAGTCATTATTCTCAGCTTCTGAAAGACAATTTTTAATATAATTTCTTTGAAAATTCTCTCTTTTTGCTGCATTTAAAATATATTTATCATTAATTTCAATTTCTGAGTCATCGACATTGATTCCCTCAATATCTTTAGGCTGTTCTTTTAGCAAAACATATTCAATTTTATTTTTAAATTTGTAATATTTTTCTATTTTAAAATTTGGTTTTCTAATCTCGCCCTTATGATTATAGCTACTTTCAATTATAACGAATTTATCAACAAATTTATTTAGATAATTCAACCTGAGTTCTAATAATATATCTTCATCAAAATACATGAAGCAATCGAATATTTTCATAAATTTATATTATTTTTAATTAGTTTTTAATATGATACCAAAATTAATATGAGCAATAAATTAATAATTAACTTTGATGAATATTTAAATACAGTCGAAAAATTAGCGGTAATGGTCCATCAAAACTACAAGCCTACAGTTTTAGTCGGCATAATGAGAGGAGCCGCACCAATTATTGATATTCTTTCTAGAATTTTAAAACTCCCAACTGCCTACATAGTGATACAAAGTTACTCAGGAAAAGGAATGGAGGACAAACAAGGAAAATTAATGTTTGCAAGGGAAATTAGTTCGTTAGCTGTTTCAAAAGATTTTAATAAAGTTCTTTTAGTTGATGATTTATCTGATACAGGATTAACATTAAATAAAAGCATTGAATGGTTGAAAAATTATAAACCGATTAAAGAAAATATAAACGAAATTAAAACTGCATGTTTGTGGAAAAAAAAATCTTCAGCATTTGTGCCTGATTTTTGCCCTGTGTTATTAGACTCCGATCCTTGGATTGTACAGCCGACTGAACATTATGAAGAAATTGATATTAGTAAAATTGTTTCTAAACATAAAAAGGGCTAGAATTAATCTAGCCCTTTTTAAAATATTTAATTATGCTACTGCGAAGCTTATAATACTTAAAACTGCAATTACCCATATTGCAGGTGATGTTTGAGAAGATTTACCAGTAAATATCTTTATCAAAGCATAAGATACGAACGCTAGTGCTATTCCATTGCTAATACTATATGTTAGTGGCATTGTAATCATTGCAACAATTGCAGGTGCAGACTCTGCAATATCATCCCACTCAATATCAGTTATATTCCTAACAAATAGTACCGCTACATATAGAAGGGCAGCGCCATCTATTTCTTTTGGCAAACTAGTTGCAAGTGGAGAAAAGAATAGGCACGCCAAAAATAAAACTCCAATTACAAGAGATGTCATTCCAGTCCGACCTCCAGCTTTTACACCTGCCCCTGACTCAACATAACTGGTTACTGTCGTGGTACCCATTAATGCTCCTGCTACAGTTCCAACACTATCTGATAACATTGCTTTATTAATATCTTTTACTCTTCCTTTATTATCTACTTTACCCGCTACATTTGCTACAGACGTTAGTGTTCCAGCGGTGTCAAAAAAATCAATGAATAATAATGTAAAAATAACTGTAGACATTCCTGCGGTCATTGCAGCAGTCAAATCAAAATCAAATAGATAAGTCATTGGAGGTGGAGAACTAACTACCCCATTGAATTTAGCAAGACCACTTACCCATGCAATAATACTAAATGCAATAATACCAATTATAATATTTCCTTTTACTTTTAATTTTTCTAAAACTACCATTGAAACAAAAGCTAAGCATCCAAGAAGCACTAAAGGATTTTTAATATCTCCTAAAGTTACAAGTGTAACAGGATGGTCTCCTACAACCCCCATAATCTCTAAACCTATAATTGCTAAAAAAAGTCCAATTCCAGCACCAATTCCTAATTTTAAACTTCTAGGTATTGAATTAATAAGCCACGCTCTAATTGGTGTTAATGATATAATTAAAAATAATACACCTGCTACTAACACTGCACCTAAAGCTGCTTGTGGTGTATAACCCATACCCGCAACAACTCCAAAAGCAACAAATGCATTAATGCCCATTCCTGGAGCTAGTCCAATTGGCCAGGTTTTTCCATAAAATGCCATAATGAAACAAGCAATTGCAGTCGCAACTATAGTTGCAGTAAATACTGCCCCAAAATCAAAGAAACCTTTTTCAGGACCAGCAAACTCTCCAGATAATATAAAAGGATTAAGAAACATTATATAAGCCATAGTTAAAAAGGTGGTTATTCCCGCAACTACTTCAGTTCTAAAATCAGTTTTATGCTTTTTATATTCAAAATAATTATCTAACATTTTTCCTCCAAAATTTTTTATTTTGAAGTTATTTGATTCTCCTTAAAATTACTCTTTAAAATCAAACTTTATTAACATTTTTCAACTTATAAGTTTATATTTAAGGCAATTTAAACCTGTTATTATTAAATATGAAAAAGTTAGTCACTTTGCTTTTAGCAATGATACTTCTAATTTCGGTTTCTAACTGCCAATCTATAAAAGATAAGACTGATGAAATTGTTAAAAAAGAAAACAAAAAGTTAAGTCAATTCATTGGTCAACCAGTCTCTGAGCTAAAGATTGTAATGGGTGAAGCAAATAGTATTTCTAAAAGTGATAATGGTTCAAAATTATTAATTTATAAAACAAAAAAATACGGAATTCCTTGTGAAAGAAAGTTTGAAGTTAATAACGACGATATGGTGGTTGGATTTCAATCCAAGGGTTGTTTTTAATACTTGTGGGGAAATATCCCCACAAGCAAGGTTTACTTATTTAATTTCAATAAGTTTTTTCTTTTTATATTCTGGCACAATTCTTTCACAGGCTATCGTTAAAAGACCATCTTTTAATTCTGCTCCACCCACTTTTACATCATCTGCGATAGTGAATGATCTAGCAAATTGTCTTTGTGAAATACCCTTATGAATAATTTCACCATCTTCTCTATTTTCAGATTTATCAACTTGTTTTGTTCTAACAGTTAATAAATTGTCCTCAAACTCTACTTCGACATCTTTTTTAGAAAATCCTGCAAGGGCAACTTCAATCGAATATTTATCCTTTCCAGTTTTTCTTATATTGTAAGGTGGGTAGTTTGATTGCATTGTCAAACTTCCGTTTCCCAACATGTTTTCAAATTGATCAAACATATCGTCAAAACCAATTGAAAAAGGTCTTAGTGAGTTAAATATAGATAGATCCTTACTTGTCATATTATCCTCCTTTGTTAGCAAGGTTAGTTACAAGCCCCCATTAGGCGACTTGCTTATTTTAAATAGGTATTATTTTTATTTTTTCAATATCAAATAATTAAATTTTATTTGTAATTTTCAATGCGAACGCATAATCAAATGCTATCTCTTCTATTGCTCCATCTCTTCCAGATTTACCACCATGGCCAGCGTTCATCTCAGTCTTTAGAAGCAAGAGTTTATTATCAGTCTTATAATCTCTAAGTTTTGCAGTAAATTTTGCTGGCTCATCAAATAATACTCTGTTGTCACTTAAACTTGTTGTAATTAAGATATTTGGGTAATCCATTTTTTTAATATTATTATATGGAGCATAAGAAAAAATATAATCAAAATGTTCTTTTATATCTTTAGCATTTCCAAACTCATCAAACTCTCCCACAGTCAAAGGAAGAGAATGATCAAGGTTAGTTGTTAAAGAGTCTACAAAAGGAACTGCCATAATTATCCCTAAAAATAAACTAGGCTCCTTATTAACCACAGCCCCCATCAAAAGACCTCCAGCTGAACCACCCATTCCAATAATTTTATTTTTTGAAGTATATTTTTTATCTATTAAATATTTTGCTACTGCTAAGTAGTCTGCAAATGTATTTTTTTTGTTTAAAAGTTTTCCCTCTTTCCACCATTTCATTCCTCTTTCCATTCCACCTCTTATGTGGGCAGTAACCCATATTATATCCCTATCAATCAAAGAAAGTCTGGTAGAGGAAAAACCAGGTGACATAGAGTTTCCATATGATCCGTAACCATAGAGAAGTAGGTTCGCTGAACCATCAATTTTAGTTTTTTTATGTCTTGTTATAGTAATTGGAACAAGCCTCCCATCATGTGAGGCACACTCGAGTCTTTCAACAATATAATCATCTGGGTTATGACCAGAGGGGATTTCTTGCTCTTTAATAAGTTTTTTCTCCTCTGTTCTTAAGTTAAACGAATAAACTCTACTTTGAGTTTTAGGGGAGGAATAATTTAATCTGATTAAATCAGTATTTCTATCTCTCTGTTGAAGAGAAATTCCTGGATCAATTACTTTTTCATCAGTAAATTCTATTTCTTTTTCTATTTTGGACTCTAAATTTTTTACATATATTTTACCTAAAGCATTTGATATCTCGCCTCTTATTATCCAATTATTTAAAAAAGTTAGTCCACCAATTAAAACTTCATCTTTTGCAGGTATATATGGTTTCCAATTTTGAATTTCTAAACTATCACAAATATCAATTTTAAAATCTTCTGCATCTTTATTTGTGTGATTATAAAAATTACCATTCCAAGAATTTACTGAATAGATTATGCCTTTTTCTCTTTTTTTTATAATTTTTGGTTTTGGAATTTCCTCATTTTTATGAAAGTAGTATTGTTCGCTGGTATTATGATCAGAAGTGTTTATAAAATAATATTCCTCATCCGAGCTTAATCCTATGCCGACAGTGAAGGCTTCACTATTCTCTTCAAATATTAATTGATCCTCTTTTGCTGATGTTCCTAACTTATGTCTAAATATTTTTCTTGGCCTATGGTGTTTATCAAGTTTCGAATAATAAATAAATTTATCATCTAAGCTAAAAAGAATACTTCCACTTGTTTCCTCAATTTTCTCTGAAATAAGTTCACCCGATTTTGTATCGCGAACGTAAATTGTATAATACTCTGATCCTTTTAAATCCAAAGAGTAACCAAGATATTTATCATTATAGCTTACCTCTAAATCACCAACTCCAAAGTATTCGGTTTTTAATTTTTCTTTTTCTTTATCTCCATTCCATATTTCCTCAACTTCATTAGAGCCAATTTTTTTTCTCAATTTGATTGAATAATTTCCTTTAGCAGTTGTTTTTGTCCAATATTCATAAGTATGATCTTTATAAGGTAAACTTTCATCATCTAATTTAATTCTTCCTTTTATCTCTTTAAATAAATCTTTCTGAATTTTTTTTGTATCTGACATGTGATGCTCAGTGAATGCATTTTCTTCCTCAAGATACTTTCTGACCTCAGGATTAAGTTTTTGGCTGTTTTTTAAGACTTCCAATATATCTTCTTGATGAATCCAGCTATAATCATCTATCCATTGAACATTGTGACAAGATTTATTTTCAGGTTTTTTAACTAGTTGTGGTATTTTCATTTAAAAACAAATTAATACATGAATATTTTTTTCTTAACACTGATTATTTTTGTCCTAGTTTATTTTATACTTAATTGGTTTGCTAAAACTTCAAGTAAAAAAATTTCAAAAGGCATAAGATCATTTACTATAATTTTATCTATAATTCTTGCAGTTTTGATGGCATTTGCTGGAAGATATATATTTTCCTTGCCCTTTCTATTGATGATTTTGCCTTTAATTAAAACCAAAGCAGGACTTACATTATTACAAATAGTAAGGATATGGGGTTTATTGAGATTTTTGAAAAATTCCGGAAGATTCAATTTTAACAATACTGGAACAAATTTAAATACACAGACTATTTCTTTAGACGAAGCATATAGAATTCTTAATCTTGACCCTAAACGAAAATATAATCGTGAAGAGGTTATGAAATCTTACAAAAAAATAATGAAAAAAATACACCCCGATGTAAGTCCTGAATTAACAAGGCTTGCATCAATAGTGAATGAAGCGAAAGAGATTGTTTTAAAAGAGACCTTATAATTTTAAAATAGAATTTGCGGTATCTATAACTTTTTCTACCGAAATAGAATCGGGCGAGAAATTTGAATCATGCGTAATGTCATCGTCCTTTACACCTTCTGGCAAAACTCTTAATTGTTTCAAACTATAATCGGTATAGGCTCTGGGAGTATCTAACATTATTATAATACTTGGAATACCGCATTGACTAGTAATATGATGTCCAAAAGAGTCATTTCCAATATAAACATTTGTGAGTGATATTAATGGAACAATTTCGGAAATTTTTTTACTATGAAGCGATAAACAGCTATCAGAATCTGTTTGTTTAAGTATTTCATCAGCAATATTTTTTTCGTTTGGTCCACATAATAAAAAAAAGAAAAAATTATTTTTCTTATTTAATCGGTTAATTAATTCGATGTAATTTTTAGAACCCCATCGTGTAGTAGGTCCTGAGGAACCAATTCCCAAAGTTATATTTATTTTATTTTTTTTTATATGAGCTTTTTCCAGATCTAAAATATTTTTATCAATGAAAATCCTAGTTTCTGTTGAACAATTATCAATATTAAGAATTTTTTCAGTGAATTTTTTTGCAGCTTTTACTAAGTGTAGATTTTTCTTACTAAAAAAAGGATAACATTTAATATTTTTAATTTTAGCTAATTTACTAGCTAGAAAAAATCTTATACTTGGATAAAAAATAAACATATTATCTATTTTTTGTGAAGACAAAAATTTACTTAAATTTAAAACGTCACTAAATTTTTTATAGTACTGGTCGAGAAAAATAACTTCAGCAATTTTTGGATCATTATACAAAACCTCTTTAAGATTTTTGCATAAAGTAATAATTGTTACTGGTCCGTATTTATCATAAATTTGGTGGCAGTATGATAAATGAAGTAAATTTGCTCCCAAACCTTTGTAACATAATAAAATAACATTTTTCATAATTATTATTTGATAAATAATATTTATACTTTAAGATTAATAATAACATCATGACACAAATAAGGGGAATTTATGCTGCAGGAATGTCGATTTTTAAAGATAATTTAAGTCTTGATGTTGACAAAACTATAGAACATTCCGAAAAATTGATTCAAATGGGATGTCATGGTGTTGCAATTTTTGGTAGTACCGGTCAAGCTCAATTGATCTCTATTAGTGAAAAAATTGATTTATTAAATAAACTTTCCACAAATGAAAACAAAAGTAAATTTTTAGTAGGTACTGGATTAAATTCTTTAAGTGATACTATTAATCTTATGCAAATTTCTTGTTCATTAGGTTTAAATAAATTTTTAGTTATGCCGCCCGCTTATTACAAATATCAAGATGAGGGAGCCATCAATTTTTATACTAAAATTATTAATCAAATTCCTGAATGTAAAATCATACTTTATAATTTTGAGAAATTATGTGGTTATAAATTTAGTGTTAAATGTGTTGAGACATTAGCAAGTAAATTTCCAAAACAAATTATTGGAGTCAAAGATAGCACTTATAACTTATTTAGAGAGTTGAAAATTAAAAATTTTTCAATTTTCCCTGGTTCTGAATTAAAACTACTCAGCGGATTAGAGATCGGGTGTGCAGGTATAATAACAGCCACATGTAATGCGACTGCCGAATTGTCTAGAAAGGTATTTGATGATTTTGAAAAGAAAAAAACTCAGACTGCAAATGAAAAACTATGCAAGGTGAGAAAAGTTTTTGATCAATTTAATTTAATATCAGGTCTTCACAGTTTTTTAGGAAAAAAGAACAAAATTTATAAAAATTTACTTCCACCCCTTAACCTTTTAAATGAAAAAGACGAAAAAAAATTACTTGAAGATTTAAGTAAACTAGATTTTAATTAATATATTAAGGGGAAATATGCAGTTAGTAAGATTTTTAAATAATCTTTTTAAAAAAGATGGTTTTATATTAATTGATGGAGATTCTAAAAAATATATTATTGGCAAACCAAACAAAACTGATCCAATAATTATAAAAATTTTAGATAAAAGTCTTCATTTTAAACTTTTGATTAATCCCGATCTTTACTTTGGTGAGGCCTATACAGATGGAACTTTGAAAATAGAAAATGGAACTTTGACTGATTTTTTAGAAATAGCTTACCAAAATATTGGCAGAAATGAAATTAATACATTTAGCTATATTTTAAAAAAAATAAAAGGAACATATAGATATTTAACCAGCTTTAATTTTGCAAAACAGTCAAAAAAGAATGTTGCTCATCATTATGATTTGTCTGATGATCTTTATAATTTATTTTTGGATTCAAAAAGACAATATTCATGTGCTTATTTTAAAAATGAAAATGATACATTAGAACAGGCGCAGAAAAATAAAATTGATCATATTATAAAAAAATTAAATCTCAAACCTAATCAAAAAGTTTTAGATATCGGTTCAGGCTGGGGATCTCTTGCAATCGAAATAGCCAAACAATCTAAATGTGAAGTCACAGGAATAACTTTGTCAGAAAATCAATTAGATTATTCAAAAAATAAAGCTAAAGAAGAAAATCTTGAAAACCAAGTTAATTTTAAATTAATAGATTACAGATTTTTAAAAGAAAAGTTTGATAGAGTTGTGAGTGTTGGGATGTTTGAGCATGTAGGAAGAAAGTTTTATAAAACCTTTTTCAAACAAGTAAGTAATCTTCTTAAAGATGATGGATTAGCATTAATTCATACAATTGGTTCAGTTAACGAACCAAGAGACCCACAACCTTGGATTTCAAAATATATCTTTCCTGGAGGATACACTCCAAGCATGAGTGAAGTGGTAGGACCAATTGAAAAATCTGGACTTGTTGTTTCTGATATTGAAGTTTTAAGAATGCACTACGCTCATACTCTTAGAAATTGGAAAGAAAATTGTATTAAAAATAAATCAAAAATAGTCAATATGTTTGATGAAAGATTTTTTAGAATGTGGGAATTCTATTTATCATCTTGCGAAATGGCTTTTAAATGGGGTGACCAGGTTGTATTTCAATTTCAACTTACGAAAGATTTTATCACGGCCCCCAATACAAGAGACTATATTTATTAATCTTTTATTGATAAATTTTAAATCAATTTAAGAAATGAAAAAAAAAAATAAATCAAAAAAATTAAATAAAACACAAAGAAGAAGAAAAAAAGTTTCTAAAAGAAAATTTTTAAAGAAAAAAAAGTATGTAAAAATCAAAAAATTAAAAAGAATTAAAAAGAGTAAAAAATTATATGAGAGAAAGGCTTATAAAAGGCCAAGAAGCTTTTTATTTAAGATTGCTAGATTACATAATAGTCTAAAGTTTGACCTTAAATTTAAGGTTAATATATTTTCTATAATTGAAAAAAGTATTCAAAACTTTTTTGCTGGAGTTGAAAAAAATATTCAAGAATACAAAGTAATACAACAAGAAGAAAAAAGAAGAAAAAAACTTGAAGAAATAGAAATTAAGGAAAAAGAAAGATTAGAAATCAAGCATGCAAATGAGGAAAAGAAAAAATTAGAAATAAAACTTAAAGAGCAACACTTAAAAGATGAAATTAAATTAGAAAGAGAAAGAACAAAAGATCTTAAATTATTCCTTCGTAAGGAGCAGGCAATTGTTAGAAAAGAACAGGCCGAAAAACAAAGACAATTTTTAAGGCAGATAAAATTAGAAAAACAAATTGAAAAATTTAGAATTAGAGAAGTAAAAGAGTTAGAGAAACTCGAGAGAATATCTCTTAAGGAGCAAAGGGAAGATTATGCTGGTTTGCAAGAAAGAATAGAAAAGCTTAAAGAGAAATATCGAATAATAAGAGACCAAAAAATTAGAGAGAGAGTAGAAGCTTTAGGCATTAAAACTGAGGGAGATGAGGATAGGGAGACACTTCTTTTAAAAGAAAAAGAATATACTTTAGCAAGACAAAAAATAGAACTTTCCCTTGAAAGTTTTTATAGAAGTGCAAATAGCTTAGTTTTCCAACTTAATAAAAGACATATAACTAGAAACATGTCTATTTTGAGATGTATAGATCGAAGGTTTGAGACAGGAGAAATTTTTATTAAATGGGATGAGTCAAACGATGATGATTGGTTAGTATTAATATATATTAAAAATAATTCACCGGATGAAGGCATTGTTATTGAGGATAAATCAAATCCAGAGAAAAATGTTTCACACGAGTATAAATCAAACGAAATTTTTAAAGCATCAGACATGATGGTTGACTCATTAACTCAGCTAATTTCAAAAGAGAGATCTAAGAAAGGAAACTAAGATTTAAGAAAACTATCAGTCACTTACGTATACTGAAATTCCTCTTGAATTTATATCTACATCAAATTTTTTATGTAAAGGTGGAAACGCCCTTTGAGAACAATCAAGTCTATCACATGTTCTACATGAGACACCAATTGGAATTTCAGTTTTTTTATCATTAATATTTAAATTTTCCGTATAAACAAAATCTTTTGCATATTTAGCTTCACAGCCAAGACCAATTGATAAAATACTTTTTGCTTCACCAAATCTTCCAACACCTTTTTCAACAGTTCTCGCTATACAAACATACTTTTCCCCATTACTCATTTTACTAACAGCTGCCTGAATAATACCTGGTCTTGTAAAAGCTGAATAAACATTCCATCTAGGGCAAGCACCACCATATCTTGGAATTTCAATTCCAGATAAAGAAAATCTTTTTGATATATTTCCAGCAATATCTACTCTTAAAAAATGAAAAGGGATTCCTGGTAGCTTAGGATCTTGCAAGCATGTTACTCTATGTGCGATTTGCTCAAAAGTAGTTGCAAAAGTATTCTGCAGTAATTCAAGATCATATTTATTTTTCATACACTCATGATGAAATAATTTATATGGCATCAAAATTGCTGCTCCACAGTAATTTAATAAAGCTACTTTTGTTAATTTTTTTGACTCTTCACTTGGGAATGTAAATTTTGAAAGATATTCATTTATATCTTTAATTGCACCTTCATGAGCAATTTGTGATGAAGCATAGAGTTTTTTTGTTTCTAAAGCTACATAATCACTAAGTAGTAACTCTTTTTTATTTTTATTAAATATTTTTGAAAATGGTTTACCTTCTTCTGGAAGTACATCTTTAACTAATATACCATACTCTTTCTTTAAAAATTCGCAAAGTCCAAAATAAGTTGATCTATTATTTACCTGAATTTTTTCAAAAACAGAATTTGCGAAGTCCTCTAGTTTTGGAAAATAATTTTTATTTTCTTGAAGAAAATCTGAAACTATCTCTCCAGGAAAAGCAGCTTTCCTACTATCAATTATTTTACCAGATAAATTTTCAACCCTGTTTACGATGTCATGATCTTTTTGCTTAAAATTATCACCCAACTTAATTAATGCTCTAGCAAATTTTGGATTAGTGTTAACTAAATCTTTTATTTCAGGTCCTAAAATATCTAGATCCTCAAATAGTTGATCATCTAATAACTCAGATATATCATTTACTAAATTAAGGTCTGATTTTACTGCAAGATCTGAGAGTTCAATTTTCAATTCTTGGCAGACTTTTAAAAGTAGATCACCATCAATTTTTCTTTTTCCTCCCTCAATAAGATTTAAATAACTAGGAGAAATGCCTAATTGATCTGCAAGTTTATTTGCTTGAATCCCAAGCTTACGCCTAAAAGCCTTAATTTTTGGCCCAATTTTCAAGTTTATTTGACTCATTTTTACTATTTGTAAATTTTGTAAATTTAAATTTACAATAAATTATCATATTTTACAAGCTTTTTTTGTTTTTTTATGGAAAAAGTAAATTTTGTAAATTATAAAGTTTACATGAACAACAAAAACAATAACAAAAACTTAGAAAATAAAGCTCAAACAGCTAATCACGAAAATAGCTCTCAGAGCTCAAAATCAGGCATTTATTTAAGAGATGACCATTGTGATTGGGGTTCAAGCGGTATGAACGAGTTCACTAATGAGTTCAGTGAATCCAATTAGTACTTAATTTCTAATTACAAAATTCACACAAGGGGAATACTTATATGAGTTCAGAGGCTAAAGTTTCATATGATTTGAAAAGATTTGCAGGAATTAAAAGAGACTATACTCCTGAAGAGGTAGAAAGGTTAAGAGGGTCAATTAAAATAGAGCATTCTCTTTGCAAACATCAATCTGAAAAGTTGTGGAAATTATTAAACTCAGAGTCGTATGTTAATACTTTAGGATCACTCTCAGGAAATCATGCAGTTCAGCATGCGAAAGCAGGACTAAAAGCAATATACCTAAGTGGTTGGCAGGTTGCTGCAGATGCTAACAGTGCTGGAGAAATGTATCCAGATCAATCATTATATCCATATGATAGCGCTCCAAAATTAGTTGAGTCAATGAATAATGCTCTTGTAAGAGCAGATCAAATTCAACATATGGAAATTAAAGATGGAGAAATGAAAGAGGAAAATAAAGTGGATTATATGCTTCCAATTATTGCTGATGGTGAAGCAGGATTTGGAGGACCTTTGAATGTTTTCGAGTTAGCAAAGAAATTCATAAAAGCTGGTGCTGCTGGAGTTCATTTTGAAGATCAATTAGCTAGTGAGAAAAAATGTGGTCATATGGGTGGCAAAGTTTTGGTACCTACTGGAACTATGATTAAAAATCTTAAAGCAGCTAGACTAGCTGCTGATATAGCAAACGTACCTTTAATAATTTTAGCAAGAACAGATGCAAATGCTGCAAAATTAATTACCAACGATCACGATGAAAATGACAAACCTTTTTTGACTGGAGAAAGATCCCCTGAAGGTTTTTATTATGTTAAGCACGGGATAGAACAGGCTATTTCAAGGGGCTTAGCATACGCTCCGTATGCGGATTTAATATGGTGCGAAACTGCTACTCCAAATTTAGAAGAAGCAAAAAAATTTGCAGATGCAATTCATAAAAAATATCCTGGTAAAATTTTAGCTTATAACTGTTCACCATCATTTAATTGGAAGAAACATTTATCAGATGACCAAATAGCGACTTTTCAACAAAAAATTGGTGAGATGGGATATAAATTTCAGTTTATAACACTTGCAGGGTTTCACGTTCAAAATATTGCTGTTTTTGAACTTGCAGAGAAATATAAAAAAGAGGGAATGTCTGCATATTCAAAAATTCAACAACAAGAATTTGCAAGAGAAAAAGATGGTTACACAAGCGTAAAACATCAAAGAGAAGTAGGAACTTCTTATTTTGATGCTGTTTCAAATACTATTAGCTCTGGGAAAAGTTCAACAACTGCTATGGAAGGTTCAACAGAGTCAGAACAATTTTAGAATTATAGAATGATAACAAATGCTTTCATGTTATTAATCTGTTATTTGCTCTTCAAATATACTACCTCTTGGATAAAATATTATAATCAACTTGATGAGAGAATGCCGGATTCTCTTTGGAGATATACTTGTGATTATCCAGTTGTAGGGATAAGAGATATATCTGATCTTGACGATAAGCCATTTGTTAGATTGAGAAGAAAAAGAAATAGAATAGTAACTATAATGTATTTTATAGTTGTTTTAGCGTTTATCTTTTCAAATAATTTAATTGCTAGTTTATTAATTAAAATTTTTAATTAGTTAATTTCAAAATTTTTAAGCCTGTACTCCCATTTTCCAGCTCTTTCATAAGTGATTTTATAAATTAAATTATTCTTGGGGTTTAACCAAATATCAAAATCAAGTCTTTTATCTTCAGGCAAATTACTATTTTGAGATATCAATTTATAGTGATGTAAAATGTAATTTTTTTCGTTAAGCTTTATACTTTCCGCTTCAATGAATTTAACTATTTGTTTTTTAATACTTCCAGAAATAGGACTTATTTGTTTATCAACTTTTAAAATCTTATGATTCCACCAGTGTCCTATAATTGTTTCTGTATCTACTTTTCCTTTAAAAGAAGATCCATCAATTAAAAAATTATTATTTTTTTCATCAAAATTTAATTTTACGTATTTTTCTTTATCATTTTGAAAAGTTGTCGATTGATAAGAGATCAGTTTTCCATTTTTATATTTTTCTAGACTTTCACCAGAAATAGAAAAAATTACCAATTGCATAAGTTTTACTTTGAATTTCGTATAATTTTTTACCTCAAGAGTATCTTTTCCATGTGTAAAAAAATAATTACTATATCCAATTAGTTTTCCATTTCTAAACACATCCATATTTATGACTTTAATACCTTTATAATGAGATGTATGTGCACCTAGATTTGAAATAGTGAAGATCAACAAAATCAAACTTAAAAAAGTTTTTTTCATAATTTTTATTTAATAGAATTATTAGCTATGAGTAAACTAATATTAGTAGTAAATAGATTTCTGTAAATATGTTTTTATCAATAAAAAATATACCCAAAGTTAAATGGAGCTCAAAAAAACCACTAAATTTTAAACCGAAATTTTCTACTTTTGTATACTTATGTATTGGGTTAGGAATTTTTGGATTAGGAGAGGGTCTTTTAATAGTTTCATATACGGGCGCTTCCCCTTGGAGTGTTCTTGCTCAAGGAATTTCTTTAAACGTTGGTTTTTCTATAGGAGTAGTAACTTTTTTTGTAAGCATTTTTGCATTATCTTTATGGACATTTTTAGATCAAAAACCAGGCATAGGTACCATTTTAAATATAATTATAATTGCAATAATGATTGATTTATCAATAGCATTTTTTGAGACTCCTCAAAACTTTATAGGTCAATTAGTTATGGCTATAGTTGCAGTGTTACTAGTTGGTTTGGGTAGTGGAATATATTTAATCGCCAATTTAGGTCCTGGACCAAGAGACGGCTTAATGACTGGACTACAGAAAAAAACGAATCTACCCATAGCAGTAGTTAGAGGCTTTCTTGAAATAACAGTTGTTTCAATTGGTTGGTACTTGGGAGGGACAGTTGGCATAGGAACTTTACTATTTGCTTTTGGAATAGGGCCAGCTGTTGCTTTAGGTTTATTTTTGGTAAAACAAATTTTCTCTTAATAAGTGATACTTACAACCAATTAAATTTAATAAACATAATTATGTGGTTTATTAGAAAAAGACTACATAGATTTGTAAGATTAAGCTTTAGGCCACCTTGAAAAGAAAGGTGTTATTAATAACTAATTACAACACACGCTAAATATTTGCGGAAAATAAATTTCTCTGTAAGCATCATCCGTTAAATGAGAAGTAACGTCTGAAATAATGAAAATTTCATTCAAGGACTTATTTTTATAGGTTTTATAGAATTTTTCTCTAAATTTAATATGTAATATTTTATCTTTATGTTTTGAGGCATTAATAGCATCATCAATAATTGTTGCTATATCGGTTTTATAATTATTCTCAATATGATTTTTATGAGGATGTGAAACAAATACTAATTTTTTAATTTTATTTTTAAAAACATTATCAATATATTTCTCATATCTAGACTTTATTAATCGATTTTCATCTTCATTTATTCCATATTTTAATGGTGCTAAAACCGTAGGTGTATTAGAAATTAAATAAAGCAATCTACTAAAACAATAATTTATTGTTTTAAATACGTTGCCATCAAATTGATTAAGCCTCGAAATCCAAAATTCCTTAAATAAAAAAAATATTTTTACACTATTAATAATATTTGCATCTAAAATTGTAAAAAATTTTTTTTTAAACTCACTGGATATTTTAGTATCTGTTAAATCTAAACTTTTTTTATCTAAACTTTGATATCGGTGTAGCTCATCCCCAATATCTGTTTGATCAACAATAGCAATTATTATCGATGGTTTTATTTTAAATTTATTTATTAGTATATCTAATTGAATATTCATTGGGCTAATTGAATAACTTGTTTTTCCAGAATTTATAAGACCAAATTTTTTTTCCAACATGATCTTATTAATTTTTTCTTTGCTACTTGCTTTGTTTGCTGCAGCAGCCCATGAATCTCCTTGTAAAAGAATGTTTTCATTATTTTTTTTATTAAAAGCCACATGCGTATCAAAAAAAAGTTCCTTAGAGGCTTCATTACTAACAAATTTTCTAAATTCTAAAGCATCATCTATGTAGGGTATTAAATTCAAATATTCACCGAGTTCTTTAATCATTTTTTCTGAACTATAGAAATTTTTTGATTTAATAATTATTGGGTTTTTTTTAATATAATTAACAAGAACTGCAGATAAAAATTCAAAAAATAAAATAAATATTAAAAAAGAAATAAAGTAGAAAATACTTTTTTTCTGTATCATTTATATATCTTATCATAAAAAAAACCCCCAGATCTCAAAAGATCCAGGGGTTTTTTAAATTCTTAAATTTGAAGAATTAGGCGCTTTACATGCCCATGCCGCCCATGCCGCCCATTCCTCCCATGCCGCCCATTCCACCAGGCATAGCAGGCGCATCAGATTTTTCCTCTGGTTTATCAGCAATCATCGCTTCAGTTGTTACAAGCAATCCAGATATTGATGCCGCATCTTGTAATGCTGTTCTTACAACTTTAACAGGGTCAATTATCCCTTTAGAAAACATATCACAGTATTCTTCACTTTGCGCATCATACCCATGGGATTTTTTATTTTGCTCTAATAATTTTCCAACAACAACTGAACCATCTACACCAGCATTTTTTGTAATTTGTCTTATTGGAGCTTCAAGTGCTTTTCTTACTAAATCAACACCAGCTTTTTGGTCATCTCCTTTGGCTTTAACTTTATCAAGCTCTTGAGCAGCATATAAAAGTGCACAACCACCTCCAGTAACTATACCTTCTTCAACAGCAGCTCTCGTTGCATTTAAAGCATCTTCTACTCTGTCTTTTCTTTCCTTAACTTCAACTTCAGTTGCGCCACCAACTTTAATTACAGCAACTCCACCTGCAAGTTTTGCAAGTCTTTCCTGAAGTTTTTCTTTATCATAATCTGACGTTGTCTCTTCTATCTGTTGTTTAATTTGACTACATCTTGCTTCAATATCAGTTTTTTTACCACTACCGCTTACAATTGTGCTGTTATCTTTATCAACTTTTATTTTTTTTGATGATCCAAGATCTGTAAGTTTTACATTTTCAAGTTTAATACCTAAATCTTCTGATATTACTTGTCCACCTGTTAAGATTGCAATATCATCTAGCATTGCTTTTCTTCTGTCACCAAATCCCGGAGCTTTTACAGCTACAACTTTTAAACCACCTCTTAATTTATTAACAACAAGGGTTGCAAGAGCTTCACCTTCAACATCTTCTGAAATTATCATCAAAGGTCTTCCAGCTTGTACAACTGCTTCAAGCAAAGGCACCATTGGTTGTAAATTTGTTAGTTTTTTTTCATGTAATAAGATAAACGGATTTTCAAGTTCAGTGATCATTTTATCACCATTGGTTATAAAATATGGAGATAAATAACCTCTATCAAATTGCATACCCTCTACAACATCAAGTTCAGTTTCAATACCTTTTGCTTCCTCAACAGTTATAACTCCTTCGTTACCAACTTTTTGCATTGCTTTGGCAATCATGCTTCCAATTTCTTTATCTCCATTTGCAGAAATAGTTCCGACTTGTGCAATTTCATCGCTATCTTTCACCTTTTTTGCAGATGAAATTAAGTTTGATTTTACATTTTCTACAGCAGCATCTATTCCTCTTTTGACATCCATAGGATTCATTCCTGCTGTTACATATTTAATACCTTCTTTGACTATCGCTTGTGCTAAAATAGTAGCAGTGGTCGTCCCATCACCAGCTTCCTCATTTGTTTTGCTGGCAACTTCTTTGACCATTTGTGCACCCATATTTTCAAATTTGTCCTCTAAATCAATCTCTTTAGCAACAGTAACTCCATCTTTTGTTATTCTTGGAGCTCCATATGATTTATCCATAACTACATTTCTTCCTTTAGGTCCAAGAGTTACTTTAACTGTGTCCGCAAGTATATTTACTCCTCTGATCATTGCTGATCTTGCTTCAGAGTCAAACTTAACTATTTTTGCCATTTTATATCTCCTTTTTAATTTTTATTATTTTGATGAAATCCCCATGATATCGGACTCTTTCATGATGCTATATTCCTTACCATCAATTTTTACTTCAGTGCCTGACCATTTTCCGAATAAAACTTTATCACCAACTTTAACATCCATTGGGATTATTTTTCCATCTTCTGTTTTTGCACCCTTTCCAATAGCCACAACTTTACCTTCTTGAGGTTTTTCTTGCGCTGTGTCTGGTATGATTATTCCTCCAGCAGTTTTTTCGCTGCTATCTAAAACTTCTATTAACACTCTGTCGTGCAAAGGTTTAAACTTCATAAATTCTCCTTTTAATATGCGACTCATATAGCTACTTGCTGAGCTATTTCAAGATAAAGTAATAAAAATTTAATATGTAAAAAAGCAGAGAAATTGTGGTTTTTATCGGTTATATGTCATTTAATGACAAAAAATTTAGATACTGAGGGCCTAAAATCAATAGCACAAAATTATGATTTATTTTTTATTGATTTATGGGGGGTAGTTCACAATGGTATAAACCTTCATTCAAAGGCAATCGAAGTCTTAGTTGAGATTGAAAATTGTAAAAAAAAATATGTTCTTCTAACTAACGCACCCAGACCAAATTCTACAGTGAAAACGTTTTTGAAAAAACTTGGAATGAATGAAAAAATTTTACAAAACGTATATAC
This sequence comes from uncultured Pelagibacteraceae bacterium, assembly GCA_902618855.1. Taxonomy (GTDB): domain Bacteria; phylum Pseudomonadota; class Alphaproteobacteria; order Pelagibacterales; family Pelagibacteraceae; genus Pelagibacter. The sequence continues at coordinate 696 of CACNCD010000002.1, read as the reverse complement.
ATCTGGTGAAGCTGCATTAACTTATCTTAAAAAAAAACATTTAGGAGAAAATTTTTATCATATTGGACCACCAAGAGATTTCGATTTATTTTTGGATTTTGAGAAAAATAAATCTAAAGATATTAATTTATGTAACTACATATTATGTACTGGGCTATTTGATAATTATGATAACGACCTTAACTATTATAAAGATTTACTTAATAATCACACAAAAAAAAAAATGATTTGTACAAATCCAGATTTAATAGTTGATAGAGGAAATAAAAGAGAGCTATGTGCAGGCTCTGTTGCAATGGTTTTTGAAAAATTAGGTGGAGAAGTAATTTATTTTGGAAAACCTTACCCAGAGGTTTATAATCAGTCAACAGACAATAAAAATAAAAAAATTTTAGCAATTGGCGATAATCTGAATACAGATATAAAAGGTGCAAATTTATTAAATTACGACTCAATGATTATTACAAATGGAATTCATAAAGAGGAAATTAACAGAGATGGAATTGAAAAAGTTTGTAAAAATTATGAAGCTCTTGTAAATTTTATGCAAAGTGAGCTGAAATGGTAAAAAAAATTATAAATTATAAAAACTTTAATATTTTAAGTAAGCATAGAAAATCTATAATTTTAATTGGAAACTTTGATGGAGTTCACCTTGGACATCAAAAATTATTTAAATTAGCAAGAGGGTATAAA
>CACNCD010000001.1 GCA_902618855.1 uncultured Pelagibacteraceae bacterium | reverse complement strand
GCACAAGGTTTCACTATAATAATACCTAGCATCTTAACAGCAATAGCTATAGTTGGATGCATGTTCACATTATCTCTAGTGATGAAAACTATTCCCGTTGGAATAACTTATGCATCTTTTGCAGGATTATGTATTATCGCTACTACGATAGTTGGAATATACAAATTTAATCAAATGCCAAATCTTTATGAAATAATTGGACTTGGATTAATTGTCGCTGGTGTCTTAATGGTAAATTTATTAGGTAAATCAGGTACCTAAATTTTATAATATAATTGAAAAAAGGGTATAAAGAATTATTTATAGTTTATGATCATTATAAACTATGAATTCATTATATAAAGTAATAATAACCTACGAATTAATATTCTTACTATTTTGGAATATTTTATATTTATCTAACTCAGATATAGAAAATTGGTTTACAGAAAAATTCTTAACTGCAATATTTGTATTTTTATCAACCATGGCTCTTGGAACAACACTGATTTATATTATTTTTATTAGCTTAAAAATAACTGGCATATCAAAAATTTTGAAAAGTATAAAAGATCCAAGAAAAAATTAAAAAATGAGTAAATATTTAATTTTTGGTGCAACAGGATCAATTGGTACTAGTCTCTCAGAGCAATTAAACAAATCAAATAAAGAGATACATTTAGTTGGTAGGAAAGAGGATGAACTTAAAAGTTTATCTGCAAAACTAAATTGCGATTATAGTGTCTTAGATATTCTCTCAGAAAATTTACCAGAATTTTTAAAAGAAGAGTTTGGCAGTATGGATATATCCGGCGTCGCCTATTGTATTGGTTCAATTGATCTTAAACCTTTAAAAAACTCAAAAAAAGAAGATTTTAAAAAATGTTTAGATTTAAATTTTTTTCCTGTAATTGAAATAATTAAATCTCTTCAAGATAGTTTAAAAAAAAACAATGGCTCAATTGTTCTTTTTTCAACCGTTGCTGTTCAAAAAGGATTTACTAATCATGCAATTATTGCTTCAGCAAAAGGAGCCATCGAAGGTTTGACCGTTTCTTTAGCTGCAGAATTCGCACCAAACATCAGAGTAAATTGTATTGCACCGACCTTAACAAACTCAAAAATGTCTCAAAATATTCTTAAAAGTAAATTAATGGCTGAAGGAATAGCTAAATCACATCCAATGAAGAGAGTAGGCAAACCAGAGGATGTTGCTTCTATGGCAAAATTTTTATTAACAGATGAAAGCCCGTTCATAACTGGACAAATCATTGGTGTTGATGGTGGTAAATCCTCTTTAAACTAAAATAATTTTTAAATGAAAGTAAATATTGATGATGTCATTGGAATGGCTTGGTCAGACAAAATTTCTTTTGAAGAAATAAAAAAAAGAACAGGTTTGAAGGAAGCTGAAGTTATATCCATAATGAGAAATAACTTAAAAAAAAATAGTTATATTCTCTGGAGAAAAAGAGTTAGGGGTAGACCAGCTAAGCATAGGAAAAAGACTAGAGCAAAATATAATAATTATGAATTTTGAGCCTTCTAGAGAATTTGCAATAAAAAAGCTTGAAGATTTTATTGATAAAAATCTTCATGAGTATTCAAAGCTTAGAAACTTTGATTTTGGACCGGAACAAAGAAAAAACGTTTCTTCTATATCCCCTTATATAACACATGGTATTCTGAGTGAAACTGAGGTTATTAAAAACTCATTAAAAAAATTTTCTTTTGCTAAAAATGAAAAATTTGTTCAAGAGGTTCTGTGGAGAATTTATTGGAAAGGATGGTTAGAATTAAGACCATTGGTTTGGTCAGATTATATTATTGAGTTAAAAAAATTAAAAAAAGAATTTTATAATAATAAAAATTATTTAAATGCAATTGAAGGCAAAACAAACATAGAGTGCTTCAATTATTGGATATCTGAAATTAAAAAATATAATTATCTACATAATCATGCAAGGATGTGGTTCGCAAGTATTTGGATATTTACACTTAATCTTCCATGGCAATTAGGAGCAGAATTTTTTATGAAATATCTTTTAGATGGTGACAGCGCGTCAAATACTCTTGGTTGGAGGTGGGTTGCTGGTGTTCAAACTAAAGGAAAAAACTACATAGCTTCAGAGTGGAATATAAAGAAATTTACTAATAATCGTTTCAGTCAAATAAAACTAAATGAAAATCCACAACCCATTATAGATAATAGAAACTATAGTATTTCAAAAAATGATTTTTTAAATAATGAAATAAATAACAATGACAATTTAATTGTGTTTGAAAACAGTTTATCGATTGAGTGTTCAGATTTTAGAGAGCTTGATTTTAAAAATATATATTTAGTTCAAAAGGATAATGACACAAGAGAAATAAAATTAGATGAAAAAGTTTTAAAATTTAAAGAGGATCTTATAAGTGACCAAAAAATTAGACTTGAAAATAAATCTAGTAAAATTGAAATAATAAATGTTAAAGATTTAAAAAATTTAGATGGAAATAATATTGCTCTATATCCCTCTATTGGTGAAATAAATGATTTTTTAATTTCAAATAATTTAAAAAATATTAAATATCTTTACAGAAAAATTGATCAATATGCATGGAAATATTGTAATAAAGGTTTTTTCAACTTTAAAAATTATATTCCAAAAATAGTGACAGAATTTATTTAGAAGAACATTTTTTTGAACAATATTTAACCCTCTCCCAATTTAGTCTCCATTTTTTTCTCCAATTAAAAGACCTTTTGCAAACTGGACAAATTTTGGAAGGTAAATTCTGTTTTTTCATTTGAGTTGATGTTTATTTTTTAAAAAAAGAAAGTATGCAACAATTTCATAGCCATAGTGAAACAAAACAAATAAAGGTTTTATTGAAAAAATTTTTGCTAAAAAATTATACTTTGGGATTTTTGACCAAATGATAACAAAAGCTTTTGCGCCACCAATAACTTTGCCATTGTCAATAACGTGTAATCTTCTTAATAACTCGGATTGTGATTTTGAGGTTAGTTTTAAAGCCTCTTCATTATTTGTTATGTCGATCCACTCCAAGCTGCTATCAGAAATTTTTTTGTAATGATCAATTTCTAATTTGCAAACATTACAAGAATTATTAAAAAAAACTTTAATTGCCATATGTATTTTTTACAATAAATTTTTCAGCCTCAGATAAAATTAATTTTTTTCTATCTGATTTCATTTTATCAAATACTCTAACCATCATTGAAAGTCTTGGGTTTTTTAAAAAAAATTTTCTATTTCTATTTATAAACCTCCAATACAAACCATCCATTGTATTGCACCAATCACCTTTTTTAAAATCCATCATTTTCATAAAATAACTTGATCCACAAATATATGGTTTTGTCGCAAAAATTCCTCCATCGCTATAAAGACCCATACCGTAAACATTTGGTACCATTACCCAATCAGACGAGTCTACAAACATTTCCATAAACCACTTATAAACATTCTTTGGTTTTATTTCACAAAGGTTCATTATGTTTGATAAAATCATTAATCTTTCAATATGATGTGACCATCCATAGTTTGCTGCATTTTTAATTGAATGATCTAATGGCGGAAGACCTGTTGTACCTTCGTACCAAGAATTTTTCATTTTTCTGTTTTGTTTAAAAAAATTTCCGTTTTCCATTTCAGAACTGTAAGCCTGATAAATGCCTCTCATAAATTCACGCCACCCTATAACTTGTCTAATATAACCTTCTAAAGAATTTAATCTTATTTTATTTTTTTTATGAGATTCTAAAATTTTTTTAATAATAATATCGGGCGTTATTAAACCTAAATTTAAGTAAGGACTGAGAGCACTGTGAAAAAGTATATTATCTTTTTGGTTGACCGCATCTTCATAGTCTCCAAAAAGATTGGCCTTTTCTTTTATAAAAAAATTTAATAGTTTAATTACATCTTGGTATTCTGTGGCAAACCAGAAATTTTTAGTTTGACCTGGGTGATTTTTAAATAATTTTTCTATTATTGGAGCTAAAGTTTCTGTATGTTTTGATGGTTTTATTTTTGGAAACTTTGGTACGTTAATATTCGTAGGTAATTTTTTTCTATTATCTTCATCAAAACTCCATTTCCCTCCTTCAGGATTACCATCCTTTTTTAATAATATATTAAATTTTTGTCTTCTTTCTTTATAAAAATTAGCCATAAATGGTCTTTTTGTTTTAGATAAATAATTTTCAAAATCTTCTCTAGAGTTCAAAAACATTGGTGATTTTATATAATTCAATTTTATTTTTGATTTATTTAAAAAGTTTTTTATTTTATTTTCAAAAAACTTATCCTCAATTTCAAAACTAGTTACTTCTTTTATATTTTTAGATGTAATAACTCTTTTTAGTTTTTCGATATAATTTTTTCTAAAATCAGTCGAGTCGATTCTTGTATATATTATCTTAAAGTTATTTTTTTTTAAGTTCTCAGCATAGGAACGCATTGAGGATAAAAACAATAAAATTTTTAATTTGTGATGTTTCTCATATGAACAAAGTTCGTAATCTTCGGACATAAAAACTACATGGTCCTTTTTAAACTTTTCAACGTTATTCAATGGAAATAGCTGATTGCCAAGAATTAAAAGTAATTTCATAATCTTATTTAAAGATTATATATTGAGCTGGCTTAATTTATAATGCGTCAGGTTTGACCGAAAAATTTTATTTATAAATATCGTCTACCTCAACCTGATAAGAGTCTACTAATTTATTATTTTTATTTGCTAATCCAACTACTGCAAACATTTCTTTTAACATTTCATCGCTAGCTCCCTTCTTTTTTGCGGCTGCAGAATGAGATTTAATACAGTATTCACAACTATTAGTTATAGATACCGCAACATATATAAGTTCTTTTGTTACCGGGTCTAAAGCACCTTTTTTCATAATATCTTTTAAAGAATTCCATGTTCTATCTAATTCATTAGGATCATTTGCTAACATTTTCCAAAAATTTGGAACTTCAGTAATTTGTCTTGTTGTTTTTATTTCATCGTATATTTCTTTGACTTTTCCTTTTGCTTCACTTTCCTGTATCGGTTTAAATATTGGCATTTTTCCTCCTATTATATTTTAAGAATATCACTCTTAAATTTTGAATACAAAATTTTCGAATAATTATTCATTTTTTCCATGTTAGTTTGTGCTTCATTGTCAAATTTTTTAAGAGCATTTGGACCTAATGCTTTTTCTAAAGCAGACTTATACTCTGGAACGCACCCCCACTCATTTACGGTAGTTTCTTTCACCTCTATATGAAATTGAATCCCGTAAGCGTGATTTTGATATTTGAAAATCTGATATTTAGTTTCTGGAGAAGATGCTAAAAGAGTTATATCTTTGTTATCTTCTAAGCCTTGAACCTCATATGAATGCCACTGCAAAGAAGTAATTTGTTCTGGAAAATTTGAAAATAAAGGATCATTACTTTTATTTTTTGAAAAGTTTATATTTAACATTCCTATTTCTGGATTGTTTGTTTTTACAACTTTTCCTCCGACTACTTCTCCAAGTAACTGACAACCAAGACAAAAGCCCAAATAAGGTTTTTTTAAATCAACAACAAATTCTTTTATTCTTTTTTTTTCAATGATTAACCATGGATGTTCTTTTTCCATCCAAGTATCCATGGGTCCTCCCATGCAAAACATAGCATCAAACTTTGAGAGATCACTTGGAATTTTTTCACCTTCATCTAGTTCTATCGTTGTAAGCTCAGCGCCATCTTTAATCATTAAATCTTTGATAAAACCAGGATCTTCTATTTTGATATGTTGTAGAATTATTATTCTCATTTTATAAATGAGATTATACTAGAACGTATTGGAAACTTCTATGCTTGCTCCATAGTCAGGTATTTTACTTGTAAAGCTGTAATTTGAGTTAATTTTAATATCAAAACCATTAAGATTTTTAGTGTAGCTAAGTTCTGTTTGATCGTTTTGAATAGGATTGTAAATAAGCGCAAATTCACTGTCTTCTCCCTCAATACGTCCTATTTTAAATAAAAAACTATCAGTACGTCCACTTATATCTTTATCTAAATGCTGCAACCTTTCGTAATTTATAGAAAAAGTAAATCCATTATTAAAAATAGATTCAAGCCCAAAATTGCCTTTGAAATTTTTGCTTGAGTATTTTCCAATTTTTGTAGACTGGGCACCACTTGAATTTGAATGAAAAAATGTGGTTGTAGGAGAAATATCGTGAACATATTCTATTCCTCCGTGAGGTCTCATCGTGCCTGTATCAATTTCGAAAGGTTCCATATGAAATAAAAAACCTATTGCAGCGTTTCCAGTTTCAAACATTTGAGACTCATATATTTCATTTACTCCTGTAGTTACATTAGATAAAAAATCAGTGTAATCTGATAAACTCGTGACCCCATAGGAAATTTTTGCTGAGGGATCAAGTTTTAAAATACCAAAATTATTCTTTGATCTAAAATTTAAAGCTGCAAAAGCTTGTTTACCATTTCTTTCTCCTGTTAATTTATCGTTAAATTTCTGATCAATCCTTAATACACTTACTCCAATTAGTGCATTTGTGTAAGCACTTTCACTTTGTGCAATGGTCCCATAAAAATTAAGAGTTAATGATTTAGCGTCTATACTTTGATTTGATGATAAAATTTTTGCATTATCTTTTCCATACCTAATCGCGGCACCAAAAAGATTATTCACTCCAAATTTCCTATCAGCTCCAAACATTAGACCTGAAATCTTTATTTCTTTAGGTTTTATTTGATATGTAGATACTTGATCGCTAAATGAAATATCACCATGACTCCAATAAGACCAATTTGTTTTGACTGTACTAGATTTATTTTTTTTCAGAGATGTTTGTTTTTTTTTAACTAATGATGTCAATATTGGATTATAGATATTAAATTTTATATTATGGTTACTTAAATTTTGGCTATCTTTGTTTCTTCTTAACCATTCAAAACGCTTAAAAATATTAGATGTATTATAATGAATATTTTTTGATGCTAATTCAACTTGTGATCCTATATTTGAAGCCGTATCAGTCACGCATGCTGCAACTCCAAAATTACAACTCAAGCTAAGTTGATGCGCATGATCTTGACCGCTATCATTTATTATATACATTTTTGAGCCATCACCACTAAAAATCAAACCATTAAAAACGTGACCTACAGTTCCAATGTGATTATAAAATGTACCGACCTTTAGTCCAAAATCGAGATCTGCTTTGCCAATAAAAGCAGCTGTTGATGTATCAAACGCGATTCTAAGCTGATATTGAAATATTGTATCATTGTTGAGATTTTCATCTCGAATCAAAACATACATCGATCTTCCTGTATCATTAAAAGCAAAACCTGTTACAACTTGTTTATTAGTTAACGAAGGATTAATTTTTGCTGATAAACTTTGTGTGTTAACCAAAGTTCTTGAACTGATATCAAATGCAGTTGTTAAAGTGTATTCGTCGAGTGTTGGGTTATCAGTTCCATGAACGAAGTACATTTTTGTTCCATCATTATTAAATTCTAATTCACCTCGTGCACCAAGATCTACCTCTGAGTCAGCTGTGAAAGACATTCCACTATTAAAAGCAAAGCTATATGGAATTTGTAAATCAAAAGGGAAAACTTCTCCAGTTAACGCTGTTAAAAAAAGTTTTGTACCGTCGTTGTTAAAATCTATATCAAGAGTTACTCTGCTATCGCCACTCCCTCCTGCTATATCTATAATTGGATCTCCACCTTCGAATACACGTGAAGCAGTTCTTAAGTCATAGGGTGTCGATAATCTCATCACAGTTACTTGGTCAGTATGGTCAATCCTATTGTTTAAAAAAAAAACTAATGTTCCATTGTGGTTGAATGTGCCACCCTGAGGCCTTTCAAGGGCATCGCTGTTTTCTGTTTCATTGTTTAAATCTTTATATGATGGTTCTACATGATCAGGTCTTGCTGCAGCTTCTTGAGTAAAAACGATCTCGGCAATAGATAAATTTGTATTAAATAAAAAAAATAATCCAAATAAAATTATAAATATTTTTGGTTTTAAAACTCCATATTTTAAATCTCTAAATGTTTTTTTAAATTTCATTTTTATATTATTTTTATTTTAGTGCTGGTCTTAAAAATTTTAACATTTTTTTGTGGATATTTCTATTTGCAGAAAATAAAATATTTCCAGCATATTTTGCATCCCTATTATTCCAAGTTGAACCAACTCCACCAGCTGCAGAAATTATTGGAATTATTGCATGGACATCCCAGATTTTATTTTGACATTGAAGAACAACATCAATTTTACCTTCACAGAAATGCATATAACTTAAAGCATCAAAGCATGGAAATTGCATGAGTTTTAAAACTTTTGGAATTCTACTTTGTTTTTTTAATGATAACCAACCATGAAAAGCTCCTGCAAGTTTCATATTTTTTAAGGTTGCTTTTTTATTAACTTGTAATTTTCTTTTTTTACCTTTTTCAATTACATAAGCATTTTTTGATGAAGTATTTAAATAATACTTATTCAACTTTGGAAAGTTTGCTAATCCTACAACTGGATTTCCTTTATAATTTAATCCAATTAAATTACTCCAAGTTGGGTTGCCAATTATAAATGATCTTGTTCCATCGATTGGATCGATAACCCATGTAAAATCACTTTTATTTTTTTTGTTACCAAATTCCTCTCCAATTATATTGTGTTTAGGAAACTTCTTTTTAATTTTTGATCTTATAAATTTTTCAAAAGCCCTGTCGGCTTTTGTAACAGGATCATAACCCTTACCTTTGCTTTTGTTTATAGGTTTAAAAGGTTTATCTAGTTTTTTGTTATAATAGTTGGTCATATCCCTGGCCAATCTATTTAAAAAAGTAGCAAAAAATCTTATTTTTTTATTGTCTAGTTCTGACATAGGATGATCACTTACTATTTAATTTATCTTGATTAAAGCATAATTTTAAATAATCCTAGTCTAAATAGTATGAAAATTGAACTTAATCAAAATAAAGTATTTTATAAAAATGGCACAACTGTAAAGGAAATTCACCCATTTTGGTTACGTGAAAGAGTAATTGGTGAGGAATACCTAGATAAAGGAACTCAACAAAGATTATTTGATCCTTCTACAATGAATGGAGAGATAGATATTCAAAATGTTGAAATTAAAAATGGTTTTCTTGAAGTAAATTTTAACGATGGTGTAAATTCAAAACTTGATATTAATGAATTAGCAACAGAATTTTCAAATGAAGATACTGTAATTAAAGTAATAACAAAAAAACATTGGGACTCAAATTTAAAAAATGTAAAAAATTTTGAATATAAAGAAGGATTTTATGAGTCTAAAGAAATGTATGATATGCTTGTTACTTTCTATGAATACGGATTTGTAATTATAAAAAATGTACCAACAGAAAATAATTATATCGTAAATTTTGCAAATTCCATTGGAAGTGTAAGAAGAACCAACTTTGGAGAACATTTTAATGTTAAATCAAAACCAAACCCGAATGATTTAGCTTATACGACTTTGCATTTAAGTCCTCATACTGATAATCCCTACAGAAATCCAGTTCCTTGTATTCAGCTTTTACATTGTATTGAAAATGAAGTGAGTGGTGGTTATTCCACACTTGTTGATGGATATTCTGTAACTGAAAAATTAAAAAATGAAGATCCAGAAGCCTATAAAATTCTTAGCGAAGTTAAAGTAAGATTTAAATTTACAGATCAAAATGTAATGCTCGAAGACTGGTCAGAGTTAATACATTTGGATGATAAAAAACAATTTAAGCAAGTACGATTTAGCCCAAGATTAGATTACGTTCCAATGTTAGAAAAGGTAAAATTAGATAAGTACTATAAAGCGAGAAAAAAACTTTCTGATATGTATAATTCAGAAAAAAATAGAATTGAATTCAAATTAGCTCCTAAAGATCTTATGATGATGGATAACTACAGAGTTTTACATGGCAGAACAAAATTTGATCCAAAAGAAGGAGAAAGATTTTTACAAGGTTGTTATATAGATTTTGATAGTACTGAAGGTAAATTAAGACATTTAAAAAGAAAATTTGGTCTTTGACACTTCGTGACTCATTAATTGCTTCATTAGTTCCAATTTTCCTTGGATTTGGTTTTGTAATTGCAAAACCAGCAATGGTTGAACTTCCTCCTTTTTTGTTGATGGGTTTGCGTTTTACTTTTGTAGCATCGTTATTAATTTGGTGGTTTCCAATACCAAAAGGGTTTCTTAAAAAAATATTTATTGTATCTCTGATAGCGAATACACTTCAGTATAGTATTACCTATACTGGTTTAAGTTTAATTGATGCATCCGCAGCTGTACTACTTGTTCAAACAGAGGTTCCATTTGGAGTAGTCTTTGCATATTTTATGCTTAAAGAAAAACCAACCGTAAGAAGTTTGATTGGTATTAGTATAGCCTTTATCGGGGTTTATATCTTAACAGGATCACCTAATTTAGATGATAAATATTTTGGTGTGGGGTTAGTAATTTTAGGCTCAGGTATTTGGGCACTTGGACAAGTTTTGGTTAAACCTTTAAGTAAAGAAATAAACCCATTAGCCCTTGTAGCTTGGTTAGGTTTTTTTTCTGGTCCAATCTTAATTGGACTTTCAGCAATTTTTGATGGTAATACAATTACTTATTTTAAGAATGCGAGTCTTGAAACGTGGATGATTGCTTTATATTTAGGCTTTATTATGCAACCTATTACATACGGTTGCTTTTATTATGTTTTAAAAAATAATCCTATTTACAAAGTTTTACCTATAGTAACTATGGGTATACCTCCAACGGGATTATTGGCTGCAATATTTCTATTAGGAGAGCAACCAACTAAAGAATTGTTTATCGGTGGATCTATAATTATTCTTGGAGTTATGCTTATAGTATTTAATAAGCCTAAAAAAAAAAATTAACCAATACCTTGAAGAAACGGTAAATAATTTAATAGGTAAAAGCCTAGAACCTGAAGTTGATTTGTAATAATTAAAATACCAGTTACAAGAAGTAAAGTTCCACCTATTTTTTCAATAAGCTTAACCTTCTGCCTTATATTTTTTGAAAATATAATAAATTTTTGAATCAGATATCCAGATAAAATGAATGGAAGAGCAAGACCAAGAGAGTATGAACACAATAACAATATACCTCTAGAAATAGATTCTGTGGTTGAGGCTAAGAGTAAAATTGATCCTAGAATTGGACCTATACAGGGAGTCCAACCAAACGCAAAAGCCATTCCTATTAGAATTGAACTAAAAATACTTTTATTTCTATCTGCTTGGATGCGCTTTTCATAATTCAAAAATTTAATTTTAAATATTCCTAACATATGAAGTGAAAATATAATGATTACAAGTCCTGCAACTATTCTTAAAGGAAATGAATTGCTTAATAGAAATTTACCTAAAAAGGTTGCTGATGCTCCAAAAATTATAAATACTATTGAAAATCCAGCTGTAAATAAAATTATAGGTAATAAATTAATATTTTTTTTTTCTAATAATTCATTAAGAGAACTTCCAGAAATGTATGAAATATAGCCGGGTATTAATGGTAATACGCACGGTGACAAAAAACTTATTAAACCTGCTCCGAAAGCAATAAAAATTTCAGCCATAACAATTTAATTAACCTTTAATACCAAGGTGAGTATATTTAACATTTAAATAGTCTTTGATTGCCATTGAGCCACCCTCTCTACCATCTCCTGTTTGTTTAATACCGCCGAAAGGTGCCTCAGCTTGTGCCACCAAAGGTGTATTCACTGCAACTGCTCCTGTTTCTATTTGTTCAGAAGCCTTTGTTGCTAATTCCATTGAATTGGTACAAATGTAGCTTGCAAGACCTAATTCATGATTATTTGCTCTCTCAATAACTTCATCAAATGTTTTAAACGACAGCATTGGACATAAAGGTCCAAAGGGTTCTTCTTTCATAATTGTAAAATTATCTTTTACATCATCAAAAATTGTTGGTTCGTAATAAAAACCTTTGTTAAACCCTGAAGGTTTTTTTCCTCCTAACAAAACTTTGGCTCCTTCTTTTTTAGTTTTTTCAACCAAATTCTCAATTTCATTAAGTCTTTTTTTCGTTGTCATGGGTCCTAATTGAACGTCCGCATCCATTCCATTTCCAATTTTTAATTTTTTAGCTTTCTCTACAAATAAATTTACAAAATCTTTTTTCTTATTATCTTGAATATAGAATTTGCTTGGAGAAATACAAACTTGGCCATTGTTTCTAAATTTTGAGGCTATTGCCATGTCTGTTGCTTTCTCGATATTTGCATCGCTAAACACAATAAATGGTGCATGACCGCTTAGCTCCATTGTAACTCTTTGAACTTTTTCAGCGGCTTGTTTAAGGACTAATTTTCCAACTCTTGTAGATCCTGTGATAGAAATTTTTTTAATTATATCTGACGCAATTAGTTGAGAGGCTATGCTTGGAGGATCGCCAGATAATAAATTAACCACTCCTGGAGGAACTCCAGCTTCTCTACAAATATCAACTAACTCCATCACACCTCCTGGCGCAATCACATCAGGTTTAATTATAACTGAACATCCTGCGGCTAAAGCAGTTGATATTTTTCTTCCTGATAAAACTAAAGGAAAATTCCAAGGAGACATTGCTGCAACAACTCCAATTGGTTGATAATAAACATGAATTCTAGTGTCTTCAAATCTGCTTTCTACTGTTTGTCCATAAATTCTTTTTGTTTCCTCTGAATTCCACTCAAATATATCTGCTGTAGCTCCTACTTCGCCTTTGCCTTCAAGAAAAGGTTTTCCAACTTCAAGCGTTATCCATTTTGCAAGAACATCTTGTTTGGCTCTTATTAGATCAGCAATTTTTCTAATGACCGAGGATCTTTTCCAAGGAGATGTTTTTTTCCAAACTTCTAAACCTTTTTCAGCAGATTTAAGTGCCCGATCCACATCTTCTGGAGTAGCTTTTGATGCAAGACCTATAACTTCTTCGTTGGCAGGGTTTATGACCTCATATGTCTCTTTGTTGGAAGATGCTTGCCATTTTCCATCAATGAATTGTCCAAATTTTTCGTACATTAATTTAATCTAACATTACTATAGGTTGTGTCTACTATGCAATTTACTCATTATTACATTTTTGCAATAATGATATTCTAAAAATTAAGGAAAGGAGATCATTATGGCAAAATATTATATAATCGGAAATTATACCGCTCAGGCATTTAAGGGATTTATAAAAGATCCTAAACAAGATAGAGCTGCTGCTGCAAATGCATTGGCAACTGCATTGGATGCAAAAATGGAATCATTTTCAATTACAAGAGGATCTTATGATTTTGTTGGATGTGTTAGCGGAAAAGACTTTGAGTCAATGGCTGCAGTTAAATTAGCAGTCGAAGCTTCAGGTGCGATTAGCAATTTTACTATATTAGAAGAAATGGATATGGCTAAAACAGCTGAGATGGCAGGGAAAGCAATGGGTCTTTATAAACCTGCAGGATAAATTATTAAAATTAACTTCTAGTCTTAAAGGCTAGAAGTTAACTAGCTTCAAAAAGTGTAGGAAACATTTTGCCGCCTAAAGGGTCTCCATTTTTATATCCAGCTTCTTGCATTGATTTTCTATAATTATAACTTGTCCAGTCACCAATATAACTTATCTTGGCATCCTCTTTTGCAACTCTTAAAGTATAACGACTTAGTGTCTTATTTGGTATTATTGAACTTAAAGTGCCATGAAGTGTTCTCATGTCAAAGATAACACAATCACCTAGTTCACAGTCCCATTGTAAAAACTCGTATTTATTTTTATTACCTAATATATCTGGTGGAAGTTCATATTTTTTTCCATCAATTACACATTCTTTCCCTTCAACTTTATGTCCATCTTTAAATAAAACTCTTAAAAAAAGTTTATTCCACAAATGAGAGCCTTTAACCCAAACAACTCCTTCATTTTTTCCAGTGGGTTGTAATGGTAACCACAAAACACACATTGTTCCATCCATATCAAAATAACTTATATCGTGATGAAAAGGTGTTGATGATTTAGATCCACCTTCCCTTAAAAACCAGTTATCCATAACAAGGTTAATTTTTTTTGCAGACATTAATTCAGCAGCAATTTTTGCATATGGAGAATTAAAAACAAAATCTTTAAATTCTGGAACTAAATCCCACGTCCAATAATCTTCTAGGTATGCAGGAATACCTTTTTCTATTGTATGAGATTTAAATCTTGGACTGGGATTTTTTATATCTTTTTCAATTCCTTTTTCTAGTTTTTTTATCCAACTTATATCAAATAATCCTTTTAAAAATATAGCACCATCTTTTTGAAATTGATTAATTTGTTCTTTAGAAAGTATTTTTTCCATTTAAATTAAAAAAATAAGTTTATTGTTTTGGTAAGAAAAAAATCTAAGTTTTTATATTTTATCTTATTTTTTTTAAATAAATATACCATATATTCATGTGCTTGCATTCTTCTAGACCACCAATTTTTACCAAATTTTTTAAAGTTTGAATTACTTTCCCCTTTTTTATCTTGAAAATAAAAAGTTAAATGATTGTTAATAATCTTAAAATTATTGAATAGAATTTTAGAAATTACGGCCAATCTAAAATCTATTGTTAATAGTGGAAATTTTTTGAGATTTAATTCATATATTATTTTTTTAAAAAAGTTTCTTCTTAATGAAATACAGCTAGTAGGTGGAAATTTTGGCCATATTTTTCTATCCCTCGAGTTTTTAAAATTGTCGCTTAAAAAATACTTTTTTTTTGAATAATATATAATTGGCTTATCGAATAATATATTTGCTTTCTTATCTTTATTAAAATTTTTAACGATATCCATTATCTTATTTTTTTTAAAAAAATCATCAGAGTCTAAACAAGCTAAAATGCTACCTTTGGATTTTTTATAAGCATAAATATAAGTATCAATTTGAAAAAACGTATTGAATTTTGCTTTGGATTTTTTTCTTTTTTTTTTATAGGCTTTTATCCCTTTAAACTCTTTAGCAATTTTATATGAGCTATCTTTTGAACCATCATCAATAAAAATAATTTCAATATTTTTATATGTTTGACTTAGACAAGATTTAATACATCTGTTGACATACTTTTCTTTATTGTAACTTGCTATTAAAATTGAAACTAGAGGGTTTTTCATTTACCTGCTGAATTTACTACATATGTAGAAACAATTTCAATTTCTTCAGGTGTTAAAATTTCCTCTTCTCCATAAGCTGGCATTACTCCTAATCCATGAGTAACCATATCTATAACTGACTCAACTGTTAAACCTGCAACAGTATCAAGGTTTGGTCCAACATTACCCTCGGCGCCTGCTGCTTTCATTGTATGACAACCAGCACAAGCTGCTGTCTCATTAAAAATTTCAAGACCTTTAAGCATCTTTGCTTCGTCAGCAATTGTATTTTGAATACTAATTATAAAATAGAATAAAATAATTAATAAAAATCTCAAAATTTTCATTAATTTATTTTATAACTGTTAGTAGTATTATACTACAGTAATATTTACGCTGTGATCCTTCCAACCATTATGAGCATAACCTCTTCTATTTTCCATTCTCAATTCTGGCTGTTTTTTAGAACCATTAGAAGCAAGGCTTGCTATATTGTAAGTTCCCGATTTTAAATTTGCTTCAAATGCAAATTGTCTCCAAGCATATTTGCCTAAATCAGGTCCGATGAATTTCGCTCTTTTCCAGCTTTTTCCTCCATCAACAGATACCTTAACACTTCTAACTTTTTTAGTACCACCCATGGCAACACCAACTATCTGAACTTTACCAGCTCTTACTGTTCCTGTTTCGTCAGTTGGTCTTGTAATCCAAGATTTTACTGGCATTTCCCAGCAAGAAGGATACTGAGATCCCTTTTTACCAATTGGTGAAATTCTGTAACTTTTTTTCATATATTTAACTGAAGACTCTTTTTCAGTGAAAGCTACTCTACCAAGATGTTTAACATTATTAATTCCGAAATAACCTGGTGTAACCATTCTCAAAGGTCCGCCATGAGCATTAGGTAAAGGAACACCATTCATTTCCCACGCTAACATTGCATCTTTAAAAACTACTTTTGGAACTGATCTTTCAACCATTGCTTTTTTTGGATCTAATCCAGTTGGTTCATGATCTACTCCAGCTGAAGTCATAAATACAGCACTAGCATTCACTCCGCCACATGCTTCCACAACTGCCTTCATTGGAACTCCAGTCCAAAATACACAAGCAGCCGCTCCTGTCTTCCACTGTGATCCTCTTACTTTGTGTTCAAAAAAACCTCTACCGTTACCTGAGCACTGTAAAATTGAAGCCATTGTTGTATGGCCTAACTTTTTAAGTTGAGCCAAAGTAAACGTTTTTGGATTCTTCACGCCTTCAATTGAAACTTTCCAGTCATTTCTATTGCCAATTTGATCGTCTGTCATAGTTGGCATATTATTTCTTATATAAACATTTCTATTAGGGGTAATTAAACTTTCTCCAATAGCACTTCTGTGAGTCTCGATTCCCTTATCTGAATGAACGATTAAAGCGTTTCTATCTTTCCAGCTAATAAACTCAGGTAATCCTTTTTCGCCATCCGTATGGTTTGCATTGGAAATACTTATTGGAACAACTGATGCTGTTGCAGCCAATCCAGCAATTGATGCTGTACTTGCTAAAAAATTTCTTCTATTTAAATTTAGTTTCTTCTCTTTTTTTTTCATAACCCCTCCTTAAACAATATTTAAAGTTACCAAAAAAAAGAGGCCTCAAAAATAAAAAAAAGAAAATATTTACAATTTTGAGTTTTACACTTTTAAGTTGTATAAATCTTGTTTTGCGAGCTTTTGCTAAAAAATTTTGAATTTATTAATCATTTTTTCTAGTATAAATTTAGATAGTTATGCAACTCCTTCAAGATAGTTTTGGTAGAAAATTTCCCTACATCAGAATGTCTATAACGGATGTTTGTAATTTTAAATGTGGTTATTGTTTACCAAATGGCTACCAAGTAGATAAAAGCGACAATAGAAAATTCCTGCATCTAGATGAAATTAAAAGACTTGCGAAATGTTTTTCAGAATTAGGAGTTTGCAAAATAAGAATAACTGGTGGAGAACCAACTGTCAGAAAAGATTTTTTTGATATTGTTAAAGTATTAAAATTTGAATCAGGAATTAAAAAAGTTGTCATTACAACAAATGGCTATCATTTAGATCAAAAAGCAAAGCAATTGGTCGATAGTGGGCTTAATGGAATAAATATTAGTATAGATAGTCTTGATCGTGAAACTTTCAAAAATATTACGAACCACGATCGATTACCAGAAATTTTACAAGGAATAAAAAATCTTCAAGATCTAGGATTTGAGAATATAAAAATTAATGGTGTTCTTTTAAATGGAGTAAATGCGTCTGAAAAAGATTTCAATAAGTGGTCTGAATTTATTAAAAATAATAAAATTGACTATAGATATATTGAATTAATGAGAACTGGCGACAACTTAGATTATTTTAATAAATATCATGTTTCTTCAAAAGTTTTTAAAGATTATTTAAATAAAAATAAATGGATTTATCAAACACTTGGAAAAGATGCGGGTCCCTCTTTGAATTATATAAACCCTGATTATAAAGGAAAGTTTGGAATAATTGCTCCATACTCTAAAGACTTTTGTAAATCTTGTAATCGTTTAAGAATTACCTCTAGAGGGGACTTGAGATTATGTTTGTTTGGTAATACTGGAATAAGTATTAGACATTTATTACAAAAAGATGAGCAACTTGAAGAATTAAAGGATCTGATTTTAAAACAAATGAGGTTTAAAAAAGAGTCTCATTACTTAGAACTTGGTGAAACAGGTTTAACTAAAAATCTGTCAACTACTGGAGGATAATGAAAAATATTAAATTAGTAAATCAGGAAGAGTTAAATGACTGGGCAAAAGAGATATTTAAAAAAAATACTTTCAACATGGTTGATGTGTCTTCTAAGAAAGAGACTTTTAGAAGAGCGCTTGCATCGGGAAAAATTTATGTAGGTAAAGAAGTTTTCGATTTAATAAAAAATAAAAAAATGCCTAAAGGTGATCCAATTACACTAGCTGAGGTATCTGCGATTTTAGGTGTAAAAAAAACAAGTGAACTAATACCTTTATGCCATCCTCTGCCCATTGATCATACTGCAACAAAAATTATTATGAATGAAGTTGATAGCTCACTAGAAGTCTTTTGTGTCGTATCAGCAATTGCAAAAACAGGCGTCGAAATGGAAGCTATTATGGGTGTTAACGCTGCATTAATTACTATTTATGATTTGAGTAAAATAGTAAACCCACATCTTAAAATTGATAATGTTAAATTATTAATTAAAGAGGGTGGAAAAAGCGGGCTATGGACCAATCCTGATGGTCTACCAAAATTTTTAGAAAATATTTTTTAAATATGAAAGTAAAACTTGAATTATATGGAGCAAGTAGAGATTTAAGTGAGAAAAATTTTATTGAATTTAATTTAGATAAAAAAAGCTCAATCAAGGATCTTAAAAAAGAAATATTAAACTACGTTGATAATAATTTTAAAGGAAATGATAATTTTAAAAAAATAATTGAGTCATCTGCTTTTTGCTCAGAGGATAACAATATTATTTCAGACAATTATTTAATTAATAAAGACCAAAAAATCGGAATTATTCCACCTATTGGAGGTGGTTAATGCTTCACGCAAAAATAATTGACCTTGAAAAGGATAAAATAAAACCGGAAAATGCCGAAGAATTTATTGCCTCTGCAAACTATGGAGCTTCTATAGTTTTTTACGGGACAGTCAGAAATAATAATGAAAATAAAAAGGTTACTGGAATAACTTATGATGCACATGATGTAATGGTGATTAAAAGTTTTGAGGAAATTTATAAAGAAGTTGGTCAAAAACTTAATATTAAAGATAAGTCAGTTTTTATTGAACATGTTAAAGGCTATGTAGGCCTTGGTGAAATAAGTATTATTATAGCAGTTGCTTGTCCACATAGAGCTGAAGCATATACTCTCTCAAGGTTTATCATTGAGGAAATTAAAAAAAGGTCTCCTATTTGGAAAAAAGAACACTATGAAAATGAAGATAGTGAATGGTTAAAAGGGAATCCAATACAAGCTAATTAAAATCTCTACTTAAATCAAAATCTTTGAATATTTTATTTGATTTAACATTTATAAAATTAGTATTTTTTTTAAGTTTTTTTACTAAAAACTTAGCCCCAACATCCCCTTTAATTTTTTTAAATTTATTTATAGTTGAAATATCAAAACCAATTGGATTTCCTATTTTATTTTTGAAACTCAATGCGTGTACTAAATGTTTTCCTTTTTTTATAGAGTCAAAAATTTTATTAATATCTGAAGTTTTTATAAAAGGCATATCTGATTGAACAATTATAAACCCTTTATCTTTTTTAAATATTTTAACTAAACCTGACTTTATCGAGGAAGAAATTCCTTTTTTATAATTTTTATTATTTACATATAAAATTTTTTTATTCTTTTTTACTATTTTCTTTATTTTTTCTTTTTGGTATCCAATAACAATAATAATTTTATTTACTTTACTTTTCAGGAGAGATCCTAAAACGTGATTGATAAGAGGAATAGATTTAAATTTCTTAATTAATTTATTTTGACCCTTTAATCTTTTCGATTGACCAGCAGCTAAAAGAATAGCTTTAATCATATTTTATTCCCCAATTAAATGATGCGATAACACTCTTGTTTGCTTTTCAATACGATGTTCGAATAAATACAATCCTTGCCATGTTCCAAGTATTAATTTTTTACTTTTAAGGCTTAATGTTAATTGGTTATTTGTAAGTGTGGATTTAATATGAGCGGGCATGTCATCTTTTCCTTCAGTCGAATGCTTATATAATTTTGTATCCATAGGAACTAATTTATTAAAAAAATTTTTAAGATCATATAATACATCTGGGTCGGCATTTTCTTGAATAACTAATGATGCGCTTGTATGTAATATATTGATGTTTAATATACCATTTTTGATTTTTTGTTTATCTAACCAACTTAAAGTGTCCGAAGTAAAATTGTAAAAACCTTGTCCATTAGTTTTTAATTCGATTTCTTCAAATATCTGATACATTTATTTTTTATATGTTTCTGAAACTAATTGAGAAATAATTGATAGTGCAATTTCTGGGGCTGATTTTCCTCCCAACTTAATTCCGATTGGTCCATGAATAGATTTAATTTGATCATCATTGTAGCCTGCATCTTTTAATCTTTGACATCTATTCTCATGAGTTTTTTTACTACCTAGTGCTCCTATGTAGTAAAATTTTTTATTTAAAGCATGCTGTAAGGCTGGATCGTCAATTTTTGGATCATGTGTCAAAGCAATTAGAGCCGTGCTAGAACTTGACTCAATTTCTTTAAAAGCTTCGTCAGGCCATTTATTAATTATATTTATTTCTGGAAATCTTTGTTTTGATGCAAAATAACCTCTAGGATCAATTATTGAAATTTCAAAATTTAAACTTTTTGCAAATTCTACTAAATATTGAGCTATGTGTACCGCTCCAACTATAATTACTTTTATAGGTCTTATATATGACTCAACAAATATTTCAGTTCCTTCTATGACTCCATTTTTTTTAGTTTCAAAAAATTTATTTATTTGATTTTTATATTTTTCTAAATTTTCACCTAAATTTTTATTTTTTTCAAAAATTTCGCTTTCGCCTGTTGATAGATTGGTAACAATCGCAAATTCAGATTTATTTTGTTTTTTTTTGATAATTTTTTGTAAGACTTCTAATTTCATTAATTTATTTGCTCTAAATAGACTGCGATTTCACCACCACATGCTAGACCTACTTCCCATGCACTTTCGTTAGAAACCTTAAATTCAATTTTTTTAAAAGGTTTGTTTTCTTTAAGAATGTTGAGACACTCTCTTACAACAGCTGATTCAACACACCCGCCTGAAACAGATCCAGAAAAATCTCCTTTTTCATTTACAATCATTCTACTGCCGATTTGACGTGGAGATGATCCCCAAGTTTGTATTACAGTTGCGAGAACTACTTTTTGATTAGTTTTTATCCAGTCGTTAGCTTCTTCTAAAATCTTTTCATCAAATGAATTTTTCATTAGATGTAAGGTTAATACTCAAATATTTATTTAGCAAGCATCAACAGCTTTTTTTGCAAATACTTTAACCATATTTGCTCTGTAATCTGCAGAAGCATGAATATCAGAATTCATTCCACTAGAAGAAATTTTTACACTATCTAAAGATGATGACGAAAAATTTTTTGAAAGTGCGCTTGCTATACTTTTTTCATTATAAACACATGCTTTTGCTCCAGTAACCGCAACATTTACATCGCTTTTATGTTTAGCTACATATACTCCAACTATTGCATACCTGGATGCTGGATTTGGATATTTTTGATAGCAAGATTTTTCAGGAATTTGAAATTCTATTGCTTCTATCAACTCGCCTTTTTTAAGCGATGTTTCAAACATTCCAGTGAAAAATTTATCTGCACTTATCTTTCTATTATTTGTATGAATTGTTGCGTTAAGAGCTATGCAAGCTGATGGATAATCAGCAGAAGGGTCATTGTTTGCAATTGATCCACCGATAGTTCCTCGATTTCTTACTTGAGGATCACCAATTCCTTCAGCCAGAGCAGCTAAAGAAGGAATAGCTTTTTTAACCTCTTTAGAATTAGCAACTTCGGCATGTTTTGTTGTTGAACCGATAGTCACTGATTTACCACTTGCTTTTATACCTGATAATTTTTTTATCCTTTTAATGTCTATGATATCTTTGTAAGAAGCTAATCCTAATTTCATAGATGGAAGAGTAGTCATTCCTCCAGCTAAAAAAGCAGAACTTGATGAAGCTAACTTTGTGGCCTCTTTAACATCTTTAGTAGAATGATAGTTAAATGTTTTCATAGTTTTCTCCTTAAGCTGCTTTAGAATTTGATTTATTCATTTTTTGACATGCTTTCCAAACTTTTTCAGCAGTTGCTGGCATTGAAACTTCTGTACCTACCGCATTCATAACAGCATTCATAACTGCTGGAGGAGCAGCAATTGCACCTGCTTCCCCACATCCTTTAGTTCCTAATGGATTAGACGTAGCAGGGGTACAGGTAAATCCTAAATTAAACTCTGGAAAATTATCAGCTCTTGGCATCGTATAATCCATGTATGATGCTGTAACTAATTGTCCTGAGTCATCATAATGACAATTCTCGTAAAGTGCTTGGCCTATTCCTTGTGCTAATCCACCATGAACTTGGCCTTCAACAATTAAAGGATTTATGATTGTTCCAAAATCATCTACCGCTGTATATTTTACTACCTCTGTATTTCCAGTCTCTGGATCAACCTCAACTTCACAAATGTGAGAACCTGCTGGAAAAGAAAAGTTTCCTGGATCAAAAAATGATGTTTCTTTTAGACCCGGCTCTTCTCCTTCAGGAAGGGGAGATTTAACTTCTCCGTAAGTTCCAGGTAAGTAGCAAGCAAATGCAACTTCACCAATTGTTTTCTTCTTGTTTGATTTAGCGACAATAAATTCTCCATCTTTAAACTCAACTTCACTTTCATTCACCTCCAACATTTTAGCAGCAACTTTTTTTCCTTTTGCTACTATCTTGTCACAAGCTTTTACAATTGCCGTTCCACCAACTGTTAAAGATCTAGATCCATAAGTTCCATAACCAAAAGGTCCTTTGTCAGTATCTCCATGGGAAATTTCAATATTTTCTAAAGGTACACCCAATCTATCAGCTGCTATTTGAGCAAATGTCGTATCATGTCCTTGCCCATGACTATGTGACCCTGTAAAAACTGTGACATTTCCAGTTGGATTAAATCTTACTTCTGCAGACTCCCATAAACCAATTCCACATCCTAGTGACATTACTACTGCAGAAGGTGCAATACCACATGCTTCGAAATAACTACAAAAACCTATCCCTCTCAATTTACCTCTAGACGCAGACTCATTTTTTCTTTTTTCGAAACCTTTATAATCACCGACTTCCATTGCTTTTTTCAATCCAGCATTATAATCACCTGAGTCAACTGAGTGAACTAACGTTTGTTGAAATGGGAACTCTGTTGGAAAGTTTTTCATCCTAATTTCTGCAGGGTCCATACCTAATTCTCTAGCTGCTTTTTCTACTAGAGTTTCTATAGTGTATGTTGCTTCTGGTCTTCCAGCTCCTCTATAAGCATCAACTGGAGCAGTATTTGTATATACTGCTTTAACATTACTGTAAGCTGCAGGCATTTTGTATACTCCTGTTGCACAAGGGCCAAACAAATATGTTGGAGTTACAGTTGCAAAAACAGATGCATAAGCACCAATATTTGCGATCGTTTCATTTTTAAAACCTAAAAACGTTCCATCATTTTTTACTGCAAGTTCTGCATGTGTTACATGGTCCCTTCCATGACAGTCAGACAAAAATGACTCGGTTCTGTCTGCAACCCATTTAACAGGTCTTTCTATTTTTTTGGATGCCCAGCTACAAACTACTTCTTCAGCATAAGGGTAAATTTTAGATCCAAATCCACCACCAACATCTGGCGCTATAACTCTTAATTTATTTTCTGGAGCCACACCATTAAATGCTGAAATAATTATTCTAGCTAAATGTGGGTTTTGACTCGTTGTATATAATGTAATTTCTTCTGTTGAGGGATTATAATCTGCATTCGCCGCTCTAGGCTCCATTGCATTCGGAATTAGTCTATTATTAATTAAATCAATTTTTATAATTTTGTCTGCTTTATCAAAAGCTTCTTTTACTTTTTCTCTATCTCCTAATAACCAATCGAAACATAAGTTTTTTGGAATATCTTTATAAATATTTTCCGAGTCCATTGCTTGATCGGTTTTAACTACTGCTTTTAAAACTTTATAATCTACTTTGACTAAATCAGCCGCATTTCTTGCTTCATCAAGACTTTCTGCAATTACTACTGCTACATGATCTCCTACGTAATTTACACTCTCACTTGCTAAAGGTGGATGTGCTGGTACTTTCATATCAGAACCATCCTCACTTTTAATTCTCCATCCAGCTATTAATCCTCCAATTTTATCGTTAGCAATATCTTTTCCAGTAAGTACAGCAACTACACCTGAAGATTTTTCAGCCTTTGATGTATCAATGTTTTTGATTTGCGCTCTTGCGTGAGGAGACCGAACAAAATATGCGTAAGTTTGATGGGCAAAAGTTACATCCGCTGTATATTTACCTCTACCTGTTAAAAGCTTTTTGTCCTCTTTTCTTTCAACTCTTGATCCAACTAAACTTGCCATATTAAATTTCTCCTTTCATTACATTTTTGAAGCAGCTTCTTTAACTGCTGCAACTATATTTTGATAACCAGTACATCTACATATATTTCCTTCTAACCAATCTCTTATTTCTTTATCACTTGGATTTTTTTTATGATTTAACAAATCAATTGCACTCATAACCATTCCTGGTGTACAAAATCCACATTGTAAACCATGTTGTTTTTTAAATGCCTCTTGCATTGGATGCATCTTTCCGTTCGATACTAACCCTTCAATAGTAGTAACTTTTGAACCTTCAATGTCAGCTGCTAAAGCAGTACAACTTTTTATCGATTTTCCATCAACATGTACTACACACGCTCCACATTGACTTGTGTCACAACCAACGTGAGTGCCTGTTAAATTTAAAACTTCTCTTAAAAATACCGATAGAACTGTGTGATCTGGGACTTCTTTGCTTACTTTTTTCCCATTAACTTCTAGACTTACTTTTTTCATAGTCTTCCCTCCTATAAAAAACTTAACCATTTAAACACAATAGCTAATGTTCTTCAATTATTTATGATAATTAAATTCTAGTAATGCGCGAACTAATATAAGAAATATCCTATAATTATTAGAGTGATTATTGTTGCTAATGAATAAACGTAGATTTTTGTATTAGATTTTTTTGTGATTAAGGGTTCTTTTTTGTTATCTTCTAGTTTTTCATCTTTCAATTCTATTTTTTCTTTAGAAATCAATTCAGAAAATTTGCCAAAAAAAATATCAGCCATTTTTTTTGCGGTCATATCAATTAACCTCGAACCTACCTGAGCAATTTTACCACCAACATTAGCTTCTACTTCGTAGGTAAGCTTTGTTCCGCCTTCAGAATCTTCGAGTTTTACCTGTGCTGAACCTGATGCAAAGCCTACTGGGGAATTTCCAGACCCCTCAATAACATAGCTGTTAGGAGCATTTATATTTTTAAGTTCAATATCTCCTGTAAAACTAGCATTAAATGGACCGATTTTATTTGTAGCAGTAGCTGTAAATTCAGTATTCGAGTTTTTTTTAAATTCTTCGCAACCTGGTATAGATTGTTTTAAAATTTCTGGATCATTCAGAGCTTCCCAAACTTTTTGTTTTTCTAAATTTATTTGATAAGATCCATTTAATTTCATAAGTGTAATAAAAACTTAACATATAAAATTATGGATGATAATACAAAAAAAGAATTACAATCTGCAGCTTTTGATAGATTGCTAAATCACTTAAGATACAGAAAAGATGTTCAAAACATAGATTTAATGAATCTTGCAGGTTTTTGCAGAAACTGTTTATCAAAATGGTATAGAGAAGAAGCAGAAAAAAAAGGAATTGAAATTTCAGATCCTGATGCAAGAAAACATGTCTACGGAATGTCTTATTCTGAGTGGAAAGAAAAATATCAAAAATAAATATTTTTTTTTTGATGTTTAGATTATTTCCGTTAATATTTATTGTACTTTGGTCTTCAGCATTTATTACCACTAAACCTATAGTTGATTATAGCGATCCCTTTTCTGCTTTAGCTTTTAGATTCTTATTAGTTACTTTTGGTTTCTTTTTATTTTCAATTTTTAGAAAAGAAAAAATTTTGGTATCAAAAAAAAATTTTATAGAGTCGATCTTTAGCGGTATTTTATTTCATGGCGTTTATTTAGGAGGAGTTTTTTTTTCTATATCAAAAGGTCTTCCTACAGGCATCGCAGCATTAATAGTCACACTTAATCCAGTTTTAACTAATGCTCTTGCTGGTCCATTGTTAAAAGAAAAAGTTTCAATTAAACAATGGATCGGTGTGACAATGGGTTTTTTGGGGGCAGCGATAGTTTTAGGTTTTGACATCGGTACCACTTTACCAACAATTGGAATA
Source organism: uncultured Pelagibacteraceae bacterium (assembly GCA_902618855.1). Lineage (GTDB taxonomy): Bacteria > Pseudomonadota > Alphaproteobacteria > Pelagibacterales > Pelagibacteraceae > Pelagibacter. Next base: position 130,961 of record CACNCD010000001.1, on the reverse strand, counting down.
ATTGCTGTCTTTATTTCTTTATTAGCTGTTACAAGCGCCACATTATGGCAAAAAAAATTAAGTAATAATTTATCTCTTCCAGTAAATAATATGTATCAAGCTATTGGTGGTTTTTTATTTCATATTTTAATAGTTTTGTTTTTTACCGAACCTTATATTAATTTTTCTTCAACTTTCATTATAGCGATGACTCATCAGATTGTTTTAGTTTCTTTTGGTGCTTTTACTATTTTAATGTATTTAATTAAGCATCATTCAGCTAGTAAGACTGTCTCTCTATTTTTTTTAATTCCTGCTACTTCTGCTTTGATTGCATGGATTTTTTTAAATGAAACTTTAAATATTTTTGATATTTGTGGATTTATAATTGCTTCAATTGGAGTTTTTATTGCAACAAGAGAAAATAAATAAAATTTTATTTTTCTTTTAATCTAGGAAATAATTCTACAAAATTACATGGTTTATGATTTACATCTAATTGATGAATTAAAATTTTATCCCATGCATCTGTTACACCGCCGGATGAACCTGGTAAAGCAAATATATATTTGCCATTTGCTAGAACAGCACAAGCTCTTGATTGAATAGAGGAAGTTCCAACAGTTTTTAAACTTAAAGTTCTAAAAACTTCACCAAAACCAGGTATATGTTTATCTGCAACTTCATTTAATGCTTCTGGAGTTATATCTCTGCCTGTTAAACCCGTTCCTCCTGTAGTAATTATCACATCTACTTTCTTTTTATTTAGCCATTTTTTTATAATTTTTTTAATCTCTTTTTTACTATCTTTACAAATTTTTCTATCAATTAGTTTATGTTTTGCTTTTTTAATTTTTTTTTCAAGAATATTGCCAGATTTATCTGTATCTAAAGTTCTGGTATCAGTAACAGTTAAAAGTGCTATATTTACATTCATAAGTTTAAAATGATTATATTATCAATTTTATTTTTTGTAACTGCTATATTATATTCCAGTGTTGGCTTTGGAGGTGGATCAACCTATCTTGCCTTGTTATTAATTTGGGGAATTCCTTATAGTATATTCCCAATTTTAGCTTTATCTTGTAACATTATAGTCGTATCAGGAAACTGTTTTAACTATATAAGAACAGGGAATCTTAACTTAAGGTTGCTCCTACCTTTTTTGCTAGGATCGGTACCTCTTGCATTTATCGGTGGATCACTAAACATAGATAAACAAATTTTTGAGCTACTGCTATTTTTAATTCTAATGATAGCAGGAATTTTGCTGCTTATAAATTTTAATTCCTATGACGACAAAAATAATAAATATAAAAAAATCCCATCCTTTATTTCTTTTTTGATTGGAGGAGTTTTAGGATTTTTTTCTGGAGTCGTTGGTATAGGAGGTGGAATTTTTTTAAGCCCTATCCTTTTTTTACTTAAAGCAGCCAAACCAAAACAAATAGTAACAGCGGCATCGCTATTTATTCTTATAAATTCTATTTCAGGAATTTTTGGCCATCTTACTAAAAGCTCATTATTTAATGAAATTCAAAATTATTGGTTTTTTTTGTTAGCTGTTTTTATTGGTGGACAAATAGGTAATTTTTTAAATTTAAAAATTTTTCCTGCTAGAATTTTAGCCTTGGTAACAGCTGGACTAGTGCTATTTGTTGCTATTAGAATGGCTTTTAAAATATTTAATTAATTTTATGGATAAAGATTATTTTAAGAAATTAAGAATCTTAGATGGAGGAATGGGACAAGACCTTCTAGAAAGAGGACTTGTTACGAAAGGAACTCTTTGGTCATCTAGTGCTTTATTAGAAGAAAAAAATCATAAATTAATAATTGATTCACATTTATCTTTTATCAATGCTGGAGCTGAGGTAATTTGTACAAATAGTTTTACATCTAGAAGAGTAAGATTTAAACAAAATAAAGTTAACGAGCACTTTGAATATGCAAATAAAAAGGCTGGTGAACTTGCTCTAGAGGCAAAAAAAATTTCTAAAAAGAATGTTTTGGTTGCAGGAAGCCTTCCTGCACAAAATGATACTTATTGTGTTGATAAAAGGGATCAAAATATAATTAAAAAAAATTTTTACGATCAAGCAAATTTAATTGCACCTTATATAGACTTTTTCTATTTAGATGTTTTATCAAGCGGGAAAGAAATAGAAATTGCACTTAATGTTATTGAAAAATTTAACAAACCTGTTTTAGTTGGATTGCATTTAAAAAAAAATTGCAAGCTTCCATCAGGCGAAACAATTACAGAGATTGTGAAAAAATTTAATAACAACAATTGGTTAGGTGTAATTTCTGCGTGTGTATCACCAGAAATAGTTGATGAGTCAGCCAATGAATTAAAAAGTTTAAATATTCCCTTTGGTTTTAAAGTAAATTTATGGGGAGTTGAAGAGCCTTTGCCTGTCGATGAATTTAATACTGCAAAGCCTGATGAAATTGGAACAAACCCTAATATAAGATTAGGTACTAGGAAAGATATAACAGATGAGATTTTTAAAAACTTTGTAGCAAAAATAATAAAAAAAGGTGCAACTATTCTTGGAGGTTGTTGTGAGGTTAAAACAAATCATATTAAACAAATTAAGAAACTAATTAATTAATCTGAGGACTTTTTTACAAAATAAATACCAATAACTACAGCGGTCAATGAAACAATTACTTTTGAAGTAATTAATTCACCTAAGAAAATATATCCGAGGATAATTGCAAAAATAGGTATTAAGTAAGAAACTTGAGATTGGAAAATTAATCCATTGTTTTTTAAAATTCTAAACCTTAACAGCCATGCTAAACCCGTACAAACTATCCCTAGATAAATTAAAGAAGCAGTAGATTTTAAACTTGGATTTAAATTCCAAGGTTGCTCAAAAATAAGTGATAAAGGTAATAAAATAATTGAAGCCCATATACATATTGAAGTAGTCACATTTTCATTTTTTTTGGAACTAATTTTTAAAGTTAAAACACCACCTATCACATAGCCTGTTGCACCAGCTAAAATTAATATCGCTGATAAGAAGTTATTTTCATTAATTAAAATATTATCTGAAAATAAATAAATAATTCCTGAAAAACCAATTAAAACACCAATTGTTTTTACAAAATTAAATTTATCGTGCTTAGTAAAAAAATGACCTAAAATTGTTGAAGTAAGAGGGCCACTTGACATTAAAATTGCAGCCAAATTACTTTGAACTGATTTAACTCCATAAGCAATTAAAAAAAAAGGTACAACTAAATTAACAAAGCCAATAATTGCAAACCAATGCCACTCTTTAGAAAAAGCTTCTATTTTTATTTTTTTATAATTACAGATTAATAATAAAGGTATTGAAGCTAAAAAAACTCTTAAAAAAGCAATTGTAATAGGGCCAAAAGAATCTGTTGCAATCTTTATGTTGAAAAAAGCTGAGGACCAAATCAATGCAAGAAAAGAAAGTAATAAATAATCAATAAATTTTGGTTTTCTCATTCTATGATTTCTATAACTTTTCCATTTGTTATATTTATTAATTTTTCAAAATTAATTTCAAAAACACAGTTGGGATGTCCTGCTGCAGCATAAATTTTATCAAATCTTTCAAGAGAATTATCTATATAAATTTCAATGTTATTAATATGACCAACAGGTGAAACGCCACCAATCGTATATCCAGTTTGAGCTTTAACCTCATCTGGATTGGCCATACATACATCTTTTTTAAGGGTAATTTTTTTTAATTTATTAAGTGAGCATTTTTTATCACCAGAAATCAAACAAAGCACATAAGAGTTTTCTGTTCTAAATAATAAACTTTTTACTATTGCTCCCACTTCACAATCCAGGGATTTTGCAGCATCTTGTGCTGTTTTCGCGGAAGTTTTGAGAACTATTACATTTAAATTTTTATCAAAATTTTTAAGAGCTTGTTCAGCTCTTTTGACCGATTCTTTAGTAAGTAAGTTTTCCATACAACTAAAAATTGTAACAATATGTGAATTGAAAATTTCAATACAAATATCATTTATATATGTAAGAAATGCATAGGTGATATCTTAATAATAAACAACCTAATTCTATAATTTTTTGATATTAAATCAGACTATTATTAACAAAAGAGAAATATATGAGTTCAAATGATGTTTTAAAATTAATGAAAGATAAAGAAATTGAGTATGTAGATTTAAGATTTACAGATCCAAGAGGTAAACTACAACACTTAACAATGGATGCTACTGTTGTTAACAATGACATGTTAAACGATGGAGTCTTTTTTGATGGATCATCAATCGCTGGATGGAAAGCAATTAATGAGTCCGATATGATTTTAAAGCCTGATTTAAGTAGAAAGGTAATAGATCCTTACACTACACACAATACTCTTATTTTATTTTGTGACATACTGGATGCAGTTAAAAAAGATACATATGAAAGAGATCCAAGAGGAATAGCAAAAAAGGCTGAGGCATATTTAAAAAAAACAGGTATAGGAGACAAAGCATATTTTGGACCTGAGCCTGAGTTTTTTGTATTTGATGATGTAAGAATTAAAAATGACATGAATGAAACTGGTTTTTCTATTGATAGTACAGAGGGTCCATACAATTCAGGAAGAAAATATGAAAATGGAAATATGGGACATAGACCAGGTATTAAAGGTGGGTATTTCCCTGTTCCACCAGTTGATAGTGCTCAAGATATGAGAAGTGAATATTTAAAAGGGTTAAAAGACGTAGGAATTAAAGTAGAGAAACATCATCATGAAGTAGCGCCAAGTCAACATGAGCTTGGTATGTACTTCGGAACACTAGTAGATCAAGCTGATAATGTTCAACTTTACAAATATGTAGTACAGATGGTTTCTCATTCGTTTGGTAAAACAGCTACCTTTATGCCTAAACCTGTTAAGGGAGATAATGGATCAGGAATGCATACACACCAATCAATTTGGAAAGGGAAGACACCAGTTTTTTCTGGAGATAAATATGCAGGTCTTTCTCAAACTGCATTATATTATATTGGTGGAATTTTAAAACACGCAAAAGCTATTAATGCTTTTTCTAACGCAACTACTAACAGTTATAAAAGATTAATACCTGGTTTCGAAGCGCCTGTCTTATTAGCGTACTCTGCAAGAAACAGATCTGCATCATGTAGAATTCCAATCACGTTGAGTAAAAATGGTGCTAGATGTGAAATTAGATTTCCTGATGCTTCTGGAAATCCTTATCTTACTTTTGCATCAATGCTAATGGCAGGATTAGATGGTATAAAAAATAAAATAGACCCTGGTAAATCATTTGACAAAGATTTATATGCTTTATCAGAAAAAGAAGTTAAAAAGGTTCCAACTGTTTGCGGTTCATTAAGAGAAGCAATGGAAAGCTTGGACAGAGACAGAGATTTTTTAAAACAAGGCAACGTTTTCACAGATGATCAAATTGATGCTTACATCGCATTAAAGTTTGAGGAAATTCACAACTTTGAGCACACACCTCATCCAATTGAGTTTGATATGTATTATAGTTGTTAAAATTACTGTCTTGTAGAAGCTATTTTATTTTTGCCAATACCTTTTTTAACAACGTAATCTTGAGTTCCATTCGCTCCTGACTCAACAGGTTTTATGAAAGATCTAAAGAAAGATTTTCTCTTCGCTTTCTTATCTTCTGACTTAAGCAAATTCCTAAATTCAAATACGTTCATAGAATCACACTAACATAGATATGCGTTTATAGCAATGCAGATATGCATAAAACTTATACTATATTTTAAAAGACTCTCCACATCCACAACGCTCAGTTTCATTGGGATTTTTAAAAACAAAAGAAGATGAAAATTCCTCTTTCTTGTAATCCATCTCTGTTCCAAGCAAATACATTACTGCTGAAGGGTCAATAAAAACCTTAACCCCTTTATCCTCAATTATCTCGTCATTTGGATTAGCTTCTTTTGTATATTCCATAACATAAGACATGCCAGCACATCCGCCACTTTTAACTCCAACTCTCACCCCTACTGAATTATCATCAGCTGATGACATTATCTCTTTAATTCTTTTAGCGGCATTATCACTTAAGGTTATTATTTGTTTTGTCATAAATTTAATTCCAATTTTGCAGCCTCAGACATCATTGACTTATCCCATGGAGGATCCCAAACCAAATCAAGATCAACCTTCCCAACTTCTTTAATTGCCATAATGCTATCTTTCACTTCTTTGGGTAAACTTTCAGCTACTGGACAATTAGGTGTTGTTAGTGTCATTTTTACACTTATATCTTTGTCCTTAACTGAAATATCGTAAATTAAACCTAATTCGTAAATATTAACAGGAATTTCAGGATCATAGATTTTTTTTATTTCTGCAATAACTTTATCTTTTAAATTCATTAGACTTCCATACTTTCCATATTAATTTCGTTCTGAGATTTATCAATAGCAGATGTTAAAGTATGCCATGACAGTGTAGCACATTTTACTCGCATTGGGTACTGTTTAACTCCCGACAAACACATTAATTTAGTTTTTTCGTCTTCACTTAAAAGCTTTGTGTTTAGAGTTTCTTTTTCTTTAATCATTTCCAAGAAGTCATTTACTATCTCTTTTACCTCGTGCTCTTCCTTACCTTTTACCATGCTAGTCATAATAGAAGCTGATGCCATTGATATCGCACATCCCTGGCCTTCAAAAGATATATCTTCTACTTTTTTACTTTCATCAAGTTTTAAATAAACATGAACTTTATCTCCACACAAAGGATTATGTCCCTTTGCATCTTTATTAAAATTATCAGTCTTTCTTAAATTTCTTGGGTTTTTTCCATGGTCTAAAATTATTTCTTGATAAAGTTCTTTTAAGTTCATTTATTTAAAAATTTTTTTGGTTTTATTTATTGCTTTATCTAATATATCAAAATCTTCTTTAGTATTATAAACCCCTAGAGAGGCTCTCGCTGTTGCAGGTAAACCTAATTTATCATGGAGAATTTGACAACAATGATGTCCAGCTCTTATTGCAACGCCGTCTTCATCTAAAATAGTAGCAATATCATGTGGATGTATTCCATCAATTGTAAAAGACAAAACTCCACCTTTATTTTTTGGATTTCCAATTAATTTAACTGAGTTATTTTTTCTGAGTATTTCTTCTCCATACATCAATACTTCATTTTCATGTTTTGATATATTTTCTATTCCAACTTTATTTAAAAACTTTATAGACTCATCAAAAGCGATCACTTGTGCTGTTTGCATTGTCCCAGCTTCATACTTGTTTGGTAAATCTCCGTAAGTGATGCCTTCTTTTTTTACCTCACCTATCATTCCTCCGCCACCTTGGTATGGCGGTAATTCTTCTAACCATTTTTTTTTTGCATAAAGAATTCCTAAACCTGTTGGTCCATACATTTTATGACAGGATATGGCATAAAAATCACAATCTAAATCTTGCATATCCAACTTTAAATGTGGAGCTCCTTGACAACCATCTACCAATACTGGAATATTTTTTGAGTGGGCTAGTTGTGTTATTTCCTTAATAGGTAAAATAGCACCAGTCACATTGGAAAGATGAGTGATAGCTATAATTTTTGTTTTAGATGTAATTTTTTTTTCTATACTCTCAAGTGTAACTTCTCCATCTTCATTTACATCAGCAAACTCTATTTTTACTCCCTTGGATTTTCTTAAATAATGCCAAGGGACATAATTAGAATGGTGTTCTAATTCGGTCAATAATACCTCATCTCCTGATTTTAAATATTTCTGACCAAATGTACTTGCCACCAAATTGATAGCTTCTGTAGCTCCTTTTGTAAAAACTATTTCATTTTTATCTTTTGCATTGATAAATTTTTGCACGGAAACCCTTGTATTCTCATACATATTAGTTGCTGCTACAGCTAAATAATGAATGCTTCTTCCAACATTAGAAAATTCCTTTGAATAGAAATCGTAAATTCTATCAATTACTATCTGTGGTTTTTGAGATGAATTTGCACTATCCAAATATACCAAATCATTATTTTGGATTTTTTGATTAAATATTGGAAATTCTTTTTTTATATTATCTATATTCATTCCTTTAACCCGATCATACTTTTAATTAAATTCTTAATTTCTTCATCAGTAATTTTATTAATCACATCTAATAAAAAACCATTTATTAAAAGCTCTTTAGCTTCTTTATAGTTAAGTCCCCTTGACATAATATAAAATATTGAATTTTCATTTAAACTTCCAGATGCTGATCCATGTGAACATTTTACATCATCAGCATAAATTTCTAGTTCTGGTTTTGCATTAAATTCAGTTGTATCTTCAAGTAGAATAGCTTTACTAAGTTGATATCCATCTGTTTTCTGTGCATCAGAGCTAACAAATATTTTTCCTTGATAAACAGCTCTTGCATTATTTTCTAAAACACTTTTTATTAATTGATAGCTTTTAGTAGACTCTGTTAAATGATTTACGCTTGTTCTAATTTCGTGATGTTTTTTTTTGTTTAAAGATAAAATACCATTTACAAACGCAGAGGAATAATTTCCATTTAAATTACAGTTGATTTCATTCTTATTAAAAGCTGAGCCTGATGAAAGTATAAATGTTTCTGATAAACTATTTTTATCTTGCTCAATGTTTGTGAATGAATATTTAATATTACTGTTATTTTTAATATCTACTTTATAATTCTTCAAAATTGCATCTTGATTTAATTTAAAATTATAAAAGGTGTTAATGAAATTTTTTTCTGAAAAATCGTCTAAAATATCTATTAATTTTAAAGAAGTATTTTTTTCTAATTCAAAGTTTAGTCTAAGATTAAGGTTTTGAGATTTTATCTTCTTATTTGTATAATGATAAATTACCAACGGTTTTTTAAAAGAATAATTCTCTTTAACAGTCAATACAAAATTCTTTTCTGTGAAGGCATTATTTAAATTTACCAACGAGTTAATATTTGAAGATGTTTTTTCCAATTCAAAATCTTCTGAAATTTTTACTTTATCTTTCTCCTCAAATTGTAAATCAATTTTTTCAGCTCTACCATTTATGAAAACAATGGAATTATGTTCGAATCCACTAAGATACATTGATGAATCAATTTTATTTGGAGGTGATATATTATTATAAAAACTTAAATCTCCAATTTCTGTTTTAATAATTTTACTTAAGTCAGAATACTTCCAATTTTCTAAATTTTTACCAGGCAACCCTTCTTTAATAAATTTATTTAAAAATTCTTTTTTAAAATTTATTTTTTTTGAATCTAAATTTGAATTTTCAAACGATTTTTCAAAATCTCTAATTAATTGTTTTTCCATTTAGTTTAGACCTTCATAACCTTTCTTCTCTAATTCAAGTGCAAGTTCAGGACCACCTGATTTAGTAATCTTTCCATTCATTAAAACATGAACATGATCTGGTTTAATATAATCAAGAAGTCTTTGATAATGTGTAATGATTAGAAAGGAATTATTTTTTTTTCTTAAAGCATTAACTCCTTGTGCAACAGTTTTAAGTGCATCTATATCTAGTCCTGAATCTGTTTCATCTAATATAGAAAGTTTAGGATTTAAAATTGACATTTGTAAAATTTCGTTCTTTTTCTTTTCACCACCAGAAAAACCAACATTTAATTGTCTATTTAGTTTTTCCTCATCAAATTTTAATTCTTTTGATTTTTGCTTAACTAACTTTAAAAATTCTAGAGCATCTAACTCTTTTTCTCCCCTGGCTTTTCTGATTGCATTAAGAGAAGTTTTTAAAAATATATTTGTATTTACCCCAGGTATTTCTAATGGATATTGAAATGCTAAAAAAATACCTTTATGAGCTCTCTCTTCGGTCTCGAGTGAAAATAGATCGATACCCTCAAATTTTATTTCACCGGATACATCATACCCTTTTTTTCCTGACAAAATATTTGACAAAGTGCTTTTTCCAGATCCATTAGGCCCCATAATTGCATGCACTTCACCTGGTTTTATATCTAGTGAAAAATCATTTAAAATAGATTTTTCTCCAACTTTAGCTTTTAAATTATTAATTTTAAGCACTTAACCCACGCTCCCCTCTAAGCTAATTCCTACTAATTTTTGAGCTTCTACCGCAAACTCCATCGGTAACTGTTGAAGAACTTCTTTACAAAAACCATTAACAATTAATCCTACAGCTTCTTCGGAATTCAAACCCCTTTGTTGACAATAATGTAACTGCTCCTCGCTAATTTTTGATGTGGTAGCCTCATGAGCTAAATTTGATCCAGAGTTTTTATTTGTAATGTAAGGAACAGTGTGAGCGCCACATTTATTGCCCATAAGAAGTGAATCGCATTGAGTATAATTTCTTGAGTTATCTGCCTTTTTAGAAATATCGACTAATCCTCTGTATGTCATATCTGAAAACCCAGCGCTTATACCTTTAGAAATAATTTTACTCTTAGTATTTTTTCCCAAATGAATCATTTTAGTGCCAGTATCAGCCTTTTGATGATTATTAGTTATTGCGATAGAATAAAATTCTCCAATTGAATTATCGCCTTTTAAAATACAACTTGGATATTTCCATGTAATTGCTGAACCTGTTTCTACTTGCGTCCACGAAATTTTTGAATTTATTCCTTTGCAAAGTCCTCTTTTAGTTACAAAGTTATATATGCCACCCTTCCCATCTTTGTCACCTGGATACCAATTTTGAACTGTAGAATATTTTATTTCTGCATCATCAAGAGCAATTAATTCAACATTTGCTGCATGTAATTGATTTTCATCTCGCATTGGAGCTGTACAACCTTCTAGATAACTTACATAACTCCCTTTATCAGCTATGATCAAAGTTCTTTCGAATTGTCCTGTGTCAGATGCATTAATTCTAAAGTATGTTGATAATTCCATTGGACATCTTACTCCTGGAGGCACATACACAAATGAACCATCTGTAAATACCGCTGAGTTTAATGTTGCAAAAAAATGATCCGTTAAAGGTATAACAGATCCTAAATATTTTTTTACAAGTTCAGGATGTTTTTGTATCGCTTCAGATATAGAACAAAATATTATTCCTTTTTCAGTTAATTTATCTTTAAAAGTAGTTGCAACAGAAACTGAGTCGAAAACTGCATCTACAGCTATATTATTTAATCTTTTTTGTTCCTGCAAAGGTATACCTAATTTTTTATAAGTTTCTAATAATTTAGGATCCAGTTCATCTAAACTTTTGGGTTTTTCTTTAAAGCTTTTTGGAGCTGAATAATAATACAAATCTTGATAGTTTATTTTTGGATATTTTGGCTTTTGCCAGTTTGGTTCTTTTAGAACTTTAAGTCTTTGATATGCTTTCAATCTCCAATCTAAAAGCCATTTTGGTTCTTTTTTAATATTAGAAATAAATCTAATTACTTCCTCATTTAATCCCTTTGGAGCTTTAGTATTTTCTATATCAGTTGAAAATCCGTATTTGTATTTTTTTAACTTCTCAATTTCTTTTTCTCGAGAATTTTGACTAGACTCTGTTTTCATTTTTACCCTTAACTAAATCACTAAGATTCTTTTTGTTAAAAAATTCGTTTATATGTAGTTCCAACTCATCCCATAAGTTGTGCGTAATGCATTTTGCAGACTTTCCATTACAACCTTTTTTGGATTCTTTTTTACATCCAACTGTTTTAATATTTTCTTGAACTGCAGAAAAAATATTTGAAATTTTTATTTGTTCAGGACTTTTAGTTAATTTATAACCACCATTGGAACCCCTAACACTCGTTACAATTTGATTTTTTTTTAGCATTGAAAAAATCTGCTCTAAATAAAGCAATGATATACCTTGTCTAAGAGATATATCTCTAAGCGATACAGGTCTTTCACCATCAAACTTGGCTATATCTGCCAGTGCCATCACAGCATATCTTCCTTTTGTACTAAGTTTCATAAAAATCCTTTAATTGCAGGAGTTTATATATATACCATACTAAAATAGTCAAGTTTATATAATTAAAAATAGCAATTTGTCACCCACATATGGTAGACATATTTTTAATAACTTAAAAATTTTTGAGATTAATTATCAATTGCATTTATGGATAAGAATAAAATTGTAGAAATATTTATTCCTGGTCCCGCAGGAAGACTTGAAGCAAAATATTTTAAAAGTAAAAAAAATACATCACCTATTGCTTTAGTGCTTCAACCACATCCGCAATACGGAGGTACAATGAATAATAAAGTTGTTGTGGAAACTTTTCACTCATTTATGGATAATGATTTTTCAGTTTGTAGAGTTAACTTTAGAGGGGTAGGAAAAAGTGATGGAGATTTTGATAACGGACAAGGTGAATTGGCTGATGCAGCTGCAGCTTTGGATTGGTTAGAAAAAGAAAATTTTGATAATTCGCAATGCTGGATATCAGGTTTTTCTTTTGGATCTTTGATAGCTATGCAATTATTGATGAGAAGACCAGAGATAAATAGATTTATTGCTATTTCTCCTCAACCAAATGTGTATGATTTTTCTTTTTTATCACCTTGCCCTACCTCGGGTTTAATGGTTTATGGTAAAAAGGACGAGTTAGTTCCTATTGAATCAATTGATGAATTAAATAAAAGATTATCATCACAAAAGGGAATAAAAGTTGAATTTCAACCAGTCAATGATGCAAACCATTTTTTCGCAAAATCAGAAGAGAGTTTAACTAAAGTTTTGAATAAATATATTAAAAAAGAGACTACATTATTTTGAACATGTTTGGAGAGTTTTTAAATATTTTTTTTCGTTCCTTAAAATTAGATAAGACTCTTTATCGGGATAATTCTAATTTTGGTGAAGCAGCAATATATTTTGCTGGTCTTATAATGATATTAGATGGTGTAGCTGGCGCTGTTGCTGCAAACACAATTGTAAAAACAGCAATTGGCTTATCTGGTTTGACTGCAATTTTTACTTGGTTAGTTTGGGCATTATTTATATATGTTATTGGCGTTAAATTGTTCCCCGATAAAGACACCAAAGTTCCTTTTAAGAAAGTTTTAATAAGCGTTGGATATGCTCATGCACCTGGGATATTAAGATTTTTTGCTGTAACACCTGATTTATTAATTCCAATAATTTTTATTACTCAATTTTGGATATTTGCAGGATTAATAATCGCAACTAAGCAAACATTAAATCTAAAATCAAATTTTAAAGCTTTTGGAGTAGTAATTTTATCGTTTTTAATAATTGCTTTCATCTCTATATCTTTTGTTATGAGCAGATTAAATTCTTTACCAGTAAGCACTATAAGTTAAACTGGAAAAATATTTTTTGAAAGTCTACAAGACTCACAAATTTTAAATCCTGTTAATATTAAATTTTGAGATACACTTATGTCCTCTTTTTTACAATCCTCACATATGTCGTTTAATTCATCTGAATTATTATCTACTTCATTAATCATTATCAGTTAATCCTGCACCAGCTGCTTTTTGTTTTAATTCATCTGTTTCCTCTACAAAAGTTTGTTCAGATAATTTATAAAGGTCTTGCCAATCTTGATCACTAAAAGAATCTTTGTTTTCAATAAAAGATATTTTAATTATATTTGCATTTTCAATTACATGTTTATTAAAATAATTAGAGAAAATTGATTGATTAAAATTTAATAAAAATTCCTTATCGTCAATTTTTAAAAAAATTCTTTTTCCTATTATTTCGGAAGATCTACTTAAAAATGGTATGAAAAGGATAGGAAAACCGAAGTTTTCAAATTCTATTTCTTCTAAATTTTGTAAAGTATGAATTTGATCTAAAAAATTTACACCAGAAATTATAGGGCAATAAGATACCTTTGATATATTTGATTTTGCTATAAGGCTTACATTTTGAAACTTTTTATTAGCAAAAACTTTGTAATATTGATTTAGATTTTTTATTCCAGGTAAACCAAACATTTCTAAAGTTCTAATACATTTTCCCACTTCCTCTGCAATACCCCAAGAAAATCCAATTGCTTTAGTTGCTCTCTTAACTGTTGTATCTATTTCACTTAAACTTATCATTAATTAATAGAATTATAAATCCATCCACTATCATAAGATTGACGTTCATTTGGTAAAGGCGCTCCCTGAAACATACAAATTCTTAACCACTTATCTGATCTTGGATCAAACTTAACTGCGCCAAAGAAAGATAGTTTTAATCTTAACATGTCTATAGGCATTAATTTTGAACCAATGGTATTATCTTGAATCTCTGAGTATGGAAAAAATTCAGAGATAAATACTCTTCTTATTGCATGTCTTAAATCGTTATTTTCAATTAAAAATTTTCCGACACTTAATGAATTTTTTATTTTTGAAATTCTTTGATAAAGCCTTGAAATGTCCCTTGCAATTGCAAGTGGCTGTTCTAATTCTGCACCTTGCTCTTTGTATCTATCTGCCAATCTTGGCTCTTCTTTATTTTTTGATATAAACCAAAAATTTTGATTATTTTCCTCTTTTGAAAAATCAATTTTAAGAATTTCTGAATAATTTTTTTCTATTATACTACGTAAATTTTCAATATTTTTTTGTGCAGGAATTGTAAAATATTTATCTTCATCTGCACTCATTTGATAAATGAAAGGGTTAATAATATCATCATATGGCTCCATAAATGTTGAAACGGCATATTCAATACACTCGTCTTTAAGATTTTTTTCACACCATACATATAAATCATTAAAGGGATAATCTTTTTTAAAATCAAAATCTTTGTCCAAAAAATCAATCAATTTTTTTAAATCTTTATATAGACCTACTATTTTTTTTTTTTGGAATTCGCTTTCTGTATTCCAAAAGGATATATTTTTAAGTGATTTTTTTAAAATATCTTTAAAAATTTCTGCGTCCTGATTTTTTACATTTTTGATTTCCCTTATTTTTTTAAGAGACATTTCTCTAGACATAATCCAATTATTTAAGAGTGTTGGATGATTAACTATAAAAGGAGCCATTCCTAATCCAGTAGAATTTCCTATGCCGAGATTTCTGCAGATCTCCTTATCAAGTTCTACAGCTCTACCAGGATTTTTTTGCTTAGCAATATGATTAACTTGATCAAAAGTAAATTGTCTAACTAAATAAACTAACATCATTTCTAACCTGAACGGACCACATATTTCATTTCTATTTTTTATTCTAAATCTATCTGCTAATCCAAATTTTCCTGAACCATAAACTGCTGTAGTTCTATATAAATACCCCACATCAAAAACTTTTTTTTTATCTGGTTGTTTGCCTTTAGATAAGCATTCAACAATATAGTTAAAAATTCTAATTGATTTATTTGCTCTAGATAGAGTTAATTCTTTATAAGAGAGTCTGCCAACTTCTTGTTTTGGTACATTTTTTTGCAGTCTTTCTATATCTGTTTTTGTAGGAATTCCATCATGTAAAGTAAAAGCAGCGTCCCATTTAGTTGCTATTACTCTATCAGATCTTTCTAAATCACTTAATTTATTCGCAAAACAAACTAAGGAATAAATTTTATTATTTTTTTTTAAGGAATAAACAGCTTTTCCATATCCATTCTCATCTAAATCAAATAAGTCTCTTTTAAAATCCCAATCACTAAACTCTTTTAAAAATGATCTCAAAAATGATAATTTTGATTGATGAAATGATCCAAGTTTTGACAACTTCATGACAATTTTTGGATCTCTAAGTTTAACTTCCACTAATTTATACCTTTGTAAAAATTATACCAATTGTTACCCAATATATTGTTAACTTCCATTTCGTTAAACCCTACTTTCTTTAGTCCATTTTCTAAATTTTTAAATCCTCTAGCATCTATAAACCAATCAGGTTGTTTAGGAAAACCTGGTTTTTTTTTTGATCCCTCTCCATAATTTTTTTTCTTTGCCCAAGTTCCATTCCGCATCCATTCAACAATACTGTCAGGTTGATTTAGACAGAGATCAGATCCAATTCCAACATTTTTAACTCCCATAAGTTCACAAGTTTTTGCTGCCATCTCACAAAAACTATCTAAAGTACAATCACTTCCGTTTTTTAAATGATGAGAATATAAAGATAGACCTAACATTCCTCCGCTTTCACTTAAAGTTTTTAAAAGTTGATCTGATTTATTTCTTAAAGCCTTATACCAAAAATTTGGATTTGCATGAGTAATAGCTATAGGTTTATCGCTTATCTCAATTGCATCTAATGTACTTTTTTCGCCAGAGTGAGACATATCAATCACTATACCTAATCTATTCATTTCTCTAATAGCTTCCTTTCCAAAATTTGTAACACCACTATCGTTTTTCTCATAACAACCGGTCGCTAAAAGAGACTGATTGTTATAAGTAAGTTGCATAAACCGACATCCATTTTCATAAATTTTTTCTACAAGCCCTATATCATCCTCAATTGGCGAACAATTCTGAAAACCAAAAAAAATTGCAGTTTTTTTCTCTAATTTTGCCCTCTCTATATCTTCATGCGATTTTCCTAAAAAAATTAAATCTGAATTTTCTTGAAAATGTTTATCCCACTCCTTAACCCTTGCTAAAAATTCATCATAATCCTCATGATAAACTACAGTGACATGAACTGCATCGAGTCCTGCCTCACGGTTAATTTTAAATACTTCTCTTGACCATTTGCAATATTGTAGATTATCAATTTTATAATTCATATTTTTAGATATATATTAGTGATAAATTTTTTGATATTAAAAGATAAAAATGCCGTACAAGAACAAAAACGTTAAAGTTGCCATAGTTATGGGTAGTCAATCTGATTATTCTACGATGAAACTAAGTGAAAAAGTGCTGAAAATGCTTAAAATTAAATACGAAACCAAAATAGTATCTGCGCATAGAACTCCTAAAAGAATGTATGAATTTGCTAAATCGTCTGAAAAAAATGGGTTTTCAGTTATTATTGCTGGAGCAGGAGGATCTGCGCATCTTCCAGGTATGATAGCGTCTTTAACTAAAATTCCTGTAATAGGAGTTCCAATAGAAAGTAAAAAACTTAAAGGTATAGATAGCCTGTTATCAATAGCTCAAATGCCAAAGGGAATTCCAGTTGGAACTGTTGCAATTGGAGAAGATGGGGCAATTAATGCAGGACTTCTCGCTGCATCAATATTGTCGCTCAGCGATAGAATTTTGAAAAAAAAATTAAGTCTCTGGAGAGATAAACAAACAAATTCAGTTAAAAAAAAACCTCGGTAAAATGACAAATCCAACAGTTGGGATAATCGGCGGTGGACAACTAGGAAGTCTTCTAGCTGAAGCTGCAAAGAAGATAAATATTAAAACAATTATATTTTGTGATGATGCTAATTCCCCAGCAAAAAATTTTTCTGATGAATTTATATGTGGAAATTATAATAACGACAGTAAAATAGATGAATTTGTTAATAAAGTAGATTTAGTTACCTTTGAATTTGAAAATATTCCTTTTGTAACTTTAGAAAAAATAAACAAGCATAAAAAAGTTTTACCTAATCCAAAAATTAATAAAATAATACAAAATAGATTAAGTGAAAAAGATTTTTTGAATAAGTTAAATATTAGTACAACTCAATATGTACATGTTAAAAATGATAAAGATTTAAAATCAAAAATTGACCTAATACCTGGAATATTAAAAACTTGTACAATGGGTTATGATGGAAAAGGTCAATATAAAATAGAAACGGCTGATGAATTAAATAATCTGAAACCAGATTTTAATAATGAATTTATTTTAGAAAAAATAATAAATTTAAAAAAGGAAATTTCAGTAATTATTACAAGATTCGATAAATCAAAATATGAAATATATGAACCAATTGAAAATGTTCATGAAGATCAAATATTAAAATATTCAAAAATACCCGCTGATATAAATGGAAAAATTTTAGAAAAATCAATGGATTGGGCAGTAAGAATTTCGGAAGAATTAAATTACATAGGAACGCTATGTGTTGAATATTTTGTGGATAAAAACAATAATCTTTACGTCAATGAAATCGCCCCGAGGGTTCATAATTCAGGTCATTTAACAATTAACAGTCATAATATTAGTCAGTTTGAAAATCACATAAGAGCAATTTGTGGCTTAGAACAAATTAAAATCAAAAAAAACTTTAATGCCAAAA
The DNA here is from genome assembly GCA_902618855.1 of uncultured Pelagibacteraceae bacterium. GTDB lineage: Bacteria > Pseudomonadota > Alphaproteobacteria > Pelagibacterales > Pelagibacteraceae > Pelagibacter. The sequence continues at coordinate 112,865 of CACNCD010000001.1, read as the reverse complement.
TGATCAATTTATTGGGTGACAATATTACAGCTTATCGAGGAAAAAAATTTAAAGATAATGAGTTTTTTTTTGATTATTTAAAAAAAGATATTAAAAAAAAAAGAAAAATGGGACACTTAACAATCACAGAAAAATGTTGAAAAATAAACTTCAATTTTATAATTAATCTGTGTTAAGACATTTTATAATCATAATATTTTTAATAAATTTTATAGTAGATTTAAATGCCATGGAAAATAAACTTTATCATCATTTGAAAGATGGCTCTTTTAGAAACCCTGAAGGCTCACCAGTAAGAGATATGAAATTTAAGTGGAGTTATAAAATTTTCAATAAAGAGAAAAAGAAGCTCGATATGAATGTCCCTAAAGATCATGTTATTGAAAAAAAGAAAGTAATTAAATCTCTAAAAGATAATGAAAATAACGATTATATATTATGGATCGGACACGCAACCTTTTTAATAAAGCTGGGAAATACAACTATCATAACTGACCCTGTATTTGAGAAGAATATGGGACCATTAATTTTTGGGCCTAAAAGATTTGTTGATCCAGCAATAAATTTAAATGAGCTACCTAATATTGATTTATTTCTTTTAACACACAATCATTATGATCATCTTAGTACTAGAACAATACAAAGATTTCCATTTAAAAAAGCTAAGGTTGCTACAGCTTTAAAACTAGGAAAATATTTTACAAAAAATGGTTTTAGCGACGTTCATGAAATGGATTGGTATGATGAAATAAAAATTAATGATATTAAAATAACTTTTGTGCCTGCTGTTCATTGGTCAAAAAGAAGTCTTTGGGATACCAATAAAACATTATGGGGAAGTTTTTTAATTGAATATAAAAATAAAAAATTATTCTTTGCTTGTGATACAGGATACGGAAATATTTACAAAGAACTTGGAAATAAATATGGACCTATCGACTTAACTTTTATAAACATTGGTGCATATAATTTTTACCCAATGGCTCCCAAAAAAGATAAATCGATTTATCATACTAACCCGGAAGAAGCTCTTAATATTGGAAAAGACTTGAAAAGTAAAAAAGTTTTAGGAATGCATTGGGGGACAGTTGTTTTATCTTTAGAGCCAATAATGGAACCGGGAAAAAGATTTAAAAATTCTTCTAATCAGTACGGTTATCATCCCGACGATGCAATTGTTTTTAAAATTGGACAGTTAGAAAAAATTGAAAATGTATTAAAATGAAATCAATAGAGGGAAATTTTGATAACCATGATGTAGATAAACTGTTAAGAAAACATTTTGTTGAACTTAGATCTGTTTCGCCTGCAGGCAGCACTCATGTTTTGGATATAGAAGGGCTTAAAGATAATTCTATAAAATTTTGGAGTATGTGGAAAAATGAAGAATTAATTGGATGTGGTGCATTAAAATTTTTAAATAAAGATCATGGTGAATTTAAATCTATAAGAGTTGCTGATAAATTTAGAAAAAATGGCAATGGAATTAAAATAATTAATAAACTTATAGAAAAAGCAGAAAAACTTAACATAAAAAAAATAAGTGTAGAAACGGGTGCAGGAAAATTTTTTAAACCTGCTCGTGAACTTTTTATTTTATCTGGATTTAAGTTATGCAAACCTTTTGCACATTATAAAGAAGACATTAATTCTGTTTATATGAGCATGTTAATCAAAAAATAAATTTTAAACTTTTTTTAAAAGAGGATAAATTGATCTTTTGTACTAAATCTAAAGTTTTCTAATTTAGATTTTATAACTGGCTCCGGTTTCTTTTCATTGTATTTAAAATTTTTACTTATATCTTTGTTAATATCCTCATACAAATCGTTTCTCTCTGTTAAGGAATTAAGATGTTCAAGTGGTGTCTTTCCTGTGCTATTTAAAATAACTTGGTTAGATGCATATGAAAGACTAGCTTGATAAACATTTCCAGAATTACTTATTGTGATAGCTGGGCCCAAAAAAGCAGTTGGCTCAATACAACCATTTAAAATTGTTAAGCTAAAAAGATATAATAAAATTTTTTTTTTCAATGATTCTACTCCCGGGATTTTGGTACAGGAATTCAAATTAAAAACAATAAGTCATAGCAACTTACTAACAACTTTAATTTTTTTTAAATTTAAACTATAAGTAGAAATTAGGTGTTTTAAATTTTTTATTTTATTTCATAAATAAAGTAAAAATAAAATGTTTATGAAAAATAAAAATATTTCAGATCTTACAACCCAATATAATAATTATATTTATCCAAAGCCTACTGAAAATTTATATGAGGAATGGATTAAAAAGAATCGTTTTCAGATTTGCGATCCTAATTATTGTTGGCATAGGTTATGGCCAGAAAAACCGTATAGTTCAGAAAGATTAGAAATATTGATTGCGGGATGTGGATCTGATCAGGCAGCGATATTAGCAAAATGTAATCCTAACCATAATTTTATTGGAATAGACTTATCGGAAAATAGTCTAAAACACGAAAAAAAGCTCATAAAAGAGAACAACATTGAAAATTTAAAACTATATTGTGAAGATTTTAGATCTGTAAAATTTAAAAATAAATTTGATTATATAATTAGTTCAGGAGTAATTCATCATCTAGACGATCCAAGTACAGGATTAGATTATTTTTACAAAAATTTAAAGGACGATGGCGTTATTTATATTATGGTCTATGGGAATAAAAAATCTCACGCAACTAATGAGGTTAAACAGTTGTTTAAAAAATTAAGTTTAAAACAAAATGATGACTCGATAGATTTTGTAAAAAGAACAATAAGTAAGCTAAATAATTTGCATCCGGCCAAAGTTTTTGCAGAAACAGAAATAAAACAAGATTTAAGTCATCCCTCAGGAATAGTTGATTTTTTTTTACATAAAAATGAAAATTTTTATTCAATAAAAGAACTTATCAAATTACTTAAAAATAATAATTTTATTATAAAAAACTTCGCTAATGGAAGAATAAAGCCTCTTTCAAAATTTTTTTCAGATGCACCTTTAGAGATTAGAAAAAAGATTGAAAATATGTCAATAGAAGATAAGCTTGAAATTGCACAAAGTTTAAATTGGAATGATAGAAAAATTGATGTTATTTGTTGTAAAACAAAAAATAAAAATAATTCAGTCATTTATAACGAAATAAATTTAGAAAAAATTTATACATATCAATATCATGGTGTTGAATATCAAATAAATGAGAACGAAGTAAAAATAAATGACAAAATTAATAACAGTGTATTTAAAATGAATTTTGAAAATAATAAAATAAGTATCAAAGATATTTTAGATGGAAAAAAAAGGATTACCGAAATATCTTTAGGTTTGAGCGAAAATGAAAGGATTAATTTTTTTAATAAAATTTTATTTATGATAGATAATTGTATTTTAGACTTTTCTTATCATCCTATAGCAAATTACAATCAGTTTTACTCAGTAAAGACCAACTAATTAAATACTTTGATAACCAAATTCTAAACTGGCATCTGTAATTGAGTGGTAAAAAGACTCTCCAAAACTTCTAAGTGCAAATAATCTTATTTTTTCTGGGGAGTCCTCTAACATATCAATTGTTATTGTAATCCCGTGAAAAACTGAGTTGATACAATTGTTTTTATTTAATTCATTAAAATTAAATGGGCACCCTTTTTTTAATACTTCTTTTATTAATTTACCCTCAATTTCAATTATTGTTCTAGAGTTAGACAAATCTGTGATTGCAAAATCGGTTTCTTTGGCATTTTTATTTACTTTATGAAATAAATTTTTATCCTCTGATACTGCTAGCCAATTATTTGGTCCAAGCCATAAGATTCTTGTTTTTCCGTTTGTCATAACGGAATTTGTTTTTTCACTTAATTTAAGTCCATCTACATCTAAATCATTAGTTGAGACTTTTGAATTTTTATATTTTACTATTTGGAAAATACTTAAATTACTAACCTCTTGAATCTTTATAAGATTCTCTTCGTTTTTATTTTCATAATCACCATATAATCCTTTTTTATAAATTTCATTTAGTGGAGATTGGCTTTTCATGATCTCACCCTTTCACCTTTAGGATCTACATAATGTGAGGATACTATCTCAACAGGAATTGATTTGTTTTTAAGTGGTGAAAGTGCATATAATTTTTTGCCTATCATATTTTTTCCATCTTTTACAATAGCTAATGAAAAAGGATTATTATATTCAACACTCCAACACGATGCCGAGATATGACCTAGTTTTGGATTTGGTAATTTAGCTGACGCATCTTTAACTAAATGAGAACCCTCTGGGATGCTTGTTTTTTTATCTAATGGAACAACTCCAACAACTTTCTGTCTAGATTGTGCAATAAAAGCTTCTCTATTTAGTGATCTTTTTCCAATGAAATCTTTCTTTTTACTTATTAATCCATCAAGACCATTATCGTAAGGAATAGTTCTTCCATCTAACTCAGATCCCGCTACATGTCCCATTTCAATCCTTAAAGTTGATAAAGCTTCAGTTCCATATGGTTGAATTTCAAACTCATTTCCTACTTCAATTATTTTTTCCCACATAAAATTTCCAAAATCTGATTGAACATTTAACTCGTAAGCTAATTCGCCTGAAAAGGAAATTCGAAAAATTCTTGCAGGAACACCAAATAAATCTCCTTCTGTATATCCCATAAAAGGTAAACCCTCATTAGATAGATCTTTATTTGGAAATAATTTTTGAAGCAGGCTTCTTGATTTCGGTCCAGCTATTGCTGCTCCTGCCCATTGTTCAGTTGTAGAAACAACATTTACATTTAAGTCTGGCCAAACTAATTGTAAATAATACTCCAAATGAGACAATACATTTGCAGCTTGTGCAGTTGTTGTTGTCATATGATAATGATTTTCAGAAATTCTCGTTGTTGTACCATCATCCATTACTATTCCATCTTCCCTTAACATTACTCCATATCTTGCTTTTCCAACTGGGAGTTTTAACCATGCATTTGTATAAACTCTATTTAAAAATTCTGCTGCATCTGGACCTTTGATATCTATTTTTCCTAATGTAGTAACATCACAAACCCCAACATTTTTTCTAACATTTTCTGCTTCTCTTTTTGAGGCTTCAAATAAACCTTCGTTTCCTTTTTTATAATATCGTGGTCTTAGCCACATTCCAGCATCAACAAATACTGCATTATTTTTTTCATGCCATGAATGCATGGGTGATTTTCTGGTTGGTTTAGAATGCTTTCCTATTTCTCTACCGACTATTGCTCCAATTGAAACAGGTGTGTAAGGAGGTCTAAAGGTAGTATGCCCTACAGAAGGTACTACTTTGTTTTCTACATCAGAGACTAGTTGAAGCCCATTAAGATTACTAGTTTTGCCTTGGTCGGTTGCCATACCTAATGTGGTATACCTTTTTACATGTTCTATTGATCTGTATCCTTCTCTGAGAGCAAGCTCTATATCAGAAACTGTGACATCATTTTGAAAATCTAAAAATCTCTTAAAATTCTTTTTATCTGGGAGTGGGACACACCAAAATTTATCATGATTTGTAAATTTTTTTTCAGAAACTTGAGGTACTGAAACTTTATTATCATTATTAGTAATTTTTTTTGATAGCTGATATCCTTTTTCAAATGATGTACTAATTGTCTCCTCTAGATTAAATATACCACTTGCAGATCCAACCGTTGTTTCGTTTTGTTTTGATTTACCAGGAACAAAGGCATCAATTTTTTCGTCAAACTTCGTTTTATTTCCTGATTGAGATGATAAATGAATAGTTGGTGTCCAAAAACCTGATACACAAATACAATCGCAATTTATTTTTTCTATTTTTCCTAAATTTCTTTTATCGGACGAAATATGGGCTATCTGTGCAGATTTAACTTTTTTATAACCATTTGCTGCAACAACTACATATGAAAATTTAATCTCTATTCCTAAATTTTTTGCTTCTTCTATAATTTCTGATTTTGGAGCGTTTCTTGAATCCAATATAATTGGGTCAATTCCATTTTTCTTAAATTCAATAGCTGTTTCGTACGCACTATCATTATTAGTGAAGACTAATGGTTTTTTTCCGACTAAAACTCCATAAACTTTTAAATATTCTTTTGCAGCAGAGGCTAAAACAACACCTGGTGTATCATTATTTCCAAATACTATAGGTCTTTCGATTGAGCCTGAAGAAATTAAGACTTCTTTAGCTCTTATGTACCAAAGTCTTTGTTTTGGACTAAATTTTTTGGTTTTAGGTAAGTGATCACTTACTTTTTCTGACATCACCAACATGTTATGATCGTAATAACCAAAAACTTGTGATCTATTTTTGACAGTTACATTTGGCATTTCTTTAAGCTCAGCTATGATTTTTTCTGCCCAGTCTTTACCACTCTGATTACCAATATTGACCTCACTTGTTAATAAACTTCCTCCAAAACGAGGTTTTTCCTCAGCTAAAATTACACGTGCTCCATTTTTTGCTGCTGCGTAGGCCCCTGATAAACCTGCTGGACCTGAACCTGCTATTAATAAATCACAATACTCATATTTATGCTCATATCTTTCGCTATCGTATTTTGTAGATGCTACACCAAATCCAGCTGCTTTCCTGATAAATGGTTCATAAATTCTATACCAAAAACTTTTTGGCCACATAAATGTTTTATAATAAAAACCTGCTGGCAAAAATTTATTAAAAAAATTATTTATTGCACCAATGTCAAAATTAACACTTGGCCAACAATTTACACTTTTTGCCTCCAGTCCTTCAAATAACTCTTGTTCTGTAGCTCTTACATTTGGTTCTGTTTCATTATTTCTAACCATTTGAACAATTGCATAAGGCTCATCAACCCCAGCACCAAAAAATCCTCTTGGTCGGTGATATTTAAAACTTCTACCTACAAGATGGATGCCATTAGCCAACAATGCAGACGCTAGGGTGTCACCCTCATAACCAAAATATTTTTTGCCATTAAATTTAAAAGATATTTTTTTATCTCTATTTATTTGTCCAGAATTATTTAATCTATAAGTTTGACTCATGATTTATATTTCTTTGTCAGCACTCACTGTTTTAAAAATTTCATGGGTTACAGTATCTCTTTGAACTTTAATCCACTGTCTACATCCAGAAATATGATGCCAAAGTTCAACATGTTTCCCTCTGGGGCTTTTCCTATTATAAACAAAATTATCCCATTCCTTATCTGAGACTTCTTTATTTAAAGTTGGTCTTTTTACAGTCCCATCTCCACCATAAGCAAATTCATTTTGAGATCTTAAACCGCAATAAGGACATTCAATATACAACATTTAAGAAATCCAAGTTTTTGTACCAAGGCCTTTTTCATCAATTAAGTGTCCTGTATTAAATCTGTTTAAATTAAATCCAGCATTTAAATCATGAACTCTGTCTTGGGCAATTGTATGAGCAAATGTCCAACCTGAAACTGGTGTGGCTTTGAAACCACCGTAGCACCAACCGCAATTTAAATATAATCCTTCTATGTGTGTCTTATCAATTATAGGTGATCCATCCATTGACATATCCATAATTCCACCCCAAGTTCTTAACATTTTAAGCTTACTTAAAAACGGAAGCATAGCTATTCCTTCTGTAAGTACATGTTGCAAAGTTGGTAAATTCCCTCTTTGAGCATAACTATTATAACCATCTAAATCTCCACCCATTACCATCTCGCCTTTGTCAGATTGGCTGCAATAAAAATGTCCTGCACCAAAAGTTACAACGTGATCAAGTATTGGTTTAATTGGTTCAGATACACAAGCCTGTAATAAATGAGTTTCTAAAGGCAATGTCATATTTAACATCTCTGCTAAAACTGAAGTACTTCCAGCTACACATAGTCCAACTTTTTTAGCTTTTATGTTTCCTCTGGAAGTTTGTATTCCTTTTATTTTTCCATTAACAACATCAAATCCAGTTACCTCGCAATGTTGAATTATATCAACTCCCATGGAATCAGCTTGCCTTGCGTATCCCCAAGCAACCGCATCATGTCTTGCAGTTCCTCCACTTGGTTGCATTAGACCACCAAAAATTGGAAATCTAACGTTTTCAGAAAAATCTAATATTGGAACCATTTTTTTTATTTCTTCTCTTCCTAAGAGCACTGCATCAATTCCATTTAATTTCATGGAATTTCCTCTTCGAGCATATGCATTCATTTGAGCATCGGAATGAGCTAAATTAATAATGCCTCTTGGTGAAAACATCACATTAAAGTTGAGCTCTTGACTCATATTTCTCCATAACTCCATCCCTTTTTCATAGAAAAGGCCATTTTCATCATGCATATAATTTGATCTTAGTATTGTTGTATTTCTACCTACGTTACCTCCGCCAATCCAACCCTTCTCTACTATCGCAACATTAGTAATGTTATGTTCTTTAGCTAGGTAATATGCTGTAGCCAAACCATGGCCACCGCCACCAATTATAACGACATCATATTCTTCTTTAGGATTTGGGTCTTTCCAGGCAACTTCCCAATCTTTATGACCCTTCAAGGCATTCTTAAATAAACTAAATACTGAGTATTTTTGCATGCTAAAATTTTATAGCAATAAGTATAATTAGTTCTTTATTTTTTTTATATATATTTTTTAGAACTTTCAAAATTGAAAAAAAAGAGATACTAATCCAGCTTCAAATGGTTTTAGAGGTTATAAAAAGCCATTATTTATGAGAAAAGTAAAATCAGATATTGAAATTGCCAGAGCGGCAAAAATGAAACCCATTCAAGAAATTCTTGATGGCATAAATGTCCCAGATAAACCAGAGGCCTATAGTCCAATTGGAAGATATATGGCGAAAATTAAATCTGATTATTTGGAAAAACTTAAGGATAAAAAGAATGGAAAATTAATTTTGGTTACAGCAATAACGCCAACTCCAGCTGGTGAAGGAAAAACAACAACCTCAGTTGGTCTTTGCGATGGTTTAAACAAAATTGGTAAAAAATCTATAGTATGCCTTAGAGAACCTAGCTTAGGTCCGTCGTTTGGAATGAAAGGTGGGGCTGCGGGTGGTGGTTATGCACAGGTAGTTCCTATGGAACAAATAAATTTACATTTTACAGGAGATTTTCACGCCATTACTTCCGCACACAATTTACTCTCAGCGTTAATAGATAACCATATTTATTGGGGTAATAAATTAAATATAGATGTAAGAAGAATTGTATGGAAGAGAGCAATAGATATGAATGATAGATCATTAAGATCTATTGTTGTTGATCTTGGGGGAATTGCAAATGGATATCCTAGACAAGATGGTTTTGACATATCTGTAGCTTCTGAAATTATGGCAATCTTTTGCTTATCAAAAGATTTAAAAGATTTAGAAAAAAGAATTGGAAATATTACCATTGGTTACACGAGAGATAAGAAACCGATTTACGCGAAAGATCTTAAAGCAGAAGGGCCGATGACAGTTCTTTTAAAAGATGCAATCAGACCAAATATTACCCAAACTTTAGAAAATAATCCTGCAATTATTCATGGAGGTCCATTTGCAAATATTGCTCATGGATGTAATTCGGTAATTGCTACAAAGGCAGCATTAAAATTATCAGATTATGTAATTACAGAAGCTGGATTTGGAGCAGACCTTGGTGCTGAAAAATTTATAGACATTAAGTGTAGAAAATCTGGTCTTAAACCAGATTGTGTTGTCATAGTCGCAACAATAAGAGCTCTTAAGATGCATGGTGGTGTAAAAAAAGATGAATTAAAAAAAGAGAACTTAGATGCTCTAAAAAAAGGTTTAACTAATTTGGAAAGACATATAAATAATACTAGAAAGTTTGGAGTACCGGTGGCAGTTGCTGTAAATCACTTTGCTACAGATTCAAATAAAGAGGTAAATTTTCTAATAGATTTTTGTAAAAATTTCGGTGTTGAAATATCGTTGTGTACCCATTGGTCAGATGGAGGAAATGGTACAAAAGATCTTGCTAGCACTGTTTTTAAAATTTGCAATAAGAGTAAAAATACTTTTAGGTTTTTATATGAGGATAAGCTTCCTTTATTTAAGAAAATCGAAAAAATTGGTCAAGAAATTTACCATGCAAGCGAAGTTGTGGCTGATACAAAAGTTAGAAACCAGTTGAAAGATTTTGAAAAGAAAGGGTATGGAAAACTTCCAATTTGTGTTGCCAAAACTCAATATAGTTTTTCAACAGACCCTAATTTAAAAGGAGCTCCTACAGGACATGTTCTTCCAGTAAGAGAGGTTAGGCTCTCTTCAGGTGCAGAGTTCATTGTTGTTATATGCGGGGAAATAATGACAATGCCGGGATTACCTGAAAGGCCTGCAGCAGAATATATTAAAGTAAATAAAGATGGCGAAGTAGAAGGTTTATTTTAATTTTTCTAATTCGCTCCAAAAATCGATTGCTAAATTTTTTCCAGTCAAATTTTTAAATTGAGGCAAACCTGTTGGGGAAGTTACATTTATATCTCCTATTAGATACCCACCAACTAGATCAATTCCTGCGAAAAAGATTCCACTTTTCTTTAAACTTCTGGCAACAATTTTCGATATTTTTAATTCCCTTGGATTGAGTTTTGTTTCTATCGCTACACCTCCTTGAGATATATTTGAAAGAATAGAGCCTTTTTTTGGCAATCTTCTTATAGCCCCTTTTACCTTACCATTAATTATAAAAACTCTTTTATCTCCCTCCTTAACTTTGTGTAAATATTTTTGAACCATTACATGACCAAAATTCTTAATATAATTTTTTATAGATTTTTCATTTAGTTTTTTCTTTATAAAAAGAATATTTTTACCTGCATAACCATGGATAGGTTTAATTACTATTTTTTTCTTCTTTTTCAGAAAAGAATTTATTTCTTTTATATTTTTTGTAAAAATTGTATCTGGCATATATCTTAAAAAATTAGTCGAATAAAATTTTTCAGACACATTTCTTACTGAAGTTGGATTGTTAATTATATTTTTAGTTTTTATATGATCCAAAAAATGAGTTGAATTAATATAATCCATATTGAATGGTGGGTTTTGTCTAATTAAAATAATCTTAGCTTTGGACAAATCGAATTTTATAGTTTTTTCTATTTTATAAAAATTTTTAGATTTATCAAAAAATTTTACTTTTTTTCCTTTTATAAAAACTTTTGAACCTATTAATGTTAAATCTTTAGTCTCATACCAAATAATTTGATAGCCTTTTCTCTGGCCCTCTAATGCTAACAAAAGAGTTGTATCAGTTTTAATATTAATTTCTTTTAAGGTATTTGATTGAATAGCAAGTATTTTTTTCATTTTTTTAATTGTTTCAATGTTTGCTCTGCCTTGGTAAGTTTCTTTAATAAAATATTTTCTATATTTTTAAGATAAACCGTTTCGTTATTATTATTTTGGTTTAAAAACGATCTCTTATTTAAACCTTTTTTTGAAATTTTAAGTAACTCTTTTGACCAAAACAATAAATCTTTTCCGTTTAAAATAGTGTTTAATCCATTCTTATAAGAAGTAGCATAAGCTTGTTTTACATCCTGTTTGTTCCATTTTTTAATAATATCGAAGGTTTCATCTAGTGCGCCGTATAATAGTCCGGTAAAAAATGCAGGACCAGCACAATGACAATCCCATTCACATGCATCAATTGATCTTAATTCAATATATTTTTTTAATCTCAATTCAGTAAATATTGTGGATAAATGTAATTGAAAATTTTCTGAGTTTGCTTTCCCATCCTCGATTAAGTTTCTAAAATTTTTTTTATTTGGATTGACATAGTTTTTATTTTCGAGCAAAAATAATAAAGGAAATTCCAGACTAAAATCTGCATATTTTTCAAAATCCATCTCATCTAAAAAACAATCTGGCAAACCTCCTCTTGAAGTGTTTTGCCATACTTTCGATCTATAGGATAAATATCCTGTTGGTTTATTTTTTTTTACCGCCGAGTTGGAAAATAAAGCTATAGTTAATGGAGTAAGAAATGAAATAACTTTAAACTTTTTTCTGAAATCACTTTCAGATGTGTAATCTAAATTAATTTGCGTACCACTGGTTAGATACATCATCTCTAGACTTAGTTTGCCATTTTTTGGCATTTCTTTAGTCATTATCTTATATCTTTTTTTTGGATTATCCGGCACGTCTTTCAAATCTGTTATTGGGTCATATCCTATTGAAATAGTTTTTAATCCATGATGTTCACAAGCTTCATCTAATTGTTTTTGAAAAACATAAGATTCAGAACATACCTCGTGAATATTTTGACATAGCCCACCTGCGAGCTCTATTTGATTTCCAGGTTCTAGTGTAATTGATTGTTCATTTTTATTTAAACCGATAATATTAGATTCTTCATAGATCTCTTGCCATCCAAACTTTTTTAAATAAATCAAAATTTTTTTTAATTGATCATAGGTAGCTCTAGTATTTGATGCTAAATCAAATATAAATTTTTCATTTTCAACACCTATGAATACTTTTTTTTTACATCCATTATTGAAATATTTTATAATATCTTCTTTAGAATTAATTTTCATTTAAATATTCTAACCAGTTTTTGAGCTCTTGCATTCTAGAATTTTTGTCAGTCACTTTATTTTCTTGCTCAATATTTTTAATATGAACATCAATATCATTTTCATTTTCAAAAACTTTTCGGTAATTTATTAATCTATCTTTTCTAAAATTAATTAAACTTATCATTTTTTCGTATGTAATCTCTGGGTGATATTGTATCCCCCAAATTTTGCTTACTCCAACTTCGAATTGCAAACCCTGTACTTTATTAATTGGATTCGAAGATAGTAACTTTGCTCCATCGGGAAGAGTTTCTACCTCATCAAAATTAAAAGCAGGGGTATTAAATAAAGATTTCTTATTTTTATATATTGGATGTTTTAAGCCTTCGTTATTTATTTTAATATTTTTAGCAATACCAATATGGGCACCATTTATTGATTTTCTAACAATTCCTCCTGCTGCTGTCACCGCAACTTGCATTCCCCAACAAATAGCAAAAATATTTTTTACTCTTTTAAAACACTCTTTCATAAAATATATCTGTCGTCTTATTTCCGGTGTATCGTTATAGATATTCAAACTGCTACCACCCCAAACCATTCCATCAAAGCTTTCAAGTTTATTAATAATTTTATTAAAATTTTCCTCGCTTGATGGGTTTAAAATCTCGTAATTAATTTTTTTTTGATAATTTGAAATGCTTTCTTTTAAACTTTCTGTATGAGTTTGAATTCCAGCGTCTTTAAAATTTTTATTTTCAATTAAAAGATTTCCCTCTACAACAAGTAAACTTAATTTTTTCATTAAAATAACTTTCCTTCAATACTGTACTCATACATTTTTTTAAAATCCTCTTTTTTAAGTTTGCTTGGATTTGTTGCAGTGGATGGATCTTCTAAAGCCATTTGTGAAAGCTCTTCAATTTGATCCGAATTAATTTGAATTAATTCTGAGAGTTTATGTGGAATTTTAAGTTCTTTTCTTAATGTAATTATCCAATCTAAAAAACTTTTAAAGTTATTCTCTAAACCAATAAAAGAACTTATTGTGGAAATTCTTTTTTCAATAAATTTTTTATTAAAAGTTAACACGTAAGGCATAAAAATTGCGTTGGATAATCCATGATGCATATTAAACTTAGAATTTACAGGATGACTTAATGAATGGATTGCTCCTAATCCTTTCTGAAAAGCTGTTGATCCCATTGAAGAAGCGGCTAATAAATTTTGTCTAGCTTCAATGTTTCTTCCATCATTGAAAGCAGTTATAAGTGAAGTTTTTATCAGTTTAATTCCCTCCAAAGCAATCCCATCTGCCATAGGATGAAAGCCAGGAGCACAAAATGCCTCTAGGTTATGAGCTAATGCGTCCATTCCTGTTGCTGCAGTTAATCTTGGTGAAAGATCAACTGTAAGCATAGGATCTAAAATGACAATTGAAGGTAAAAACTTTGGATGGAATATAATTTTTTTAACTCCTGTTTTTTTATTAATAATTGCAGAGGCTCTACCTGTCTCAGAGCCTGTCCCAGCAGTAGTTGGAATAGCAATTATAGGAGAGATATTATTATTTGCTCTTTTCCAATAATCTCCAATATCCTCAAAGTCCCAAATCGGTCTAGTTTGTGCAGACATGAATGCGATCGCCTTACCAACATCAAGAGCGCTGCCTCCTCCTATTGTAACAACTCCATCGTTATTATTTTTTTTAAATATTTCTACACCCTCCTCAACATTTTCACCTATCGGATTTCCTGAAAAGTTTGAAAACACTCTTAACTGACTAAATTTTTTTTTAAGACTCGCTAGTATATTTTTAATAAAAGGTAATTCTATCAGATCTTTATCAGTTACAAGTAGTGGATTTTTAATATTTAAATTTTCACATGCACTTGCCAAATCATCAATCCTATTTTTTCCTACCCAAACTGTTGTTGGATAATTCCAATTAAATTTCATAAATTAATATTAACTGATTTTTAATTTTTTATTCTTTAAAATAGCACTAAATAAACTGTTCATTAAAGGAATTTTTTTTTTATCAATTTTTTTAATTATATATGGTGCAATTTCTCTAACTAATTGTTCACCTTCTACAGTGTCTTTTTTCATAAACTTTTTTTTTGCTATATTAAATTTATACCCTTTGCCTAAATAACTTCCCATTTTACTATTTCTACCACCCGCAGCACTTACATATAAATCTCCTACTCCTGCAAGGCTTTCAATCGTTGTCTCTTTACCCTTAAAGTATTTAATTAAATATTTCATTTCATTTAAAGACTTTTGAAATAAACTTGATGAGGCGTTTAAATTTTGACCGGCGCCTATAATCATGGAATATATATTTTTAATTGCTGAACAAATTTCTACTCCTACTATATCTTTAGAATATTCAATTAAATAATATTTCGTAGAAATTTTTTTACCAATCCATTTTGCAATGTTTATATTTTTATTTGCTACGATAACACTTGTTTGTTTTTTTCTTACCAATTCCTTTGCCAAACAGGGTCCTTTAAGAGCTGAAATATTTACCCTGTTATATTTTTTTTTAAATAATTCTGAAATTGTAAATAATTTATTTATTTTTTTTTCATATTTAAGCCCTTTGGTAAGAATCAAAATTGGGGTTTTGACTTTAAGGTTTTTTAATTCCTTACCTATAAAATCTATCCCAGAAAGGCTTAAAGCAATAACTATTAAATCAAAATTTTCTTTTAATAGCTGATTTGAATATTTTTTAAATATTAGTTTTTTAGGTAGATTAATTTTTAAAGCTGAATGAAATTTTTTTTTTGAAGAAAGATTTTTAATGAATGTCTTGCTATAAGGTTCAGTAATTGTAACTTTATTTTTATTCTCAATACATGGAATTGCAAATGCAGAACCCATGGCCCCACCACCAATAATTAAAATTTTTATCATAACAAAATTACGCTAAAGTTTTTCTAATTGCTTGTTTCCATCCTTGCAATAACTTATTTCGATAAGTTTTGTTCAATTTTGGTGTAAAATCTCTTCTTTTTTTCCATTTGGATTTTATATGACCAAGAGATTTGTAAACACCAACTTGGTATCCTGCCATAAAGGCTACTCCCAATGCTGTTGTTTCTTCTGTTTTAGATCTTATTACTTTTATATTTAATATGTCAGCTAAAAATTGTGAAAACCAATTATTTGTAACCATTCCACCATCAACTTTAACAATTTTTGGTCTTAAACCATCTTTTCTCATAGACTCAAATAAATCAAAACTTTGATAGGCTACTGACTCAACAACTGCTCTTACCAAATCTTTCCAATCAGTATTTCTTGTAAGGCCTGTTATAAGCCCTCGTGAGTTTGGGCTCCAATAAGGTGCGCCTAAACCAGTAAAGGCTGGTACAACATAAATGCCTTGGTTATTTTTTTTTGATCGTGCTATTTTTTCGGTTTCATATGCATTGTTAATTAATTTAATTTTATCTCTTAGCCATTGAATTCCAGCACCAGCTATAAAAATTGAACCTTCTAGGGCATAAGTTGTTTTATTATTTAATCTATAACAAATGGTGCTAAGTAACCTATTTTTTGATATTAATTTTTTGTTACCTGTATTCATTATAACAAAGGCTCCAGTACCGTAGGTACTTTTCACTGATCCTTTTTCAAAACAACCTTGGCCAACTACTGCTGCTTGTTGATCTCCAAGAACTGCTGAAATTGATATTTTTTTTCCAAGAATTCTTCTGCTTGTGAAACCAAAATTATCAGCAGAATTTTTAACAACTGGTAGAATATTTTTCTTTATTTTAAAAATTTTTAAAATATCGTGATCCCATTTATTTTTATTTAGATTAAAAAGCATCGTTCTAGAAGCGTTTGTTGCATCTGTTGCATGTAGTTTACCTCCTGTCAATTTCCAGATTAAAAAACTGTCAATTGTTCCAAATAGCAAAAGGTTTTTTTTTAAAAGTCTTTTTGCTTTTGTAACGTTATCTAATACCCATTTAATTTTAGTTGCTGAAAAATAAGGATCAATAAATAGGCCAGTTTTTTTTCTTATTAAGTTTTCTTTATTTTTAATTTTTTTACAATAATTTTCCGTTCTTCTATCTTGCCATACAATTGCATTATAAACTGGCTTACCATTTGTTTTGTCCCACAAAACTGTTGTTTCACGTTGGTTTGTAATGCCAATTGTAATAATTTTTATTTTATTTTTTTTACATTTATTTTTAACATTTTTTATTACTTTCAAAGTTTTTATCCAAATTTCATTTGGGTTATGTTCAACCCACCCATTTTTTGGAAAATATTGTTTAAATTCTAATTGTGATGAAAATAATTTTTTACCATCAGTTGAAAAGGCAATTGCCCTCGTTGAAGTCGTCCCTTGATCTATAGCTAGTATAGCTTTCATTATTATATTCTTTTCTACCCCTACAAAAGGACTGTATTATAAGTTAATTTTAATAATAAATATTATTTCAATTATTAGTATTTTGTTAGTAAAATACATTTATAAATTTAACTTAATTAAAAAAATTATATGACGAAAGTAGCAATAATAGGAGCTGGTCCATGCGGTTTATCTATGTTGAGATCTTTTGAACAGGCAGAAAAAAGTGGTGAAAAAATACCAGAAATAACTTGTTTTGAAAAACAAGATGATTGGGGTGGTTTATGGAACTACAGTTGGAGAACAGGATCTGACCAATATGGCGATCCAGTCCCTAACAGTATGTATAGGTATCTTTGGTCAAATGGCCCAAAAGAATGCTTAGAATTTGCCGACTATTCCTTTGATGAACATTTCGGAAAACCAATTCCATCATTTCCACCAAGAGAAGTTTTATATGATTACATAACTGGTAGAGTAAAAAAGGGTAATTTAAAAAATAAAGTTAAATTTAATACTAGTGTTTTAAGTGTTATTTTTAATGGAAATGATTTTGAAATTACATCTCTCGATAAAAAAAATGATAAATTTTCTAAAGATATTTTTGATTACGTAGTTGTATCTACTGGACATTTTTCTGTTCCTTTTATTCCAGAATATCCTGGGATGAAAGCTTTTCCTGGAAGAATTATGCATTCACACGATTTTAGAGATGCAGAAGAGTTTAAAGGAAAAAATGTTATTGTTTTAGGAAGCAGTTATTCAGCAGAAGATGTAGCTCTTCAATGCCATAAATATGGTGCAAAAAGTGTAACTATAGGTTACAGAAATAATCCTATGGGATTTAAATGGCCCAAAGGAGTAAAAGAAGTTCATTATTTAGATAGACTGGAAGGAAACAAAGCAATTTTCAAAGATGGTCACAAACAAGAAGCTGATGCAATAATTTTATGTTCTGGCTATCTTCATTATTTTCCTTTTTTAACAGAAGACTTGAAACTAAAAACTAGAAATAGATTATATCCTCCAAAATTATACAAGGGGGTTGTGTGGCAAGATAATCACAAATTACTTTACTTAGGAATGCAAGATCAATTTCATACTTTTAACATGTTTGACTGCCAAGCTTGGTATGCGAGAGATGTAATAATGGGTAAAATTAAAATGCCAAATAGTTCAGAAATTGAAAAAGACATAAATAAATGGGTTGCTATGGAGGAAAAATTAGAAAATCCAGATCAAATGATAGATTTTCAAACTGAATATACAAAAGAACTTCATGAGTTATCAGATTATCCAAAAATCGACTTTGAATTGATTAGAAAACACTTTAAAGAATGGGAACATCACAAAGTAGAAGATATCATGACCTACAGAAACAAATCTTTTTCCTCACCAGTGACTGGTTCTGTTGCTCCAATTCATCATACCCCGTGGGCTTCGGCAATGGACGACTCCTCAAAAACTTTTTTAAATCAATCAAAAAAATAAGGTATCAAAAAAACTATACATCCAGCCAAAAAGAAAAGGCTTCCAAACATAGCCCAAAAATTTCCAAAACTTGAAATAATAAAACCAATTGAGGATACTAAGAATAAAATCCAACCAATTATATTTATTAATTTAATGTTCATTGAAAATTAATTAAAATTTTTAATCAATACCTAGATGTTTTTTTCTTTTTTCTACCCAGGATCTTATCAAGTTATCAAATATCAACGCTATGAAGGCTACACATATACCAAGCGTTAACCCAATACCCGCACCTTTTTTATCTGATAATGCTTTTAGAATATATTGACCTAAATCCTCTGTACCAATGAATGCACCGATTATTACCATAAACAATGCAAACACAATTGTTTGATTTATACCAAGCATCATATGAGGAAATGCTAAAGGAAATTCTATTTTTGTTAATCTTTGAAATTTATTTACACCTGACATAGTTGCTGCATCATGTAAACCAGCTGGGACACTTCTAAGCCCTTCAATTGTATATCTTGTTGCGGGTATTGTTGCGTAAACTATAACTGCTATTAATACGGATGTATCTGTTATACCAAATAACATCATTACAGGAATTAAATATACAAAAGAGGGAAAGGTTTGAAAAATATCACAGACTCCCAACATAAAACTTGCTGAATTTTTATTTTGAAAACATAAAGTTCCAACTGTAAATCCAATAATACAGGACACAATTACTCCAAAAGTTGCCATATACGCTGTGACTAAAGCTCTGTCCCACCATGGACTTAAGGCGATAAATAAAGTTAAAGCACAAACAACTAAAGCTGAACGAGTTCCACCAATTAAGTATCCTGCTCCAACAACTAAAACTATTGTAGCAACCGCAGGCATTCTTAAATACAAAGCTCTCATTGGTTGAAGTACATCTTTAATCAACCATGTATTAAATGCTTTAATATACACGAAAAAGGTATCAAAAATCCAATCTACCCCCTTGTTCCAAAAATCTGCTGTGGATATTCCTTTGTTATGTGGAATTTCAAATAAATAATTGAAACTACCTTTAAATAAAAAAGTTCCTATATAGGCCAACAATATTCCAATAATTACAGTTGCTCCAAAAAATAAAATATTTTTATTTCTTTGATAGAAAGTTAGATTACCAAAATAATCGGTTTGTTTGTTTGCCCAAGCTAAAGACATTTTGTCTAATAAAATTGCAATCAAGCTTATGCATAAACCTGCTTCTAGTGCTAACCCAATATTTAACTGATTTAATGCCAATAATAAATTAAACCCTAAACCTTTTGCACCAATAAAAGCAGAAATAACTGCCATCGAAAAACAAACCATGATAACCTGGTTTACACCAATTAATATATCTCTTCTTGCAGTAGGGATTAATACTTTGAACATTAGTTGCCAATTATTACATCCGCTCATTCTACCAGCTTCAATAACTTCTGGGGGTACCGCTCTTAAACCTAATATAGTTAATAAAATCATCGGAGGTACAGCTACAACCATAGTTATTATTACTGCAGCATGATCGCCTACTCCGAAAAGAACAAGCGCCGGAACCAGTACTGCGTATTGTGGCATTGTTTGCATCACTAATAATATTGGATACAAAGCTTTCTCAACACGTTTACTTTTAAAAGCTGCTATACCTAAAGCTAGGCCAAAAATAAATGACAACGGTGCTGCTACCAGTATAAATGAAAGAGTTTGCATAGAAGGTTTCCATTGACCAAATATAGAAATATAAACCATAGTTAAACCTGCAAACAAAGCTAGACCTTTGCCACTAAGTTTATATGAAAGTAATGCTGCGCCTACAGCAACAATTGTCCACGGTAATCCTGGTAATTCAGCCCAAGGATTTTTATCTATCCAATCCCAACTTGTAAAAGCTACTATAGTTTCTAAACCTCCTAATAAAATCTCTCTAATCAACTGTATTAGAAAGGTCATAAATGCTGTTAAATTTCTACTTATTTGTAAAATTATAGGACGACTTTTAAATTCTTGAGTATCTTCATTCCAAACTTCGATTGGCATCCATTCGTTCATTAGGAAAAATAATGAGTCATTTATCCAAATAGGCAACCATCCTAGCAACGGAGGTAATCTCCAGAAGACATCGAAAGCATAGTATCTTACTTCTTTGCCTAAAAACACATAACTGCTTTGATTTGGATCCTTAACGAATTCTGCTTGGCCTCGAATAAATTTATATGTTTCAGGAACTTCTATTGCAAAACATAGAGCAAAAAAAACAAATAATAAAAATAACCATTGAAAAGTTTTAGGATATTTCTTGAAAAGTTCCATAATTAATTACTATTTTTTCTTCCTCCAAAAACTGTATTGATTATTTTATTTGGGTTAATAGAGCCAATGATTTTATTATTATTATCTACTACAGCTACTGATTTATCCTGAGTAAGAATTTTTTCAGCAACATTCTCAATAATTTCATCTTTCGAAACTTTTAAATTTCCAAGATTATCTTTAGAAATATCCATTACATCTTCAATTAATAAAACTTTTTCTCTAGGCACTTCCTCTGTAAACTTTCTTACGTATTCAGTAGCTGGATTTAAAACAATATTAGCGGGCGTATCTAACTGCTCAATTATACCATCCTTCATAATTGCTATACGATCAGCTAGTTTTAAAGCTTCATCAAAATCGTGAGTAATAAACATAATTGTTTTTTGTAATTTTTCTTGAAGTCTTAGAAACTCATCTTGCATCTCTTTTCTAATCAATGGATCTAAAGCTGAAAAAGGTTCATCTAAAAACCAAATGTCTGGTTCAACAGCTAATGATCTTGCAATACCAAC
The DNA here is from genome assembly GCA_902618855.1 of uncultured Pelagibacteraceae bacterium. Taxonomy (GTDB): domain Bacteria; phylum Pseudomonadota; class Alphaproteobacteria; order Pelagibacterales; family Pelagibacteraceae; genus Pelagibacter. The sequence goes on along the minus strand of CACNCD010000001.1, from coordinate 91,635 downwards.
TCGCTGTTGCTGTCCTCCTGAGAGTTCTCTTGGAAAATAGTTTTCTCTTCCATCAAGTCCAACTAATTTAACCATATCCATTGCTTTGCTTATACTATCTTCAGTTTTGACTCCTTTAATTTGAAGTGGAAATGCTATATTTTCCACAACAGTTTTATGAGGCAATAAAGCAAAGCTTTGGAAAACCATTCCCATTTTATTTCTTCTAAGTTCAATGAGATCTTTATTATTTAGTTTTAATAAATCTTGGCCTTCGATAAAAATTTTTCCACCTGTTGCATCAGTTAATCTTGAAATACATCTTAATAATGTTGATTTACCTGAACCAGACAAGCCCATCACAACTAACATTTCACCTTTTGAAACTTCAAATGAAGCATTATTAACACCAACAATGCATCCATTTTCTTGAAAAGTTTTAGCATCTACATTGCCATTTGAATCTTGAAGCATTTTTTGAGCGTTTGCTCCAAAAATTTTATAAACATTTTCACATTTGATTACTGGCTCGGACATAAATAATTAATTAGGTTATATGAAATTTAGATAAAATTAAATCCATAATATTATAGTTTCTCCTTAAAAGTTTTTAATAAAATAAACTCTAGTATCAATTCCTGTACTTAAAAAACTTAATGCTTCTCCACTAACTGTTACTGATTCATTAACTCCAACATTATTTCCACTCACTGTAAAACCTGCAAAGCACTTATTATTTTCTCCATCCCACTTAACAAATGTTTCGTCAATTTTATTGCCATTAATTGTATAAATTTCATGTGCTCTAAAATTTAAGAAATTTGCACCCATAATTGCCCTTTGAGGAATTAGTTTTGTTGCCTTACAAACTTGTTCATATACTTCATTTGTTAACTTATGATGATCTGTACCATCAAAAGTTACTAATATTCCTGAAGGTAGCTTTGATATTAATTCGCTTAATTTTTTTTCTTGTGCAATTCTTTCCTCCTCTAATTTCATTTTTCTTACTAATTCATCGCCGCCACCAAAAATAATATTTAAAACAAAAAAAGAGGAAATAATAACTAGAATTATCATAACTAAACCACCAAATTGTTTTGCATTCTCAGGTAAATCTTTAATCTTATTTAAATAATTTTCTCTAGACATTTATTCTTGTAACTTTCCATTTTTCCAATTGCCTGATTTTTGTGTTCCATCAGCCCAAGTAAAAGTTCCTTTGCCGTTCATAAATCCTTTGGCCCACTCACCTTCATAAGTTGAGCCATCTGGAAAAGTTAAAATACCAATTCCACTCCACTCACTGTTTTTAAATTCACCTTTATAAATGTATCCATTGGGCCAAGTTTCAACTCCTTGTCCATTTTTTTTTGTACCTACCCACTCACCCTCATAAGTAGTTTTATCTGTATAAACCCATTTACCAAAACCATTTTCACAATTACCCTCTTTACATCCTGTGCTTCTTGCTAAAGCAACTGAGGTAATTAATAAACTTAAAATTGTAGTGATGAGGTATTTTTTCATAATAGTACTTTACACAAAATTACTCAAAAAAAAAATCAGACTTTTTTGTCATGTTTGTTGCATGAATAAATTGAAATATATTTTTCTGCATTCTCACTTTTGATATTTTTCGTAATTTCATGGATTAACTCCCCTGTTTTTCTTGTGATAATTCCCGATTCTGAATAGTTTTTTTTTTGATCAATTGATTTAAACAAAACCACATCTTTATTTACAACTTTAACATTTAATTTTGATGAATCTGAGAGAAATAATGATAATCCCTTAATTAAAAGGGTTTGAGGTTTTTTTGATAAAATTTCAAATTTATCTAAGCCTTTTTCATTTAAATCTTTGGCTAAAAAAGTTTGATAATTGTATTCTGAATTTTTTATTATTCTTTTTTCTAGATCACAAACATACTCAAGATCAATATTTTCTTTAATGCTAACATCGTTTGCTAGAGTTTGATTAAAAAATAATAAACTAATAAATATACTTAAAAAATACTTAATCATTTAATTTTGTAAAAAAAAATCTCCCCCAACGTAGTTGGGAGAGATTTAAAGATTTAGTAGCTCTTTACCTTATTTAGTAAAAGCTTTCCAAACTTTCTCGTTATCTTTCAGCCATTTTTTTGCTGCATCCTCGTGAGTCATTTTGTCAAGGTCAACTAAAGCTGCCATTGCACCAATCTGACTTGTTGAGAAAGAAAGTTTTTTGAACGCTGCTGCTGCTTTTGGATGAGTTTTTGGAAAGTCAGCATTAACTGCTTTTTTCAAATAACCATCTGGCGAACCACATTTTCCATCTCCGCCATCTTCTGGTCTACAACCAGCTGTGTATGGAGGGAAATCGATAAATGTAAAACCAGCACCATCTGTAAAGTTTGGTGTCCAGTTAAAGATGATTGTTCCTCTTCCTTCTTTTTCAGCTGCTTTTAACTCTGCCCAAAGTGCATCGGCACTTCCTGCAAATTTAACCCACCAAAGATCTCCTAATCCTAGAGCATCAACTCTTTGAGGGATTAAGTCACCATGCCAAGTTTGTGGACCTTCCAACATTCTTCCTTTTCCATCTGGAGAGTCAGGTGTTGTAAAGTTTTTAGCACAGTCTGGGTTTTTAAGAGCTGTCCAGTCTGGTAAACCTGGGCACAATCCTTTTTCAACAACCCAGTTTGGATATCCCATATCCTCTAGAGTTCTTGCTTCGTGATCTCCCCAGTCAAGTAAACCACCTTTATCTAAAGCCGTTGTAAATGATTTACCAAATGCAGATTCCCAAACTTCGTGTGATATAGTTACATCACCAATTCTTATAGATTCATAAACTGCTTGAGAGTCAGCGTTTACATATTTTACGTTATTTCCCATGCTTTCAAAAATTCCACCAATTACATAAGCCATAACAATTTGGCTTGACCAATTGTGTGTTGGGATAACGATAGGTTTCTTACTATCCGCCGAATTAGCTATTCCAGTGAATGAAACAACTGAAATAATTAAAGCAGATAAAAGAGATATGATTTTTCTCATTTTTTCCCCTTTCCTTAATATTAAGATAATTAATTATGTGCTTAAGTAAATTTATAGTCAACTAGAACATATTTATATAATATAGACATAAAAAAAACCGAGTATTATTGCGATGACTAGTCTTAAAATAAAAGAACCAGGATTAAATGTGCTACCACCTGGAGTTGAAAGATATGTTGTAAATGGTGGTGGATTAACCGGTATTCAAATTCTTCCAGAAGATGAAATTGAAATCGTGAATAATGAGGGAAATCAAATTTGTGAAATTGCAGTATTCAATAAAGATGGCAAATCTGAAGTAGGTATTCTAAATCTAAAAGAAAATAAAACAGACTCAGAAATAAAAAAAATTTTAACTAAAAAAGATGAAAGCTCAAAAATTGCCTCTTATCAACTTAAGAAGAGAAACCTCGATATTTTAAAATCAAAGTCCTCGGTAGTCTTTGATAAAGACACTCCTTGGGGAGATAAAGTAAAATTAAAGTCAAAAGATAAATGTTATTGTGTCTTTGCTGCTCCGGGAAATGAAATGCTGGTTCATGAACAAAATCCTCCTACAGACTTAACGTTGTTTGTTAAAAGAGCAAATATTATAAATGATAAAGAACACTCTATAATACCTGATCCCATGTTTGATCCTTTAAATGAAACAAATATAGAAAAACAAACCGCTATATCATTTGAAGTGAAAGAAGGTGATTATATTCAAATTATTTGTCCAACTGGAAGACAATGCTCTGATTTTGTTGCTTTCGATACAAACAAGCTTAATAAAGGAATCGAAAAAGGTTTAGATTGGCAAACTACGAGAACTTTTATGGGAAATACCTTTCCTGGTCCTGGTTTATATTCAAAATTTTACGATACCGATCATGAGCCTTTGGTAGAGGTAATTAGAGATACAGTAGGAAGGCATGATACTTTTAATTTAGCATGTACTGCAAAATACTATGAGGATTCAGGTTATTTTGGGCATCCAAACTGTTCGGATAATCTAAGCGACTCAATGGAGAAATTCGGAGTGAAACGTCAAAAGGGATGGCATGCAATAAACCTTTTCTTTAACACCTCCGCAGGAGGGCAAAACTCTGTTCTTTCAGACGAGTCTTTTGCAAGACCTGGAGATTATGTAATAATGCGAGCACTTAAAGATTTAACTTGCGGAACATCAGCATGTCCAAGCGATATTGATCCATGTAATTCATGGAATCCGACTGATATTTTTGTTAGAACTTATGATAAAAAAAAGGAATTTACTAAATCATTTGCTTTTAGAATGAAAACTGACTCTGAACCAAAACTTACAAAAAATACGGGTTTCTATGAACGTACTTCTAAACTTACAAGAAATTTTGTTGACGCTAGAGGTTACTGGTTGCCAAACGATTATACAAAACACGGGTTAATAAATGAATATAATGCCTGTAGAGAAAAAGCAGTAATTATTGATCTTTCATCTTTAAGAAAATTCGAAATACTTGGGCCAGATGCTGAAGAATTAATGAATTATACTTTAACTAGAAATATTAAAAAACTTTCAGTTGGGCAAGTAGTATATTCCTCTATGTGTTATGAAAATGGACTAATGTTTGATGACGGAACGTTATTAAAAATGAGCGATCATGGTTTTAGATGGATCTGTGGAGATGAATATGCTGGAGAATGGTTGAAAGAACAAGCAAAGAAAAAGAATTTTAAAGTCCGAATTAAAAATTCTACTGATCAAATAAATAACATTTCCTTACAAGGTCCAAATAGCAGAAAAATTCTAGAAAAATTTATATTTACACCTCCAACCCAACCAAAAATATCAGAATTACAGTGGTTTAGATTCACAATTTGTAGAGTTAAAGAATTAAGTGGAATACCATTAATGATATCAAGAACTGGATATACAGGAGAATTAGGTTATGAAATATGGTGTCATCCGTCTGATGCACCAAAAGTTTGGGATGTTGTCATGGAAAATGGACGAGACGAAGGTCTAATACCCGCAGGATTTGGAGCACTTGATTTATTAAGAATTGAAGCAGGTTTAATTTTGTTTGGAAATGAGTTTGATGGACAAGTTGATCCTTTTGAAGCTGGTGTTGGATTCACAGTACCATTAAAAACAAAGACAGAGGATTTTATTGGCAAGGAAAGTTTAATAAAAAGAAAAGAAAATCCACAAAAAAAATTAGTTGGTCTTGAATTAGTTAGTAAAGAAAAAGCTAATCATGGTGATTGTGTACACATTGGTAGATCTCAAGTCGGAATAATAACAAGCGGATGTATATCTCCAACTTTAAATAAAAATATTGCTTTATGCAGAATAGATGTAGGTCATTCTGGAGTTGGAACTGAGGTTGAGGTAGGAAAAATTGATGGTCATCAAAAGAGAATACCAGCAAAGATAGTTCCATTCCCCCATTTTGATCCTCAAAAAACAAGAGTTAGATCATAATGAAAAGTACAAAAGCTTTACTTGAATTTTGGGAAGAACAAATGAAACAATCACATACATCAAGTAATTACTTTTTTAGAAAGTCGCCGTCCCACTACCATATGATGTTATTAATTATGGCATATTATAAACAAAATATTCCAATAACAGTTGAGGAGCTAAAAACAAAATTATTTAAAACATCAAGACCTAAATCTGCATTAATAATAAATGAGGCTTGTGAGAAAGGTTTTTTTTTTCTTGAAAAAACATCAGAGGATCAAAGGAAAAAAAGAATTAAACCTACCGAAAGCTTTGTAGAAGAATTTGAAAACTATCTAAAAAAACTAAGGGAAATTTCTATTTAGCCAACGTTTTTCATCGCTGCCGCTATACCTGCAATTGTTATCAATAATGCATCATTGAGTATCTTTTTATCTGAATTTTTAATTTTTTTACTTGATAGTTTCTTTAGTATATCTGCCTGTAATATATTCAGTACTTCTGCATAGGTGTTTCTTATTCTCACCCTGTCCCTGTAATCTCTTCTCTGTTCAATTATATTCTTTGGTATTAATAATTTGTTTAATAATATTAACTTAGATAAATTATTTCTTAATTTTTCCCCAGTCCTACTAGTATAATTATCTCCTAAACACTCTTCATAAAACTTTACAATTCTTTGATTTGTTTTGACTAAAACCCAATCTAACATATCCATTTTTGAATTAAAAAACGGCCAATTAATAATCATTTGTTTAAGTGTATTTGCTTTTTTATTCTTTACTGCATAATTAATGGCTTCATACGTACCAAGCCACGCAGGAATTAAAAACCTGATTTGTGTCCAAGCAAATACCCAGGGTATTGCTCTCAATCCCTTAATATCATTTGATTTATTTCTCTTAGAAGGCCTTGATCCAATAAAAAGAAACTCTAATTTTTTCTGTGGAGTAACCTTAAAATAATAATCTAAAAATTCTTTATCCATTAAATTTTTTCTGTAGGAATTTTTTGATATTTCACACATCTTCTCCATTAAAAGTCTCCACTGACTTTTTGGTTTAGGTGGTGGTGATAAAGATGCCTCAACTACTGAACCTAAATATGTTCCTAAGGTATATTCAGCCAATGACTCAGTTGCATACTTTTGTTGAATTATTTCTCCCTGTTCTGTAACTCGAGTTCTCCCATTAACAGTTCCTGGTGGTTGAGATAGTAATGCATGATAAATCGGTCCACCACCTCTTCCTACTGATCCTCCTCTTCCATGAAACAAAGTTAATTTTACTTTAAATTTATTTGACAAGTTTTGTAAGTTTTCTTGTGCGCGATACTGCGCCCATGCTGCAGCAAATTTTCCAGCATCTTTGCTTGAGTCAGAGTAGCCAATCATTACTTCTTGGAGATTTTTAAATTTTTTTAAATAAAACTTAATTTTATAGATCTCTTTCATAACTAATTCAGAGTTGTTCAAATCTTGCAATGTTTCAAACAATGGAACAATTCTTAAATATTGCTTCATTCCTGATTCTTTTTGCAAAAGCATTACAGATAGAATGTCTGAGGCAGACGAGGCCATTGAAATTATATAAGCTCCTAAACACTCATATGGTGTATGTGATAGCATATTGAACGTTTCCCAAGTTTCTTTTTCATCTTTTGTAAATTTTATTTTTTTACTAAGAATCTTTTTATTTGACTTTAGAGATTTGATTAAAAAAGATATTTTTTCTTTTTCATCAATTTTCAAATAATCTTTTTTAAACTTATGTTTATAAATTTTACTTATTATATCTGTATGTCTTGAGGCTTCTTGTCTTATATCTAATTTTGCAAGATTGAGACCGAATGCATAAGCTCTTCTAATTAGATCCAAAACTGATCCATCTGCTAACGCTTTACATTTTATTTTACACAGAGAGTTATAAACTACCACTAAAGGATTTATTATTTCATTTATAGAATTCACAATTAATTTATCATTAAATTTTTTTCTTTTGAGCAAATAAAGTTCGATTTCCTTTTGAGTTTTTTGCAATTTACTTCTAACCGGTCTAAGATAAACCCTATAAGGTTCCTGACTTTCACCTGTTTTCTTTTTGATTTCGTTAGAACATTCATGCATTGAGAGATCTTGTATAATTTTTGTTATTTCTTTCTCATACAAATTCGCAGCCTCCCATCTTGATAACAATATTACCTCTTTAGTGATTTTATGATTAACATTTGGGTTGCCATCCCGATCCCCACCCATCCATGATCCAAATTTAAATGGTGAATAGTTTATTGGTAATTGTTTGCCTGAATATCTTTGAACTGCTTCATCTAATCTAGAACAAATTTTTGGAATAGAATTCCATAAACTATCCTCGATGACTGCTAGACCCCATTTTGCTTCTTGAACAGGAGTTGGTTTTGATCTTTTAAGCTCATCGGTTTTCCAAATTGATGTAATTTGTTCATGAAGTTTTTTTTCTAAAATTTTATTTTCTTTTTCTATATTTTTTATCTTAAAAATTCTTGATTTATTAAATTTTTCTAAAATATCATTTACCTTTGTATATTTTTGTATAAGTGTTCTTCTTTTAACTTCAGTTGGATGTGCTGTAAGTACAAGTTCTATATTTAAGCTTTTAGATAAATTATAAAATTTTTCTTTTGATATTTTTTTCTTCTTCAAGAGTTTATCAATTACCTCCTCAAGTAAAGTAAATTCGTCGTTACCTCTAGCTTGTTGAATTTTGCCCTCTTCTACCTTGTGAACATTATCTAGTGACTCTGCTAAATTAGAAAAATTTAAAAATTTACTAAAAGATCTTGCTATTATTAATGATTGTGATGGGTTTAATTTGCTAATGCTACTTATCAATTTTCTAAATTGCTTAGTTTCATTTAATTTTATTTTTTGTTTACTTTTAGCCCCTCTGCTTGCTTTAGATAAATATCTTATTTGCTCAATTTTGTTATAAAGTAGTTTACCTTCTTGTTCTTTTACAACTACTCCTAATATTTTTCCTAATAAACTAACTAATTTTGAAAGCTCAATATTTGCAATTTTATGTTTAAGTCGTTTTGCCATTTAAAGCTGCTTTTACTGTTTCTCCCATAACTGAGGGATTTTTAGAAATAGTAACTCCACATTCTTTTAATAGCTCAACTTTTTCAACAGCGCTCTCTCCATACGCAGACACAATTGCCCCTGCATGGCCCATCACTCTACCTTTTGGAGCGGTTAAACCTGCGATGTAAGCTATAACTGGTTTTTTCATATTTTCTTTGGCAAATTTTCCTGCTGCAACTTCTTGAGGACCGCCTATTTCGCCAATCATAAGCACTGCATCTGTTTCTTCATCTTTTTCAAATTTTTCTAAAATATCTTTAAAAGAACTTCCATTAATTGGATCTCCCCCAATACCTACACTAGTTGATACACCAATATTCAAATTTTTTAATTGTTGTGCGGCTTCATATCCGAGTGTTCCTGATCTTCCAATAATACCGACACGACCTTCTTTATATATATGTCCAGGCATTATTCCTAACATTGCTTTTCCCGGACTAATAACGCCTGCACAATTAGGTCCGATCAATGTCATTTTGTCGATTCTTGAATACCTTCTCATATATCTTTTTATTTTAATCATGTCATGAGATGGTATTCCGTCAACTATTGCAACGCATGTTTTAATTCCAGCATCTGCAGCTTCCATAGCTGAGTCTGCTGCAAAAGCAGGTGGCACAAATAAAATTGAAGCAGATGCACCTGTTTGATTGACTGCTTCTTTAACAGTATTAAAGACAGGAAGGTTTAAATGTTTTAATCCGCCTTTACCTGGCGTTACTCCTCCCACAACATTTGAGCCATACTTAATCATTTCCTCAGCATGGAAAGATCCCATTTTACCAGTAAATCCCTGGATTAATATTTTTGTATTTTTATCTATAAGGACGGTCATTTTATTTTCCCAATGCTTTTACGGCTTTATTAGCTGCATCTTCTAAAGTATTTGCCTCGATGTAGTTTATCTTGCTATCCTTAAGAATTTTATTACCTTTTTCTACATTTGTTCCTGCTAGGCGAATGACTAATGGTACTTTAACATCTATTTTTTCAAGTGCCTGAACTATTCCTTCAGCAACCCAATCGCATCTATTAATTCCTGCAAATATATTAACTAATATTACTTTTACTTTTTCGTCCATTGAAATTAATTTAAAAGCCTTGACTATCTTTTCAGGTGTAGCGCCACCTCCAACATCAAGAAAATTTGCAGGCTCTCCGCCTGCTAGTTTTATCATATCCATTGAAGCCATGGCTAAACCAGCGCCATTTATTATGTTACCTATATTTCCATCTAAGCTTACATAATTTAAACCTCTATCTGAGGCGTAAACTTCATTTGGGTTTTCTTGAGTTTTATCTCTCAACTCAGAAACTTGACTTCTTCTAAATAAAGCATTGTTATCGAAACTCATTTTACAATCTAAAGCTAAAATTTGACCTTGATTAGATATTACCATTGGATTGACCTCAACCATAGTAGCATCAAGTTCGCTGAAAGCTCTATAACATCCAATAATGGTGTCGGCCATTCTTGATATAAGTTTTGGATCAATACCTAGACCAAATGCTATTTCTCTAGCTTGAAATTGTTGCATTCCTACTGCAACTTCAATTTTAGATCTTATAATTGTTTCAGGTTTTTCTTTTGAAATCTCCTCAACGCTCATTCCACCCTCTGTAGAAGCCACAACCATAATGCTTTCAGAACTTCTATCAAATACTAAACCAAGGTAGAGCTCTTTTTTAATATCCGTTGCTTCTTCAATATAAACTCTATTAATAATTTTTCCACTTGGGCCAGTTTGATTTGTTACTAATTTTTTTCCAAGTAATTTATCTGTTGCTTGTGCAACTTCTAAAGGTGAATTACATAAAACTATGCCTCCTGCTTTTCCTCTAGCGCCAGAATGAACTTGTGCTTTTACTACCCATTTCGAACCACCAAGTTCTCTTGCTTTATTTTCTGCGTTTTCAGGACTATAAGCAATTCCACCTCTTGGAATTGTTACTCCAAAACCTGATAGTATTTTTTTTGCCTGGTATTCGTGAATGTCCATTTTATTTATTCTTAATTAGTTTATCTATATTTACAACATTTTCTGCCATTCTCGCTGAGGCAGCATCTATCATTCTTCCATCTAGTTGAGCTGCACCTTTGCCCTCTTTTGCAGCTTTATCTAGTTCTTCTATAATTCTTTTTGCTTTATTTACTTCAGACTCCGGTGGTGAAAAAACCTTATTAGCAAGATCTATTTGTGAAGGATGAATTGCCCATTTTCCTTCAATTCCAATCGCCGCTGCTCTTTTGGCAGACTCTATGTATGCATCTGGATCATTAAAATCTCCAAAAGGTCCGTCAATTGCTCTTAGACCATATGCTCTACATGTCATTACAAGTTGGGATAAACCATGATGCCATTGATCTCCTGGATAGTCAGGATTTAAACCACCTATAACTACTGTTCTTGCTCTTAAACTAGCTGCATAATCTGCTACGCCAAAATGAAGAGCTTCTAATCTAGGACTTGATTGTGCAATTTCTTTTATATTTGACATTCCTAATGCTGTTTCTATTAAACACTCTATTCCAATTCTATTTTTAATTTTTTTGTTAGTTTCAATTTGAGTTAATAAACAATCCACTAAATACACATCGCTCGATGTACCTGCTTTAGGTAATAATATTGTATCAATGTATTCACCTACTTCCTCTACTATTTCTATTAGATCTCTATACATATAATGTGTATCTAAACTATTTATTCTTACAGAAATGGATTTGCCCTTTTCTCTCCAATTTATCTCTTTAAGTGCTTTAATTACATTCTTCCTAGCTGGAACTTTATCATTAGGCGAAACTGCATCTTCTAAATCTAAAAAAATATAATCTGCTTTTGAATTTAGAGCTTTTTCAAACATCTTGGGCGATGATCCCGGCACTGCCAATTCACTTCTCTGCAACCTAGATTTTGCCGGTTTGTAATATTTATGGCTCATAAAATTATTATATTTTTAAAATGGAGCTATAAATAGCATAATTAAGGTATTATTTTTATATATACTTTTTAGATATTTAAAAAAAACTTTAATAAAAATTTTGTATTTGTTACAGATTCAGTATTAGATTGATTTATGTCAAAATTACCAACTAAAGCTAAAGTAGTAATAATTGGTGGTGGAATTCATGGTCTGAGCACAGCATGGAAATTATCTGAAACTTATAAAAATCCAGGTGAAGTAGTAGTCTTAGAAAAAAAAGATACGGCAGCAGGAGCAAGTGGAATTGCATGTGGTGTTGTAAGAAATAATTATTTTCAGCCAGCAATGAGAGAATTAATGGCTCATTCAGTTAAAGTTTGGGAAAGTGATCCAAAAGCATTTAAATACAATGCAGTGGGATATATGCAAATCTCTCCAGAGGTAATGCATAAAGATGTTTCGAGCATTTACGAGCAACAAAAAGCAATTGGGTATGAGTCGGTATTTATTGAAGGAGAAAAAGACTGCACGAAATATATGAAAGGTATTTTTGATGATTGGCAAGCTCAAGGTATCACATCTGTCCTGCATGAAAAAAAAGGAGGATATGCTTTTAATAAAGACTCTATCAAAGCTCTAGAAAACAAAGCAAATTTAAATGGGGTTAATGTTCATAAGGGAGTTAAAGTAACAGGTTTTAAAAGAGGAAGTAACAGTAATGCCGTAACTGGAGTAGTTACTGACAAAGGAACAATTGAATGTGATCAAGTTGTAGTCGGAGCCGGTCCATGGGTAAGAGATTTTTGGAATATGCTTGAACTTCCAAAGACTACAGAAATTAAAGGACAAGATGGAAAATTACATGAAGTAGAGATGTGGAAATACTGGTTTTTACAAGAAGGTGTTTTGGGAGTTGATGCTGACTATTTGAGGACTAACGATGGCAAACAACCTCCTGTTATACATGTTGATACTGATGCACCATTATATTCTGATAAAGACAAAAGATTAATAACAGATAAATTATGGGGAATATATTACAAACCAGATATTGAAGGTTTGGGTGTGCAGGGCGGAACTTCTCCATACATAGTACAAAAACATTTTGATAAAGTTAATGTTGATCCGTATGGAATAGATTCCCCGGAATATCAAACTACAGATGAATTTTCAGACATGTGGTCTTCAGCATTAGCACATTGTCAAAAAAGATTTGTTGGAAAATCAAATCTATATAGAAAAGGTCCTTCGGGCGGTCTTGGATGTTTAACGCCAGACTCTTTCCCAATTTTTGATAGGTTTTTCGAAAACGTATATATGATTGCTGATGCAAATCATGGTTATAAAATGATTGGTGTTGGGCATTTAGTTGCTCAAGAAATTTTAGGTCATGAAAGTGATTTACTTAAACCATTTAGATACAATCGGTACGCGAAAGGTGAACTTCACCCCACTTCGAACAGTCCATTTCCATGGAGCTAGTTTATCTGAGTAGACAGAAGTTTTATTTTCAGTTACCTTTTTGATCTTAAAATACTATGAGGGGAAAATGACAGATCTAGAAAAACATGTGAACCAACCAGGTAGAGCAAAACTGGTAAAAAAAGTTAGAGAAAAAATAAACGAATTAGGAATTACATACATTTATTACCAATTTATATCTGTAACAGGACGTGTTGTTGGAAAAGGAATTCCTGCAGATCATTGGGAAAGAACAGCTGAAAAAGGTTTTCAATTAGTTTATGGATCTACTGCAAACTTATTTGTAGACAGACATAAAAATTATATCGGTTACGGTCCTGAAGCAATGGAATTAGTTGGTATACCTGATCCAGAAACTTTCTGTCAATTACCTTGGGACAAAAGAATTGGAAGAGTTTTTGTTACATGTTTTAGAAACAGAGAAGAAAGAGAAAATCCAGGAGGACATTTAACTTCTGATTGTCGAGGAAACCTAAGAATATTTATGGATGAATTTCAGAAAAAACATGGTTTAGAATTGAGAGTTGGTACTGAACCTGAAATGATGTGGCTGACAAAAAATCCTGATGGAAGTCCCACAGGCTCAGGTTTCTCTAAACCCTATTGTTATCACATTGATCAATTTGAATCATTAAGACCTGTATTTATGAAGGTAATTGAGTACGCGTCAGCCATGGGTTTAGATATGATACAAGGTGACCATGAAGATGCTCCAGGACAGTTAGAGTTGAACTGGACATTTGATAATGTTTTAAGAAACGCTGACAGACTTTCTACTTATAGACAAATTTGTGCGCAAGTAGCTAGAGAACACAATTTAATAGCATGTTTTATGACAAAACCTTTTATGGGTGTATCTGCAAGTGGTTGCCATACTAACATGTCTTTATGGAAAGGTGGAAAAGTTGTAACAAACAAATTGGGTCATAAACAACTACCAGGAGTAGAGGAAGTATTTGGTTATGTGCAAGGTGGCACAAATACATTTATGCCTGACACTAAAGATATGCAGTTACCTGGTAAAATTGGTTTACAATCCATTGCAGGAATAATGGAGCACTTGCCTGCTTTGACTGCTTTAGGATCTTCAACTGTTAATTCCTACAGAAGACTTTGGGATCAAGGATTCTGGGCTCCAGTTTATGCTGATTGGGGATATCAAAATAGAACTTGTGGATTAAGAGTATCTGCTCCAGGAAGATTTGAATATAGATCAGTTGACTCAATGCATAATCCTTATTTACTAGGTGCAGCTTTATTGAAAGCTTGTGACCATGGTATTTCAAAAAATCTAAAACCATCTAAGCCAGAGTCTAGAAGTATGTATGAAGCTAAAAAAGCTGGGAAAGATGTAAAAAAACTACCGCTAAGCTTAGGTGAAGCCTTAGATAGATTGGCGGAAGATGAAGTTATTAAATCGGCAATGCCTGATGAAATGTATAAAGTTTTTCACTGGTATAAAAATGATGAGTGGGAAAAATTCTTAGGTGCGACTACGCAATGGGATCTTGATACATACTTGGATTGTTTGCCTTAATAAATTAAAGAAGGAAAAAAATATGTGTGGAATAGCTGGACTAATTCATAGAGGTAAATCATCAAACGTTGGTGAAGAACTTCAAAATATGCTTCAGGCCTTAAAACATAGAGGTCCAGACTCAACTGGATATGCCCTTTATGCCAATAATGATGGCCAAAATTTTATCTTAAGATTTAAAGTTGGAGAAAATGTGGGTGAAGGAAGTACTTCGGTAAATGAAGATGAAAGTGTTTACGATGAAAGAAAAAAACTTGTAGATAAAAAACTTTCTGAATTAGGTGCAACAATTGTTAAAGAAGATAGACTGACCCCATATTCTTACAGATATGAAATGAAATATGATAATGATTTAATGGAATTTTCAAAAGCTCTTGAAAGTATAGAAAGTGTTGAAATACTTTCAATTGGAAAATCCCTTGAACTTATAAAGGATTTAGGAGATGCAACAGCTGTATCTGAAAGATATGGTTTAAACAAAGTACAAGGCACACACGGTATTGGACATGCAAGAATGGCAACAGAGTCAGGTGTAGATATTAAATCAGCCCACCCTTTCTGGGGCTACCCTTTTGCTGATGTATCTGTAGTCCATAACGGTCAATTGACGAATTATTGGAATAACAGAAGAGTTCTTGAAAATAAAGGTATGAGATTTATGTCTGAATGTGATTCTGAGTTGATTGCAGTTTTTCTTGCAGAAAAAATGAGAAACGGTGCAACTTTAGAAGAAGGAATGAAAGAATCTCTAACAGGACTTGATGGTGTTTTTACATATTTTGTTGCAACAAAAGATTCATTAGGAATGGCAAAAGATACTATGGCTGCAAAACCATTAGTATTGTATGAATCTGATGAATTGGTTGCGATGGGTTCTGAGGAAATAGCTATAAGATCTATTCTTCCGCAAGAAATAGATACTTACGACCCATTTGATGGAGAAGTAAAAGTATGGCAAATCTAAAAACAGATACAAAAAAAACAAAAGCCCAATCAATGGGCTTGCACTCTGAAGTTTTAACAGGAAAAACTCAGCAAAAATTTTTTAATCCTGATGAAGCAGAGAATTTCTTTTATTGGGGAACTCATGACGTCGATTTTAATAAAAGAACTGAGTTGGATGTTAAAGACATGGATTGCAAACAAGCTAATGAAAAGATTGATCGTTTAATGAGCGAAGGTTACGGAACCATAGTTATTAAAAATCCACAAGGTAAACATAGTTTAGGAGTTGGAATACTAAATAAACTTAATTTAATTTTTGAAGGAAGTTTAGGATATTTTGGAGTTGGATCAATTGATGGGCCAATAGTTAGAGTAAACGGCCGTGTTGGCTGGTCTTGTGCCGAAAATATGATGGCGGGTAAAGTAGTAATAGAAAAAAATGCAGGCTCATGTTTTGGAGCTGCTATAAGAGGTGGAGATTTGATTTGCAAAGGAAGTGTTGGGGCAAGAACTGGAATTGATCAAAAAGGAGGCTCTATAATCGTCGGAGGTGATGCTGGTGCATTTACTGGTTTTATGATGCAAAGAGGAAGAATAGTTATATTAGGTGATGTTGGTATTAACCTAGGAGACTCTATGTATGACGGAACAATATATGTTGGAGGGAAAATTGGATCATTTGGAAGTGATGCGGTAGAAGCCCCCATGACAAAAAATGATATAGAATGGTTAATTAGAAAACTTAAAGTTGCGGAGATTGGTAATAATTTTGATGTTTCTAAAATGACAAAAATTGTTGCAGGTAAAAAACTGTGGAATTATGACGCTTTAGAACCAACAGAAAAAAAAGGAGCTATATAATGGCAAAGAAAAAAAACGGAAAAAATAACGGTAAAAGTAATGGTCACTCAAATGGAAAGAGTGAGTTTGCAAAAAGAAATAAAAGTTTATTAGGGTATAATGCAATATTTACCCCTGAAGTAATTGACGACATACATATTAAAGCACAATTAGGAAGATACCGAATGCGTGGAATGGCATTAATGAAAAAAATTCCTACTTTTGATGATTTGGTTTTTTTACCAGGTACTTTGACAAGATTTGTAATTGAAGGTTATAGAGAAAAATGTGAAACAAAAACAGTAATAGGACCTAGATGTGAAAATCCTATTGAATTAGATATACCTGTTTATATTACTGGAATGAGTTTTGGTGCTCTTTCTTATGAAGCTAAAACAGCTTTAGCAAGAGGTGCAACAATGGCTGGATCAGCTACATGTTCTGGAGAAGGTGGAATGATACCAGATGAAAGAAGATATTCAGAAAAATGGTATTACCAATGTATTCAATCGAGATACGGTTTTAATCCTCATCATGCGCAGCTTGCAGATGGAATAGAAGTATTCATTGGACAAGGACAAAAGGTTGGTATGGGTGGCCACTTAATGGGTCAAAAAGTTACTGACCAAGTAGCAGAAATGAGATCTTTACCCGCTGGTATTGACCAAAGATCTCCTGCTAGACATCCTGATTGGTTAGGACCGGACGATTTAGCTTTAAAAGTTCAAGAACTTAGAGAATTAACAAAAAATAAAGTTCCAATTCAGTTAAAACTTGGAGCAGCAAAAGTTTATGATGATGTTCGTATGGCTGCTAAGTGTGATCCAGACTCTATTTACCTTGACGGTATGGAAGGATCAACTGGAGCAGGGCCACACATTGCTGCAGCAAATACTGGTATACCTGGAATAGCCGCTATAAGAGAAGCAAGAAGAGCAATTGATGATGTTGGTAAAACTGGAAAAGTTACACTTATTTATGCTGGCGGCGTAAGAGACGGTGCTGATATGGCAAAAGCTTTAGCTTTAGGAGCTGATGCTATTGCAATCGGAACGGGCGCAATGATTGCGCTGAACTGTAATAAAGAGATACCAGAATCTAATTTTGAAAAAGAAATGGGAGTGCCAGCGGGACATTGTTATCATTGTCATACTGGTAGATGTCCAGTGGGTGTTGCAACACAAGATCCAAAACTTAGAAAAAGATTAAATCCTGATGATGCTGCGTTAAGAGTTTATAATTATTTACACACAATGACTTTAGAAGCACAATTATTAGCAAGGGCTTGTGGAAAAACAAATATTCACTCTTTAGAGCCGGAAGATATGGCTGCACTAACGATGGAAGCATCAGCACTGGCAAAAGTTCCATTATCAGGAACTAATCATACTGTTGGTGTAGATGATTTTCATAAAATTTAAATAGATATGGCAAAAAAAAAGAAAACCAAAAAAAAAGAAAATAAAGGCCAACTAGGCAAGAAAAAAGAGACTGCACGTGAAAAAATGATTGGTCAGACTATCGGTTATAGATATGACGTCAATTTGTTGCCTGATTATAAAAGACTAACTCCTTTCTTAAAAAAATATATAGAACATATGGGATGGGATGATCTTAATTGGTTAGAAGATGTTCACATGGGATATGAAGAGGATAGGCCTGCAGTTTTTGATAGAAATGCAAATGGTTGGGTTACTATTCCTAAAAAAATAAAATTACCAGATAATCAACAAGATAGAGACATGATAGCTAGAGAATTACTAGTCAAATTTCAAATGTCTCCAAATCATCCTTTGGTAGATTTAAAGAAAGCCTATCTAAAGTTCTAGAAATATATTAGTTTTGTAAATCAGTCAGATTTATAAAATTTATGTTTTTAACCAGTAGATCATTTAAAATTTATTTTATCTTTATATTTTTATTAGTTTCTTTTTTATTAACATCAATTACCTCTTTTGAATTATATAAACACAAAGAAGCTTTTACTATCGGTGACTGGCTGATAAATTATCAGGGTGGATTTGTAAGGCGGGGGTTAATAGGTGAGATAATTATAAATTTATCTTACCTTACAAATTCAAATCCTGGATTAATAACATCTTATACTCATATATTATTTTATTTTTTATTTTTCCTGTTTTCTTTTTTAGCAATTAATCAACAGAACCATTTAAAAAATCATTGGATTTTAATTTTTTCTCCATTTTTATTTTATTTTCAAATATTTGATTTTTATGGTGGTTTTAGAAAGGAAATTATTTTTTTCTCTCTTTTTGCTTTTTTAGTATGGTCATTTAATAAATTTGAAGAAAAAAAACTGGATAAAATTTTTTTTACCACTTTTGCTTTTTATTCTTTCTTAATTTTATCCCATGAAATATTTATAATTTTTTTACCCTATATAATTGTTTCCTATTTACTAAAGGTAGAAGTAAATAAGAAGAGAATAATATATTTAACTTTATTCTCGCTGCCATCTTTAATTTGTTTTGTATTTTCAATTTTAAATCCAGGTGATAAGGAAATTGTTGAAAAAATTTATTTATCTCTTGAAAATCAAAATTATAACATGTCGGGTGGCGCAATTGAATGGTTAATTAAAGACACAAATCATGGAATAAATACTGTAAAAGAATATATTGATAAATTTAACTATTTTTCAAAGTATTCTATTATTATTTTACTATCTTTAATTGCTTATTATCCTTTAAGAGAAATTTTTAAAAGAATTTCTAAAAAAAAAATAAATCTAATAATATTTTTTTTACCAATAGTTGGAACTTTTTTGATTTCATATGTGGCAGTTGATTGGGGAAGGTTTATATATATAAATCTGGTTTCTATATTTTTTATTTCTTTAATTAAAATTGATAGTTATCAAAATCAAAAAATAATATTTTCTTGGTATTTATTGGTTCCTTTATCAATTATTTATTTTTCTTTTTGGCAAATTCCACATTGTTGTAATTTTTTTCCATTATTTAATAACGAATTGACTACAACAAATATTTTTAAATTAATAAAATTTTTGGGTCAGTTTGCAAATAATTATATTTAAAGATTCGTAATAGCTTTAAACTTATAAATAACACAATCTTGAGTTGATATTATTTTAATATGTTGTTGTCTATATTAGGTTTTTTCAGACGGATTAGTTTGTCACAACCTATAAATTTTCATAAGGTTTCTTAATTAAATATGGGAGGAAGATTATGACTGATCAATTAAGCGCTCTTACAACCATATTTACAGAATTTTACTACTGGATAACTGTAGTACTTATGTTTTTAATACACGTAGGATTCTGTATGTATGAAGTAGGCGCATCACGTTATAAACATCACCAACACACCCTTATGAAAAACACAATGCTTATACCATTGGTAACAGTAACTTGGTTTTTCTTTGGATGGTGGATTTACTGGGCGTTTCCAACAGGACCAGGTCTTGCACCTTCAATTATGAATGAAAGTGCTGCACTAATAACAGACGAGTCAACCTTTAGTGCAAAATGGTACCAACCTAATAGTCAATTAATGGCTATTAATTTAGGAGATCATATCTCTGGGGTATTCTGGGCTGCGTTCTTATTGTTTTCTTGGACCGCCGCATCAATCGTTTCCGGTGCAGTAATTGAAAGAATTACTACTTTTGCTTTTGGAATTTTAGCAATAGCAATTGGATCAGTATTCTGGACAATTGATGCTGCATGGGGATGGCACTTTGATGGATGGATGTTAAAGTTATTAGGATATCACGATGCTTATGCATCGGGCGTAATTCACGCGATTGCAGGAGGATTTGCTCTAGGTATTTTAGCAGTTCTAGGACCAAGAATTGGTAAATTTTCATCAAGTGGTGAACCAAGAAATATTGGACCAAGAAATCCTTGGCTAGTTACAGTTGGATTGTTTTTAATTTATACTGGGTTCTGGGGATTTTATGCAGCATGTAATATACCAATATTCAATCTCGGGCCTGAGTACGGTATGGAAGGTGTAACTTACTGGACTGCAACAAACATATATGTAACCCCTACTACACTTAGTGGTATTACTATGAACTTCTTGATGTCTTTATCAGGTGGTTTATTAGCTGGATATATCGTCGCTAAGGGTGATCCTTTTTGGACATACTCAAGTGGTCTAGCGGGAATTATATGTGCGTCCGCAGGAAATGACTTATATCATCCAATACAATCTATGATCATTGGTATGATCGGTGTTGTTATTGCATACAAACTTCATTATTGGGTTGAACGTAAGTTCAAAATTGATGATGCAGTTGGTGCTGTAGCGGTTCATGGTTATGCCGGTTTTGTTGGTCTTGTTATCTGTGGATTTGTTTTAAATGGTTATCCGTCGTCTGGTTACAGCGTTGGAGCTATGTGGGATGGATCAAACTACGCAGCTATCAATCCTTTAGGTATGTTTATTGGTGCATTAATAATGTTTGGACTACTTGGTTTCTTGCCAGGTTTTATAATAGCAAAAATACTTCATGGAATGGGTAAACTAAGAATTCCTCGGGAAGTAGAGATTGCAGGTCTAGACTATAATATGATGGAAGCTTCTAAAAATGATGAAAAAGCAGTTTCCTCATCAACCAGGTAAAGGAGATAAATTATGGCAACAGTAACTAATTGGATAGATCATCTAAGTGCTAAAGAAGTTGCAGGTGCAGTTTATCCCGGAGTTGGCACAGAAACTCTTCTAGTAATAGTTGGAATAGTTATTTGGATTGGCTGGCATGTTTTAGCTAATATGCAAGAGTCCGAAGAGCTAGAGAAGTTAGCTAGAAAAAGACATAGTGCAAACGACCACAAAAGTAATATTACCGATTGGTAAATAAGTTCTTTTTAAGGGGCGCTTTTATTATTGCGCCCCTTAAATCACTTGCATATAAAAGTTATTTAAAACTTTTCTAATTCCCACTATAATTTAAAAATGGAAAATAAAATTCAATTTAGACTTATAAAAAAATTTGGACCTTCAATTTTTCATGTGAGGATACCAGAAGAAATAGTTACAAAACTTAATAATTATGTTGATAAAGTCGTTCAAGATAAACAAAAAAGTAAAGAATTGGACGTTGGAAAGAACCTAGTTGGTGATGTAACTCAAGAGTTAGTTTTGGAGCATGATTTTATAAAAGAGTCAGGTTGGTATAATTTTTTAGGATTATGTGTAAATCAATGGATTAAATTAGAAACAAATAAAGAAGTAAAAAAATTTGAAATAAAAAATTCTTGGATAGTAAGGCAATTTGAAAATGAATATAATCCTACTCATTGGCATGGTGGACATATTTCTGGAGCAGGTTTTTTAAAAGTTCCAACAAGTATGGGATCACACTCTCAAAAAGAAAAAAATCTTGCATATAGAGGTGGCAATTTACAGTTAATACATGGATCAAGGATGTTTTTATGCCATTCGACATTAGATTTAACTCCATCTGTTGGGGATTTTTATTTTTTTCCAAATTATTTAATGCATACAGTTTTTCCCTTTAAAGATACGAAAGAAGAAAGAAGATCAATTTCTTTCAATGCTATAATTGATGATGAAATTTATAATGTTTATGGAAGATAAAGACTTAGAAAATAAAACCCCAAGTAAAATGGCAAGGTTAGCTTGGCCTAAAGCAAAATATGGTGCGATTATAGCGGTTATTATTATTATTGTTGTAAATATATTATTTTACTGGGAAACTATTACTTCTTTTTTTAAATAAAAATATGCTAGATTAATTTATGTCTAAAAATTTAAGCTCTATAGCTAAATCAAAAAAGATAAAATATTTCTTAATAAGTTTTGTAGACTTGTTTGGAGTTCTTCGATCAAAACTTGTTCCCGCCCAGGCTATAAGTGAAATGCAAAAAAATGGTGCAGGTTTTGCAGGTTTTGCGACTTGGCTAGACATGAGTCCAGCTGACACAGATATGTTTGCAATTCCAGATCCAAACAGTTTAATTCAGCTGCCATGGAATAAGGAAGTTGGTTGGTTGGCTTCAGATTTATGGATGGGTGGAAAACAAGTTAAAGCTTCACCAAGAGTAATGCTTAAAAACCAAATAGAAAAACTTTCAAAAAAAGATTTAATTATGAAATCTGGAGTCGAATGTGAATATTTTTTAATTTCACCTGACGGTTCTAAAATTGCTGATGACAGAGATACTCAGCCAAAACCTTGTTATGATCAATCTGCACTTATGAGAAGATATGATTTAATTAAAGAAATATGCGACAGCATGATTGAGCTGGGATGGGGCCCTTATCAAAATGATCATGAAGATGCTAATGGTCAGTTTGAAATGAATTGGGATTATTCTGACTGCTTGATAACTGCAGATAGACATACTTTTTTTAAATATATGGTTAAATCTTTAGCTGAAAAACATGGTTTAAGAGCAACATTTATGCCAAAACCTTTTGAAAATTTAACTGGTAATGGTTGTCATGCACATGTTTCGTTATGGAAAGATAAACAAAATAAGTTTTTGGATAATAGCGATAGACTAGGCTTAAGTAAAACTGCATATAATTTTTTAGGTGGAATAATGAAGCATGCTCAACCACTTTCAGCATTTTTTAATCCAACTATAAATAGCTATAGAAGAATAAATGCACCTCCAACAAAATCAGGTGCATCGTGGTCCCCTAGTAGTATTTCTTATTCTGGAAATAACCGAACTCATATGATCAGAATACCAGACCCAGGAAGATTTGAATTAAGATTAATGGATGGGTCCTCAAATCCTTATCTTCTACAAGCAGGTATAATTGCTGCAGGTATAGATGGACTCAACAATAGAACTGATCCAGGAGAACCTTTAACCTGCAATATGTATACAGATTATAAAAATTATTCTCATCTTAAAAAGTTACCTGATGAAATTGAAGATTCAATTAAAGAGCTAGAAGACAGCAAGGAATTGAAAGAGGCCTTTGGTGAGGATGTAATAAATAGTTATATTAAACTTAAAAAATTAGAAATTGACGAATTTAGTAGACAAGAATCATTTAACAAAAGAGATCCTATTACCGATTGGGAAAAACTAAATACACTTGATTGTTAAAAATGGGAAACTCTGATTTATTAAATTGGAAAATTTCCAACTTTTTAACAAATAAAAATTTTGATTTTAATAGACAAGAAATTCTTAAAGTTTTACCTGATAAACTCATTGATGATGCTTATAATACAATTTCATCATGGCCTTCTTATAAGCCTACGCCACTCATAACTCTTAATAAATTATCAAAAAATATGAATACAAAAAATATTTTTTATAAAGATGAATCAAAAAGATTTGGATTAAAATCTTTTAAAGCTTTGGGTGGAGCATATGCAGTTGAATATATTTCTAAAGGAGAGAAAAATATTACTATATCTACAGCCACAGCTGGAAACCATGGAAGATCTGTAGCTTGGGGATCACAAAGATTAAATTTAAAATGTAAAATTTTTATAAGTGAATTTGTAAGTGAGTATAGGGCAAATGAAATGAGAAAACTTGGAGCGGATGTTATAAGAGTAAAAGGAAATTATGAGGCATCATTAAGAGAATGTTTAGAGCAGTCAAAAAAGAACGGTTGGCATATTGTTCAAGATGTAGCATGGGAGAATTATGAGCTAGTACCAAAATTGACTATGGCTGGATATTCTGTGATGGTAAAAGAGATCACATCCCAAACAGATCAATATATTACTCATGTTTTTTTACAGGCTGGTGTAGGCGGTATGGCTGCAGGCACAATTGCAGGAATAGCAAAATATTTTAAAAAAATACCGAAAATCATTATTGTCGAACCAGAAACTGCAGATTGTGTTTTAAAAAGTGTGGAAAATGGAATTTTAAAAAAAATAGAAATAAAAAAAGAAAGTATTATGGGAGGTATGTCGTGTGGCGAAGTATCTTTAGTTCCTTGGAAAATAATTAAAAATTCTGTAAATATGTGCCTTAGTATTTCTGATGACAATATCGCTAAAACTGTTGCAATGCTTGCAAATTTTAATTTTACTGATGAAAAAATAATAGGAGGAGAATGTTCAGCTCCTGGAATAATAAGTTTGATAGCTAGCTGTAATAATAAAAATATAAAAGAAGAATTAGAATTGGATAAAAATTCAAATATACTACTTATGGGTTGCGAAGGTAATGCTGACGAAAATTTATATGACCAACTACTTTCACAAGGAATGGAACAAATATAAAAAATGAGTGAAGATGATTTTTACAAAATTTTTAAACCTGAATTAACACCAAAGGAAATGTTAGAACTTGGGGTTTTTGGTGGTTCATATTTTGGCATCAACATCGATGAATATCCAAAGACTTGGTTTAAAAAAGCAAAATTAAGTAAAAAATTTGATGTTAAGTTAAATAGATTTAGAATTAAAGCTGGCCTGTCACGAAAAGAATGGCAAGATAAAGGTTGGATTTTTAAAGAAGATCCTCTTGGTTGGTTTCAATGGTACTGTAGATATACAAATGGAAGACGTATTCCGAAAATTGACGAAGTTCAGATCAAAAGATGGAAAAATTTTACAAGGCACGTTAAAGCTATCAAAAAAAATTGTGATGAAGGAGACTTGGATTGCAGAAGAAGACAGCGTCAAGCTATACTTCAATGGGCCTATAACCCTTTCATTTAATTTTAGTTTTAAAATCTATACCATATTCAGATCTCGGCCCTTTTCTAAGTCCGTAAGGACCTGAAATAAAAAGGGTCAAAGGTCTGGTTCCTGGTTTTAAATCAACTCTATGAAAGTTATTTGCAGATCTAAATCCAATGTAACCTGGTGATCTCCAATATTTTCCTGATTTTAATGTTTCCCAATATCCATCTCTTAGAATTATTGTAATAAAAGGAAATAAATGATTATGCACTCCATCTCCATGGTCATCATCTAACATCTCATGAATTAAGATATTAAATGGAAACCACTTTGGTCTGTGTCTAAACAAAAGATAGTATCTATTCATCCATGGTTTTGCTTCATCATATTTTGGATGAGACGGGCCTCTATCTAAAACAATTTTTTTTCTACCTAATTTATCAAGTATTTTTAAAAACATTTTCAATTAAGCTTAATAATAGAGCTTTTCTCTATTATAAATAGATTTTGATTTAAAACAAATGGTCTTGATATTTTTTTCCGATCAATTCTTAAAATAGAATTCGTTTTTCCGTCTAAAATATCAATAACTAACAATAGGCCATTATTAGTTGTTAAATAAATTTTGTCGGTACCAACAACAAAACCGATGGGTTCAATTTTTTTTCTTTTTTTTGGTCCAAAATTTTGAAATATATCTGTAGACCTAACTAGGTTTCCGTTTCTTTTGTCTATAATTATTAAAAAACCTTCTAGACTAATTGTAAAAATCATATTTCCAATTAAAGTAGGTCTTAAATTTGAGTTTATTTTTTGTTTCCATTTTACTGTTCCCTTTTTAATATCTAATGAATAAAATTCGTTTTTATTATTTGAAAATAAAATTATATCATTTGATGCAATTAAATCGGAAGTTTTAAGTGAAAATGTATCTTCGTATAAAGATGAAGTTTGAGTAGGTTGTTGCCAAAGCATGTTCCCAGATGCAATATCAACAGCGTTTATATCTCCTAAAGAATTATTAAAAAAAACTTTATCATTAACGATTAATATAGATAATTTTTTTTGAGATTTTATGAAAGATTTTTCTGTTTTAAATTGCCAAATTTCATTTCCATCTTTAATTGAGAAACATCTAAGTATGTTATCAAAATCTATAGCAAAAAATTTGTCTTCATAGATTTTTACTTGCGAGTTAAATGGTGAAGGATTTTTTTTATCCCAAAGTAATTCCCCAGAGTCAATATCAAGTGCATAAAATCTTGCGAGATTATCAACAACTAATAAAATTTTTTCATTATTTGCAAATGAAAGTAATGGTTTTAATTTTTTCTCAGATTTATTATAAAAATTTTTTTTCCAAACTAATTTTGACTTTTCATCAAATTTAAGTATTGAACCTTTGTTATCAAAGAAAATAATATTATTTTTACTAAATATTATCTCTGGCTCTGTAAAATCAAAATTGTCAATTCTTGAAAATTTAAATCTAGAACTTTTCTTTAAATTGCCATTATAATTTGTTCTTCCGTTATTATTATCCAAATTACCTATAAAACTGTTTTCAATAAGTTTATCTGAAAGTTTTATTTTAAGACTTGGGTTTAATTCTTTCTCAAAAATTTTATCTTTTTTAAAAATCTCATTAATGTTTGAGTTCTTTTCAACTTTTATTTTAGTTTCTTTTGTCCAAAACTTAGATTGACTATTAAAAGAACAATTTATCGTTAAAAAAAAAATTAATAAAAGTATGATTTTTTTATTCACTAAAATCTCTATTTAATCTTTTTTGCACTTCTTTTTTAATTGATAAATTACTTTTTTCATCACTTATGATCTTCTCAAAAAATTCCTTAGATTTTTGTTTTTCGTTTTTAAAGTAAAAAAACTCTGCCATTAAATAAAGTGCATGTGATTTCCAAATACTATCAGAATTTATTATTGGATTAAGAATTTTAATAAGATTATTTTCAGACTCAAATTCTGAATTAAACAAAGCTTTTTTGTAAATTATAAGATTTTTTATTTCTTTTTCGAGGTCAGTTTCTTCTATTAATATATCAAAAAATTTATTAATTTTATCATTCTCTGTGATAATTCCATTTTCAAGCAAAAAATATAGGGATAATGGAGAATAAGTTTTGTCTTTTAATTTAATTATTTCTACTAATTCTTTTTCTATTTCAATTTTATTACCAGAATAAAATTCGGTTGTAGCTTGGTTGTATTTTTCAGAAATTTTGACTCTATTTTTTTTTTGTATATCGACATAAATAAAGTAAGCAAAGATTAAAAGAAAAATTGTACAAATTAAAAAAATAATATGCTTTTTAAATTTTACAAAAAAATCTTTTATTTTTTGATTTCTAGTATTTGCATCAATAGCTGCTATATCTTCATCCATAATTAAATCATATTTCTTAAAACATACTGTAGTATTCCACCGTTTTTATAATACTCCAATTCATTTTTTGTATCAATTCTGCAAAGAGTTTTAATTTTTTTAATTTCTCCAGTTATATACTTTATCTCAAGTTCTACTTTATCTGATGGATTAATTCCTTTTTCTAAATTAACAACACTAATCAACTCAGAACCTTTCAGGTTTAAATTTTTTCTATTGATATTTTCAATAAACTGTAGAGGCAATATTCCCATTCCTATTAAATTAGATCTGTGTATCCTCTCAAAACTTTCGGCTATTACCGCTTTAATACCTAATAGTTTTGTTCCTTTCGCCGCCCAATCTCTTGATGATCCTGTTCCGTACTCTTTGCCACCTATGACTAATAAGTCTGTTCCTCTTTTTTTATACTCTACTACTGCATCATAGACAGGCATCACTTTTCCTTCTGGGAATAATTTTGTAAAACCGCCTTCTGTACCTGGCGCTATCTCGTTTCTTATTCTTATATTTGCAAAAGTTCCCCTCATCATTACTTCATGGTTTCCTCTTCTAGATCCATATGAATTATAATCTTTTGGTAAAATTTGATGTTCCATAAAGTATTCACCCGTTGGACTTTCTTTTTGAATAGATCCAGCAGGAGAAATATGATCAGTTGTAACCATATCTCCAAGGATTAATAATGGTCTTGCATCTTTTATTTGTTTAAAACCCTCTGGTTCGTCTGGTAAGTTTTCAAAAAAAGGTGGTTTTTTTACATAAGTTGAACCTTGATCCCAATTGTAAATGCTACTTTTTTCTGTTTTAATTTGTTGCCATTGAGAAGGTCCTTCAGAAACATTTGAGTATCTTTTGACAAACATTTCAGGATTTAATGCTTCTCTTAAAGTTTTTTCTATTTCTTGATTTGATGGCCAAATGTCCTTTAAATAAATATCATTATCATTTTTATCTTTTCCTAAAGGATCCTTGTATAAATCTACCTCCATATGACCAGCTAATGCATAAGCGACAACAAGTGGGGGTGAAGCGAGATAATTTGCTTTTATATGTGGGGATATTCGGCCCTCAAAGTTTCTGTTCCCAGATAAAACAGATACGGCATATAAATCTTCTTTTTCAATTGCCTCTACAATTTTTTCAGGTAAAGGCCCGGAATTTCCAATGCATGTTGTGCATCCATAACCAACTAAGTTAAAACCAAGTTCATCTAGATATTTATTAAGTCCAGATTTTTCTAAGTAATCAGTAACTACTTGTGACCCTGGAGCCAATGAAGTTTTTACCCATGGTTTTGCTTTTAAACCCAACTCAACTGCTTTTTTTGCAAGGAGTCCTGCGCCAATTAAAACATTAGGGTTAGATGTGTTTGTACAGGATGTTATTGCTGCAATTAATATGGAACCATCTTTTATTTCATAATCTGTTCCCTCCACCTTAGAAATCTTTTTCTTATTTCTAGATGTAGTATTTTCAAACACTTTTTTAAATTCAGATGATGCTTCATTTAATAACACTTTATCTTGAGGTCTTTTTGGACCAGATATTGTAGGCACAAGTGAAGACATATCGAGTGATACAGTATCAGTAAATTCAATATTATTACTTGCCCATAGACCTTGTTCTTTAGCATATTTTTCTACTATTTTAACTGAATGTTCGTCTCGTCCTGAAAATCTTAAGTATTTTAAAGTTTCATCGTCAATTGGGAAAAATCCACAGGTAGCTCCATACTCTGGTGCCATATTTGCAATAGTAGCTCTATCAGCAAGTGTTAAATTTTTTAAACCATCACCGTAGAATTCAACAAATTTTCCTACAACACCTTTGTCTCTTAAAATTTTTACTACTGTTAAAACTAAATCAGTAGCTGTTGTGCCTTCAGGCATTTTATTTTTAAACTCAAAACCAATTACTTCTGGAATCAACATTGAAATAGGTTGGCCAAGCATTCCTGCTTCCGCCTCTATTCCACCAACTCCCCATCCAAGAACTGATAGTCCATTAACCATTGTTGTATGACTATCAGTACCAACTAAAGTATCTGGAAATAAATACTCATCGTTCTTATATTTTTCTGACCAAACTACTTTTGATAGATACTCCAAATTTACTTGATGACAAATTCCTGTGCCCGGTGGAACTATTCGAAAATTATTAAAAGCTTGCTGTCCCCACTTTAAAAAAGAATACCTTTCTCCATTTCTCTTAAATTCTATATCTACATTTTTCTCAAATGAATCGGACTTAGCAGATTGATCTACTTGCACTGAATGATCTATAACTAAATCTACTGAGGATAGTGGATTAATAGTATTTGGGTCTTTATTTTTTTCTTTAACAGCTTCGCGCATTGCTGCTAAATCTGCAACCGCAGGTATTCCAGTATAATCTTGCAGTAAAACCCTTGCTGGTCTGTAAGCAATTTCTGTTGTTGATTTTTTTTCATTAATCCAATTTTTTACTGCCTCTATTTGCTTCTTAGTTACTGACAAATCATCTTCATATCTGAGCAAATTTTCTAAAAGAACTTTTAATGATTTTGGTAATTTTGAAATATCTTTTAATCCATTTTTTTCTGCTTCAACTAGAGAATAATATTTATAATTTTTCTCATTAATATTTATTGTTTTTAAAGATTTATAAGAATTTTTATTTCCTGGTTTCATAAATTTATATTTTATAATTTATTTCGGCTAAATTATGAATCAAAATTATAGATAAAATGTTACAATGCAAGCCAATAAGAGAGATGACATAACATAATTAAATACCTTAATAAATTTCTCATTTGTCGCAAATCTTCTAAAAAATTTACCAACAAAGGTCCAAAAAGTAATACTTATTAACGCACAAATGAATGAGACTAGAATAACCCAAAATGAATAATTAACAAAATTACTTCCACTTTCCACATAGGTAGAAACAATTATTATTGCAACAATAACTCCTTTGGGATTTAAAAATTGAAAAAAAAATGTTTCTAAAAATTTAACTGGATTTTCTTTTTTGTTTTCTTTTATATTTTTAGAGAACGCTATTTTATAAGCTAAGTATACTAAAAAAATTGATCCTGAAATTTTAAGAATCTCCTGAATTAATGGATAAAGTTTAAAAATATTGATTAAACCAAAATTTAATACACATACTACAGAAGTAAATCCAAAAATTACACCTAACATATGTGGAAAGGTTTTTACTACTCCAAAATTAAAACCTGAATAGGAAGCTACAATGTTGTTTGGACCGGGTGAACAACTTGTGCCAAGCATAAATAATGACAACGACAAAAGCTCTGGATGCATGGAGTTAGGCTATTGGTAGACCGTTTTCAGCTTTTTGAGATGGATGAACCAAAGTTACTTTCCCTTCCTTATCTATTGATCCAAGTATCAAAACTTGAGATTTAACACCAGCTATATTTTTTTCAGGAAAATTACAGACACCGATTACTTGTTTTCCCAATAAATTTTCCTCATTATAATAATGCGTAATTTGGGCAGATGATTGTTTTATTCCTATATCATTTCCAAAGTCTACTTCTACAACTAGCGAAGGTTTTCTAGCTTTTTCATTTTTTTTTACCGATATTACTGTACCAAGTCGAATATCAACTTTGTCAAATATATCGTAGGTTATTTGTTCTTTCATGATTTTAATATATAATTGAAATTAATTATGAGTACAGAAAATAATTTAGAAACATTGTATGAAAATTCAATTAAAATATTATCTGATTTAATAGCATTTAAAACAATTTCTGGAGAAGATAATAATTCATTAATTGATTACTGTGATAAAATATTAAAAAACCTAGGAGCTGACTCTTTTAAAACTTTTGATAAAGAAAAAAAACGAGTTAATTTATTTGCTACAATAAAAGCTAAAAAGCCTAATGGAAAAATTCCAATAATTTTATCGGGTCATACTGATGTTGTTCCAGTTTCAAAAAGCTGGTCAACAGATCCTTTTAAGGCAACTATAAAAGATGATAAACTTTATGGTAGAGGCTCATGTGATATGAAAGGTTTTATTGCATGCACCCTTGCTTATGCCCCTATTTATTCAAAATCTGATTTAGATAGAGATATACATTTTTCTTTTACATTTGATGAAGAAACTGCATGCCAAGGAGCTCCTATTTTAATTGAAGAATTAAAAAGAAAAGGTATTAAAAATGGAATTTGTATTGTTGGAGAACCAACAAATATGAAAATTATTGATGCACATAAAGGATGTTATGAATACACAACGCATTTTGAAGGGTTAGCTGGACATGGTTCTGCGCCTGATAAAGGTGTCAATGCAGTTGAGTATGCTGCAAGATTTATAGACAAACTTTTAAAGATTAGAAAAATTCTTAAAGACAAAACTCCCAAAAACTCTATCTTTAACCCTCCATACACAACACTTCAGATAGGTGGGATTTCAGGTGGGATAGCAAGAAATGTGATTGCAGATAGATGTAGAGTTGATTGGGAACTAAGACCTGTAATAAAAGAGGATGGAGTGTTTGTAAACAATGAAATAGATAAGTTTGTAAATGAAGAATTATTACCAGAAATGAAAAAAACTTATCCGAAGTCATCTATTAGAAAAGAAATTATTGGAGAAATAATAGGATTTGATCGACATGAAAAATCTGAAGCATGTGAATTAATCTCAAGTATAACTGGGGATAATTCTAGAGAGGTGGTTTCATTTGGTACAGAAGCTGGTTTATTTCAAGAAATTGGCATTAGTACTGTTGTATGTGGCCCTGGCTCTATAGAACAAGCACATAAAGTTGATGAGTATATAAAATTAAATGAGTTAAAAAAATGTTTAAATCTTCTTGAAGGAATTAAAAAACAATCAAGCAGCAATTAGTTCCAACCACCAACGGTTTTAACCTCTAAGAACTCTATTAAACCCTCTGTGCCAGCTTCTCTTCCAATGCCTGAATGTTTGTATCCCCCAAAAGGTGAGGCTACGGCAATTCCAACTCCATTTACATCTACCATTCCAGATCTTAGTTTTCTCGCAACTCTTTTAATTTTTTCTTTGTCTTGGGTTTGAATATAGTTTGTTAACCCATATGGAGTATCGTTTGCAATTGATATTGCATCCTCCTCGTTTTCGAAAGGAATTATTGACAAAACAGGGCCAAAAATTTCAGTTCTTGCTATTTCCATTTTATTATTTACATCAGCAAAAACAGTCGGTTTTACATAATATCCCTTTTCTAAACCTTTTGGCTTTCCAGTACCGCCTGCAA
Organism: uncultured Pelagibacteraceae bacterium; assembly: GCA_902618855.1. Taxonomy (GTDB): domain Bacteria; phylum Pseudomonadota; class Alphaproteobacteria; order Pelagibacterales; family Pelagibacteraceae; genus Pelagibacter. Next base: position 59,051 of record CACNCD010000001.1, on the reverse strand, counting down.
TCAATTTTGCACCTTCGTCTATCCCTTTCTGAATTAAATTTTGAATTTTATTAAATTGTATCTCTGAAACTACAGGACCAATATGATCACCATCTTTTAGCGGAGAGTCTACTTTTGTATTATCGGCTAGTTCTTTAACTTTTTCTACTGTTTGGTTATAAATTGATTTTTCAACTAACATTCGTGTAGGCGCATTGCAAGATTGTCCCGAGTTTCTAAAACATCTTTGAACACCTCTTGCGACAGCATCTGCGTCTGCATCCTTAAAAATAATATTCGCTCCCTTTCCACCTAATTCTAGGCTTATTCTCTTAAAATCTTTTGCAGCATTTTTAGAAATTAATGCCCCTGCTCTTGTTGATCCAGTAAATGAAATCATATCAATATCTGGATGACTGGTTAAAGCATCACCAGTTATTTCACCATCTCCATTAATTAAATTAAATACCCCAGGAGGAAACTTAACTTCATCAATCATTTCTGCAAGTAGCATTGATGATAACGGTGCAATCTCTGATGGTTTTAGTACAACCGTGCATGCTGAGGCTAGTGCTGGAATTACTTTTAAATTCACCTGATTTATTGGCCAGTTCCAAGGTGTTATTAAGGCGCATACACCTTTTGGCTCATATAGTAATTTTTGATTATTTTTTTCATCCCCTAAATCTTTTTCAAATTTAAAATCTTTCAAAATATTTTTAAAAGATTTAATATGACTTGCACCTGTTGCAGCCTGCATTTCTGTAGAAAACTTCATTGGCGCTCCCATTTCTAGAGTAATTAGTTTAGCCATTTCTGCCCATCGTTTTTTATAAACCGAATATAATTTTTCCAAGAGATCTAATCTTTCTTCTTTTTTTGAAAAGGCCCAGGTCTCAAACGCTTTTTTTGCAACACTGACAGCTTTATCTACATCTTTTTTTCCACCTAGTGATATTTCAGCACATGGTTCTTCATTTGACGGATCAATTACTTTATAAGCTCTTGGTTCAATTGGAGAAACCCATTTTCCATCAATATAAAAATTCTTTTTATCTAACATCTGAGGAATTTAACCTAAAGTTTTTTATTTGCAAATAAATTTGTTAATTCGTAAATTATAGTTGCAGCTGCTAAGGATGTTAATTCTGCGTGATCATAGGCTGGAGCAACTTCAACTACATCAGCAGATATTAAGTTTAATCCTGAGAGGCCTCTTAAAACATTTACGATTTCTCTTGTTGTCATGCCTGCAATTTCAGGAGTGCCTGTACCTGGTGCATGCGCTGGATCTAAAACATCAATATCTATGGACAGGTATAATGGATTATTTCCTACTCTTTTTCTAATTCTTTCTGCAATTTTATCGGTTCCCTCAGTTTGGAATTCATCACAATGAATTATTTTAAAACCAAAACTTGCATCGTTTTTTAAATCATCTCTACTGTAAAGAGGCCCTCTAATCCCTACGTGCATAGACGCATCATCTAAAAAAAGATTTTCTTCCCTAGCTCTTCTAAATGGAGTTCCGTGAGTGTATGGTGCTCCAAAATATGTATCCCAGGTATCTAAATGAGCATCAAAATGAACCAAAGCAACTGGGCCATTGTTTTTTTTATTGACTGCTTTTAATAAAGGAAAAGCAATAGTATGATCACCACCCATGCTAATAATGCCCCCAGTTTTATTTAATAAATCTGTTGCACCATCTTCTATTTGTTTTATCGCCTCTTCAATGCTGAACGGATTACAAGATATATCCCCAGCGTCTGCAACCTGTTGTACTTTAAAAGGTTCTACATCGTAATTCGGGTGATAATTAGTTCGAAGATGTCTAGATGCCTGTCTAATGCTCTGAGGACCAAATCTTGCTCCAGGTCTATAACTTGTCCCAGCATCAAATGGGATTCCAACAATAGCGACGTCACAGTACTCTACATCTCTGAGCTCTGGCAATCTAGCAAATGTATTTGGTCCAGCATACCGTGGAACTTTTGTGCCCATTACAGGCTGGAGTGGTTCTTTTTTTTTATCTCTCATGCAAAAAATGCTATTAAAAATACTATTATAATAGCAGCAGCATAATAAAAAGGCATCAATTTTCTCCAGCCAACAAGTATTGTTTCAGCAGATTTTGCAGATCTTTTTTTTTTATTTTTCATTATTTATTAAACTTTTTCCATTCAGCGAATGGTGGGGTTAAATGTTCTAAATTTTTAGACGCTTTTGCCAAAACTGATATGTCTGCTGAAATTGATATCCTATCATTATTATTAATATTTTTTTCGGTTCCATGTAATGTTTTTGATGGGAATATAATTATATCATCTTCTTCAGCTTCAATATTAATTCTAGGCGTATTATTTATTGTTCTTTTTTTAAAAATTTTATTTCTATTAACAGACGGAGAGGTAAATAGCTGAGGAATAAATTCATTATGTTTGCTTTTATCTACTAAAACTAATTGAGAGTCTCCAGGTTGCTTTTTTAGATAATATGCAAAAGATAAGTTTGATTGTGAATGATCGTGTGGTGAAATATGTTCTTTGGAATTAGATAATGTTGCCCAGGATCTTTGAAAATAAAAATCTAATTTACTAACATCTAACTCAAAGTGATCCATATATTTAATAACGTGTTTTTCAACCTCTTTATAAAAAGTTTCAAACTTTTTATTTTGAAATAAATACTCGTATCCATGTGTATCCCCTGTCCAAGCATTTTGTGATGGTTTTAAACCTTGGTCAGATGTCTCTTTCATAGAAATTATTTCTTTTACCATTTCTTTTTTTGTATTTTCAGGTAATTCAATTTTTCCTCTATAAATTGAAAGTGGAAAAAAATTATAGATTTTGCTCATCTAAAGAACGTAAGGTTCATGTCTAGCATTTTTTTGTAGAACTCTTTCTACTCCAAAACAGCTTATATCAATAGATTGATACGATCCTGTCGTTATAAGTTCTGTTAGTGCTCTTCCAATGCCTGGGGCTTGCATTAATCCCCTTCCAGTAAAACCTGATGCCATATAAACATTTTCATATTTCGGATGTTTTCCAACTACTGCATTGTTATCAAGTCTGTTGCAATCATAATATCCTGCCCAACCACCAGTTAATTTAAGTTCTTCAAAAGCAGGAATTCTTTTTGCTAAAGCTGGCCAAACAAGTTCTTCAAAATCATTCCAAGCAGGCTCTAAATCTTCAGCGTCAAAAACAGATTTTGGCGATCCAGCTAAATACTCTTTACCCTCTGGTCTCCAATAAACTCCTGTAGTTAAATCGCCTGTGAGAGGCATTTCAGGAATATGTTTTGGGCATTTCACTCTAAAGACTGTATGTTTTTGTGGTACAACAGGAATATCGCTGAGTAGTTCTTTTGTCCAGCACCCTGCAGCGGAAACAATAGTTTTGGCTTTAATTTCATTTATGCTTTTGACTTCGCCTTTTACAAACTCTGCACCTAGCTCTATAGCTTTACTTTTTAAAGCGCTATGAAATAAAAATGGATCAATCCATCCTTCATTTTTATCATCAGTGTATGTTGCAGTCTCAATTCCCTCTTCATTTATATAAGGAAAAATTTTTTTTAGTTCACTGCCTCTAATATTCTTAGTGCCAGCGTTACATGCTTTGTGATTTTCTAAAGCTTTATATTGTTCTTCTGCATGTTCTGGACCAAATAAGAGCAAGTATCCATTTGGGACCATGCTTGCCGTAGGATTTGGATTTTTATCTGTTTTTAATAAATTAGGAATTTCATAAATAAACTCTCTCGCAAATTTTCCAAGCAGAATGTTTTCTTTTTGAAAAAATTGTCTTCTAAAACCTCCAAGAGATAAAGGGAATGAAGCATTTTTATATGTTGGGTCTCGCTCTATGACTTTAACTTTGCGTCCCTCTTTCGACAAAAAATATGCTGTCGCTGCACCTATAATTCCACCGCCTATTATTACAACATCATCCATTTTAATTTAAAATAAGTAAGGTTAGATTTAGAATTAAGGCATAACAACTCCAAAGTAAATATGGAATCATTAAGTAAAAACTAAGTTTGCTTAAATCTTTATATTTTAAAATCAAATATATTATAAAAAGTATTACTATTATTAAATTTATTAATGCGACAGAAATACTATGGTATACGAAAAAAACTATACTCCAAGTTGTATTAAAAAATAAATGAATAATATAAATAAATACCAAATTAAAATTTTTTTTATTTTTATGCCAAGCATGCCAAATCGCAATTGCCATAAAAAGATAAAGAGTCGTCCAAACTGGAGCAAATATCCAATCAGGGGGAGTTAAAAAAGATTTATTTAAAGAGGAATACCAGGGTTCTTTTGATGATATTGTTGCAAAACGTCCTACGAAAGGCGCTGAAAAAGTTACTGCAACAAAAAGAACAAAAGATACAAATTTATTTTTAAGCATAAAAGTATTATACATGAAGATATCATGAATAATAAAACTATTTGGATTACAGGTGCTAGTAGTGGAATTGGAAAAGCTTTAGCAATTAAATTTGCTCAAGAAGGTTGGATTGTGGCGATATCTGCTAGAAGAGAAGAATTATTAAAGGAAATTTCTAAAAGTCAAAAAAATATTAGTTACTTCCCTTTAGATGTAACAGATAGTGAGAAATGTAAATTGGTTTTCGAAGAAATAAAAAAAAAGTTAGGTGATATAGATATATCTGTTTTTTCAACAGGAATTCATGACCCTAAATCTGAGAAAACTTTAAATATAGACAAAGTAAAAAAAATAATGGAAGTAAATTTTTTTGGTACAGTAAACTCAATTAACTCAGTTTATGAATATTATAAATCTAGAAAATCTGGACATATTTCAATTGTATCCTCTGTGGCAGGATATAGAGGATTGCCTGCGGCTGGTGCATACTGCGCCTCAAAGTCGGCACTTAGTAGTTTTGCAGAGAGCCTATACTTTGATTTAAAAAGATATAATGTAAGAGTTTCGCTCGTAAGCCCTGGTTTTATTAAAACTCCTATGACCGACAAAAATGATTTCCCAATGCCAATGATTAAATCTGCTGAATTTGCCGCTGAACAGATGTTTAAAGGTTTAACTAAAAGTAAAAGTTTTGAAATTCATTTCCCTAAATCTTTTACGACCATAATGAAAGTTTTAAAAGTAATACCTAATGGTTTGTATTTTAGAATTGTAGAAAAAGGTATGAAAAAAATAGTTGATTAGTTTTTAACAAACATAACTGTTAATTCTGCTACTTTAAAACCAAATTTTTTCATTGTTGCTCTATTTATTGCTACTCGTTCGTCTTGCTTAAAAATCCAGTCATCAAAGGTAATTTTAATTTCTTTTCCCTTAACAGGAACTAATAGAACATATTCAAACTTAAAAGCGGGACCATATGAGAAACCTTTAGCGGTTCCAACAACATCGCTAGCCGTTCCTTCATAATTATGTTCATCAATTTTGTTAATCTTCCACTGTCGAGTTTGAATTTCACCATCGTTCCAATTAAATTTTTCATCGAGAATTAATTGTTGACCATCCCATTTGCCATCTAGATCAGCAGTAAACTGTCTAGTAATCTTGCCAGATCTATTTTGTAAAATACCGTAAGCTTTAACATTACCCGTTAAATATTCTTCTATAATTAGTCTTGGCTTTTGATCTTTAAAATCTGTTGGTTTCATATTGTTATTTGAGCATCCAAATAATAAAAATAATGTAAGTATACTAAATATTATTCGCATGAATGTCTATTTATTAGATAATGAAAATTGAATTAAATCGATATTTTTCGACTTAAATCCTGCCTCACAATAAGACAAATAGAAGTTCCACATTCTCTTAAAAGTTAAATCAAATCCCTGGCTTGATATCTGTTCCCATTTTTTCGAAAATTCTTCTCTCCATAAATTTAATGTACTGGAATAGTGAGATCCATATGAACTGCTCTCCTCAAAAATAAGATTTGTTTCCTTTGATAAATTTATTAAACTATTTTTACTAGGTAAAAAACCTCCAGGAAAAATATATTTTTGAATAAAATCCTCTTTTTTTTTATAGCGATCGTATAGATTGTCATCAATAGTTATTGCCTGGATCGCTGCTTTTCCATTATCTAATAGGCTATCTTTTATTTTTTGGAAATATTTTTTAAGATAGTTTTGACCTACGGCCTCTATCATTTCTATAGAAGTTATAGAGTTATATTTTTTTTTTACATCCCTATAATCTAACATTTCAATATTAATTTTTTCGTTTAAACCGTTTTTAGAGATTCTTTCTTTGGCATAATCATATTGTTTTTTTGAAATTGTTATACAGTCTAGTTTTACATCAAAGTTTTTTCCTATAAATTCTGCATAACCTCCCCATCCACATCCTATCTCAAGCATTTTATCTCCTGATTTTGGTTTAATTAAATTAGATAACTTTTTGTATTTATTTATTTGTGCTTCCTCTAAATTATTTTTTTCACTTTCAAAAATTGCACTTGAATAAGTCAATGTTTTGTCAAGCCAAAGTGAAAAAAATTCATTGCCGAGATCGTAGTGTTTTGAAATATTTTCTTTGCTTCTTTTTTTTGTATTTTTAAAAAGAAAATTTTTAAAATAATTAATTAATGGTGCATCCATTATTCCTGCAAATTTATGAACTGCTCCAATATTGTCAGCCAATATTTCAATTAAATTTGTTAAATTATCAGTATCAAAATCTCCTCGCATGTATGACTCCGCAAGTCCCACACTGCCCTTGGATATTATTTCTAATGTAAAACCCTTTTTTTTTATTATTAAACTAGCCCTTTTTAATGAATTTTTATTTCCTAAATAAAACTTTTGTCCATTATAGTTAGTTACATCTATAAAACCTAACTTCATATTTTTTAACGGGGTGAAGACAATTTTGTCAGCAATAAAATCCATTTTACTTTTCAAAAGTTATATTATTTTTTATTTTGATTTTTTTTTTTACTAACCTAATGCCTTTTACCCATAATCTTAATGCCTCAAAATGTATCGCCGTTATAATTTTTAAAGTCATAAGAGGGTGTTTTAAGTAAGAAAAAATAAGATTTTTAGAGGTAAAATCGACCCTGTCGCCATCTTGAGAGGCGTATAATAACTTGCCTTCTTCATCTCTCTGATCAATTACAACCGACAATTTATTTCCAGGATATAAAATTTTAAAATAATAGGATGATTCTAAATCCATAAATGGAGAAACGAAAAACTTTTTTTTACAATTATTCTCAATTGTTTTTTCTCGGTTTTCAACTTTAAAAACATATGTATGCTGTTCTCCAAATGTATTTTTCACCTCGTAAAGTATCGAGATTAGAGAGTTTTTATTATTATAAACAAAAAAAATACTTAATGGATTAAAAACATACCCAAATATTCTTGGATAACATAAAAGTTTAATTTTAATATTTTCGACTGAAATATTATGTGTCTTTAGGTTCTTAATTACCCACTCTTCAAGATTTGACCCGTCTCTATCACCATGATCCTTGTCAAAAAAACTAATTAAATTAAATTTATTATAAGAAAAAAATAAAATTTTTTTAGAAATCAAATGTATTTCTGATAAATCTATTAAAAGAGAGAAAACTTTATATTTAAAAAAATGTACCTTAGGTTTAAATCTTTTGTGAATAACTTTTCCGGAATAAATGCAAGATTCTTTAAACATCAATATATTTAATCATTTCCAAAGATGATTTTATTCCATCCTCATGAAACCCATAACCAAAGTAACTTCCGCAAAAAAGAATATTTTCTTTATTTTGTAATAATCTAAGAAGCCCCTGATTTCTTAAAGCTTCCTCATCGTAATATGGATGTGTAAAAATTACTTTTTTATAAATTTTTTCCTCAGGAATTTTTTGAGAAGGATTAATTGTTAAAAAAATATTTTTATCTATATTTAAATTTTGCAATAGATTAAGCCAATAAGTTACAGTACTTTTTTTTAAATTATTATTATCAACTGAGGAATTCCATGAGCACCAGTTTTTTTTATTTTTTGGCATAACTTCTTCGTCTGAGTGTATAAGTGCCAGATTTTTTTTATATTTAAAATTACTTAGAATTGTAATTTCATCTTTTTTTGGGTTTTGAATTAAGTCCAACGCTGTATCAGCATGTGTTGCCATTATTACCTTATCATAATTAAAAAATTCACTTTCATCTCCGTAATATATACTTACATTATTTTTGTTTCTAATAACTTTGTTAACATGATAATTTTTGTAGTGCTCGCCACTTATTTTATTAATTACCTTATCAACATAATTTTTACTTCTATTTGTGACTGTAAACCATTGAGGTCTTTTTCTAATTTTAAACAAACCATGGTTTTTAAAAAAAATAATAAAAAACTTTAAAGGCATTTTTTTTATTTCTTTTGGTGGCATTGACCAAATTGCAGAAACCATTGGTATCAAATGATAATTAATAAAATAACTTGATAACTTTTCTTTTGTTAAATATTCGTCTAGTGTAATATTATTAATTTTATCTATAACCAATTTTTCACATTTATTATAAAAGCTAATTATTTCGTAAAACATTTTTATAAAATTTAAATTAAGAATGTTTTCTCTGTTAGAAAAAACTCCCTTAATCCCTCTTCCACAATACTCTATATTTGTATTTTCAACCGAAACAGAAAAAGACATGTCACTTTTTTCATATTCCACACCTAGTTCATTAAAAAAAGTAATTAAATGTGGATACGTTTTTTCATTAAAAACAATAAATCCAATATCAACATCTATGTGTTTTTTATTTTTTTGATCATATAAAACTTTAAGCGTGTAAGAATGTCCTCCAAAACGATCTTCTTTTTCAAACAAGTCTACCTTAAATTTTTTTGATAGATAATATGATGCGCTTAATCCTGAAATACCTGATCCAATAACTGCTATTTTCATTTGCTCAGTTTATATTGATGCAAAAATTGCATTAATACCGCAATTATTACAATTGTCCCTCCTAATAAAACTACGTTTGGTGGCTGTTCGTTGATAAATAACCAAGCCCATAAAGGTCCAAAAACAGCCTCTGTTAACATTATAATTCCAACCATTGCTGAAGGCGTTCGTTGAGCTCCTATTGTTATAAAAATAAATCCAAAACCAAGCTGAAAAAAACCTGCAAGAAATCCTAAAAAAATATCGTGATAAGATATATGAATCTTTCCAGACATCAGGTAGCCAATCATTAAAGCAAATATACCCGCAATAAATTGAGAAGGTACCATATCAACATTTGGATATTTTCTTACTACAAGTATTAGAACAGCAAAAGAAATTGGCATAGAGAAGGCAGCTATATTTCCAAGCATTTGTCCTGGCGATAATGTGTTTCCAACCATTAAAGTAATTCCAGATACAGCTAAAACAATTGAGGTCAAGGTAACTTTTGAAATTTTCTCTTTCAAAAAAAAATATCCAAATATTGCAAGGAAAATTGTTTGGGTTTGTATTATAAAATTTGTGTTTGCAACAGTTGTATTGTACATTGCAAATACATATCCACAAAAACCAAAAGATAAAATTAATCCACCAAAAAAACCTGGGAGGCCCGAGTCATAGAATGATTTAAAAATACTTTTTTTGTAAGTAATTAATAAATAAATAGAAATAACTAATAAAAAAAATACTGTTCTCCAAAATAGAATTTGCCACTGGGTTGCACCCTCAAAAGATTTTATTATCAATCCTCCAAAGCTTAGAGAAAAAGCTCCTAAAAACACAAGTACAGGTCCTGGAAGACTTCTAATTAATTTCATTTAAATATTTATTTGTTTCAGATAAATAACTTTTAAATAGATTTTCAGCATCTTCAAGACTTACTTCCTTAAATTTTATTTTTGTATTTGGTGTAAGTTGTGAAACTTTATCTAGGTCGGCAGAAATGACTACAGCAATTTTAGGATAACCTCCAATAGTACCATGGTCATTTAATAAAATAATTGGATTACCATCAGCGGGCACTTGAATTACACCTTTTATCAAACCTTCTGATTTTATATTAGTACTTTTTATATTTTCCAAAGTTGAGCCCTTTAATCTCATGCCCATTCTATCAGTGAGATTGGTAATAGAATATTCCTCCTTAAAAAATTTAGATTGCGATTCTGCTGAAAAATAATCGAAGTTTGTTCCCTTAATAACTCGAATATAGTTATTAGATTCATTCTTATAATCAATTTTTCTGTCTGACGCTTGTACTTTGTTAGTGTTCTTTATTTGTATTTTTTCATTTATAGAAAGTTTTTTTCCGTTATTTGGTCCGATATTTGCTTTAGTATTGATCGAATAACTATCCCAAAAACTTTTTAATTTTAATCCTCCTCCAATTGCTAGATAGCCATAAGCAGAATTTTTTGTAGAAATTATATCAATCTGCTCCTCTTCTTCTAAAACATAGTTCTTGTAGCACTTTCCTTCTTCAACTTTTGAATTTTTCCTAAGTATTTTAAAAAATACATCTCCAGTTATTGCAAAATTTATTTTGCCATTTTTTAACTTTAGCAAAGGTCCTTGATAAGCAAACTCGATCGTTGCCTCTTGAGTGTTATTTGAAACTAGAGCATTCGCAAATTTATGGTTTCTTAAATCCATAGCTCCACTTACAGTGATGCCAATGTGGTATAAATATTTTCTACCATAATCTTGAATAGTAGTATTTATACCAGGACGTAATATTTCAAAAAAAGTTTCACTCATTCCAGTTTAAAAACTCCTTTTCGGTAATTTCGTAAAAAGTAACTCTATCTCCAGGCTTAATTAATGCTGGATTTTCAATTTCGTTTTGATTAAAGATTTTTTTCGGTGTTTGTCCTATAATATTCCAACCTCCAGGACTTTCGAATGTATAAATATTGGCAAATTGTTCTGTAATACCAACTGATCCTTCTGGCACTTTGACTCTAGGAGTTTCAAGTCGATCACATCTAATATTTTTTTCCAAATCACCTAAAAAGGGCATACCTGCAATAAACCCTGTCATATAACAAAAATATTCATTGCTGAAATATAAATTAAGAATTTCTTTTTTATTTAATTTCAATTTTTTAGTAAGTCTATCGAAATCTAATGCGTATTTGTCTTCACAACATACAGGTATTTTTATATTTTTTGATTGATGTTTTATTTCATTTTCGATTTGTATTTTTTCTAAACTATTTTTTATATTTGAAAATGTAGTAAGACTTAAATCAAAACTTATTATTAATTTGTTATATGATGGTGAAAGGTTTGTTATTCCCTCAATTTTCTTATTTTTAACTAATTTTGATAAATAATTAAAATATTTAATTACCTCAGAATTTATATTTTCATTAACTTCTGATCCAAAATCACAATAAACAGATGCGTCACCAAGATTAGATATATTTTTTATCATGTCATGTTATACTCCAGCTTTTAGGGTATGGAAATTAATATCAATTGTGATTTAGGTGAAAAATCAAAGTTTCATTCAACTGAGAATGATCCCGATTTATTAAATATAGTTAATTCTGCAAATATTGCATGCGGATATCATGCTGGAGATGAAGATACAATGAATCAAGTTATAAATATATCAAAAAATAACGGAGTCAGTATAGGAGCTCATCCTTCATTTAATGATCCAGATAATTTCGGAAGAAAGAGAATGAATCTGAACAAAAAAGAAATAAGAAAATTAATCATTGATCAATACGAAATTCTACAAAGAATTGCATTTCAACATAATGAAAATGTGACTCACATAAAACCACATGGTGCATTAAATAATATGGCATGTGAAGATATTGAGTTAGCCACAACTTTAGCAGAGGTGGTTAACGAAATAAACAAGGATTTGATTTATTTAGTCCCAACTGGTTCAAAAATGGAATTAGCAGCAAAAAAATTTAATATGAAAATAGCTTGTGAAATTTTTGCTGATAGAAATTATGAGGATGATGGCAATCTTGTATCAAGATCTAAACCAAACGCATTAATTACAGATCCAGAGGAAGCAAAAAAACATGTTTTAAAAATGGTTACTAACCAAGCTTTAAATTGTCACTCGGGTAAACAAATACCTTGTAAAATAGACTCGGTATGTATACATGGTGATAATGAAAGTTCATTAGCGACAGCGAAATCGATAAAGCAAAATCTGATTGAAAATGAACTTGTTTTAAAACCTTTAAATATGATGAAAAAATTTTGTTAATATGAAAAAAATAATAATTACATTAATTATAGTAATTTTTTCTTTCCAAAACGCTTTATATGCAGCCGGAGGCTCGAGCGGAAATTCAAAATCTCTTTACGATCAAGCAGTTGGTCTAATTAAGTCTGCGAAAAAATATGAAAAAAAAGGAAAAACAAATAAAGCAAATAAAAGATACGAAAAAGCATTAACATTACTGATTAAAGAAAATAAAAAAAAACCTAATCAACCTGACACTCTAAATTATCTTGGCTTCACAACAAGAAAGCTTGGGGATTTTGAAAATGGCGAAAAATATTATTTACAAGGTTTACAAATAGATCCATCTCATAAGGGAATTAATGAATATTTGGGTGAACTTTATGTTGCAACTAACAGGATGGATCTTGCAAAAGAGAGGTTAAAAATTTTAGAAAATTGTAATTGTGAAGAATATTTAGAACTTAAAGAAGTAATTCAAGGAACAAAAAAGTCTAAATATTAATTAATATTTTGTACCATTTGTTGAGGTAACCACAACGCAATCTCTGGGAATAATATAATTATAATTACGGCCAAAACCATTAATAAAAATAATGGGAATGCACTCCGCGCAATATATCCCATATCCTTATTAGCCATGCCTTGTAGAACAAATAAATTAAATCCAACAGGTGGGGTGATTTGAGCCATCTCAACAACCACTACTAAAAAAATACCAAACCAGATCATATCAAAACCTGCTTGCCTTATCATTGGTTCAATGATTGCCATTGTTAAAACCACTGCTGAAATACCATCGAGAAACATTCCTAAAATTATATAGAAGATCATTAAAACGAATATTAAAAGATAAGGAGATAAATCCATATTTTGTATCCAAAGAGCTAGATTTCTCGGTAATCCAGTAAATCCCATTGCTAAAGATAAAAATGTTGAACCTGCTAGAATAAATGCGATCATACAAGAAGTTTTGGTTGCTCCAAGCAAAGAGGATTTAAAAGTTTCGAATGTCAAACTTTTTTGAAAATAAGATAATATTAATGCTCCAATAACTCCTAAGGAAGCTGCCTCAGTAGCTGTTGCTATTCCAGTATATATTGATCCGATAACAGCTAATATTAAAAGAATTACTGGCAAAAGTTGCTTTGATCTTTTTATTTTTTCTAAAAATGAATACTCTTCCATGATTTTTGGCATAGATTTTTTATTAATTAACGACCAAATAATTACATAGGACATGAATATCAGTGCAATCATTATCCCAGGTATAATTCCAGCGATAAACAATTTTGCTATAGACTCTTGGACTGCAACTCCATAAATAATTAATATAATTGATGGCGGTATAAGCAAACCTAATGTTCCAGAACCAGCTAAACTTCCTAATAAAATTTTTTCTGGATAATTTCTTTTTCTTAATTCAGGAATAGACATCTTTCCAACTGTAGCTACAGTTGCAGCTGAAGAACCTGATATTGCTGCAAATAATGCACACCCAACAACATTTACATGAATTAAACCACCAGGTAATTTTTGCATCCAGGGTGATAATCCCTTAAATAAATTTTCGGAAAGCTTTGTCCTAAATAAAATCTCGCCCATCCAGACGAATAATGGTAATGCTGTGAGTGTCCAAGAAGATGAAGTGCCCCATATTGTTGTGGCCATAGCATCACCTACAGGTCTTGATGTAAATAGCATCATTCCAATAGCCGATACCCCTATCATACTTAAAGCAACCCAAATTCCAGATCCTAAAAAAAATAATAAAACACTGATAAAGAAAATTGTTAGAAGTATTTCAGTCATTTGTTTCTTTTAATGGTTAAAATAAATTTGTGAAAAACACTTATAAAAAATATCGTTGATCCAATAGCTACACTAGTTTGGGGAATCCAAATAAGAATTTCATCAGCTCCCTCGCTACGTTCCTGAAATTTATAAGAAATAATTAACATTTTAATAAAATAAAATGCTAAATAACCTGAAAAAAAACTTGCCATGCTTAAGCACCAAATTTCAATCAATTTTTTTTTAAAACCTGATAACTTTTCTAAAAAAAGTGTTATCCTTATATGTCCTCCTTCTACAAATGTGTAAGCTAAAGCAAAAAAAGATGCTGCTGCCATGCAGTAACCTGAATATTCTGCAAGACCTCTAATGTAAAAACCAAATATTCTTGATGAGATACCAATAAGGATAAAAACTGCTACCAAAATTAAAAAAAAAGCAGCGATAAAACCTGAAATTTTATAAAGTTTATTTAAATTTCTATCTAATGATTTTATCATAATAACTTAAGGCCACTCAGATTTTAAGTGGCCTTAATTTTAAGACTTGAATTATTTATAACTTGATAAAACTGCAGCTCCTCTTGAACCAGCTTTTTGAGACCATTCCTTTGCCATAGTCTCTCCAACTTTTTCGAAGTGAGCTTGTAGTGGTGCATTTACTTTACCAACTACCATACCAGCATCAGCTAAAGCTTTTTTATCACCAACGTTTCCTTGTTTTGATAATTGCCAACCTTTTCTTTCAGCCAAGGCTGCTTGTTTCATAACTAGATCTTTAGTTGCCTGATCTAGTTTGTTCCAAGCATCTTTATTTACAATTATCATATTTTTTGGAAACCAAGCTGCAATATCGTAGAAATATTTCACACCATTTTCCCAAATTTTAGAATTTTTGCCTGTAGTTGGTGATGTAATCATACTTTCTACTGCTCCAGTAGAAAATGCCTGACTAATTTCAGCAGCTTCTATTTTTGTAGGAGCCATTCCTGTTAGTTCAGCTATTCTAATTGTAGCAGAATTATAAGCTCTAAATTTGAGACCTTTTAAATCTTCAACAGAATTAATTTCCTTTTTACTATATAAGCCTTGAGCTGGCCACGGCACAGCATAAAGAAACACTAGGCCTTTCTCGTCTAATCCTTTAACAATTTCATCTTTAGAAGCTTTATATAACTTCATGGCATCAGCATAAGACGTCGCTAAGAATGGTTGTGAGTCAACTTCTAAAAGTGGATCTTCTTTTCCAAGAGCTGACATAAATCTCTCACCAATCTGAGCTTGACCTGTTCTAACTGCTCTAAAAATTTCTCCACCTTTAAATAACGAACCACCTGGGTGAGTCACAATTGTTAACTTGCCACCACTTTTTTCAGTAACATTTTTTGCGAATTCAGCTGCATTTGCAGAATGAAAGTTCCCAGCTCCATAAGCTAGAGCCATGTCCCATTTCTCTGCAATTGCAAGATTAATTGACAAAATTAATGAAACTAAAATAGTTGATAAATATTTTAAGAATTTCATTTGTCCTCCATTTTTATTAGGAGTATTTCATTATGTATTAAAATAATTTTCAATAAAAAAATAATACTACTTTTAATTGAATTATTTTTAATATTTTATAATATGCCCTTACTTTGTTAGAAGAAGCACTCATATTAGTTCAGATTATTTTTATCGATATAATCTTGGCAGCAGATAATGCGATCATCATCGGATTGATTGCTGCAAACTTTGCGCCAAAACATAGAAGACAAATTATTTTATGGGGAGTTGCTGGGGCATTAATATTTAAGGTTATTTTTGCATTATTTGCAACTTACTTATTTAAGTTTTATTTTATCAAAATTTTAGGAGGTTTACTTTTAATCTGGATTGTTAATGATTTAAGGAAAGATCTTTTTGAAATAAAAAAAGTGAAATCACCAACAAAAAAATCAAAAGAGCCATCGTATATTCAAAGTGTTTATAAGGTTTTGTTTGCAGATATTACAATCAGTTTTGATAATGTAATAGGTGTTGTGGGAGCTGCCAAAGGAAATTTTGGCTTTATGATTTTTGGATTAGTGCTTTCAGTAATACTAACTGGAGCAATGGCTACATATCTTGCAAATTATATTCAAAAGCATTTATGGATTGCTTATATTGGTTTGGGTTTTATTTTATTAGTTGCGCTACAATTAGTAATTGGAGGACTCGTTGACTTAGATATCCTTTCGATTAACGAGCAATTCAAAAAATATTTTTAATAAGAATGTTTTTTGGTTGGATATTTTTTAGACCTTACCTCTGAAGCAAATTTTCTTAATCCTGTATTGATATATTTTTTAACATTTAAAAATTTTTTAACAAATTTAATGTTTGTCTGATTTAAACCAATTAAATCATCTGTAACAAGAACCTGGCCGTCACAATGAACAGATGATCCAATTCCAATTGTTGGTATGTTTAAATTCCTTGTGATTTTTTTAGCTATTGGTGTTTTGATACATTCAAGTACAATTGCAAAAACTCCATTTTTCTGAAGTAATTTTGCATCATCAAGTAATTGATTGATCTCTTTAATAGTATTTCCCTTAGATTTGAATTTACCTTTGGCAGACTGAGGTAGTAAGCCAAGGTGTCCCATTACGGGAATTTTATTTTTGATCAATAGTTTGATTTGGTTTATGATTTTTTTTCCTCCTTCAAGCTTAACTGCATCACACTTAGTTTCTTTAATTATCTTTTTGGCATTTTTTAAAGCAGAGTTCTTGGTAGCATATGTATTAAATGGCATATCGACAACCATCAAACTTTTTTTTACTCCAAGTCTTGCACTCTTAGAATGATTTATCATTTCAGTCAGAGTAACTTTTCTAGTAGTTGAATAATTGTATAATACAGAACCTAAAGAATCTCCAACCAGAACAATATCAACATACTTGTCCACTTCTTCAGCTATATTTTTTGAATAAGCTGTAAGACAAACAATTTTAGATTTATTCTTTTTATTAATTATTCTTTTAATCTTTTTCATTCAAGCTCAATGGTACTTGGTGGTTTAGATGTTATATCGTAAACTACTCTATTAATACCTTTAATATTATTTATTATTTTATTTGAAACAAGCTGCATAAACTCTTTTGAAAAACTAAAGAAATCTGCTGTCATACCGTCTTCAGATGTAATTGCCCTAAGTAAACATATATATTCATAAGTTCTATTATCGCCCATAACACCGACAGTTTTTACTGGAAGTAACGCTGCATAGGCTTGCCAGATTTTATTATACAAATTATGCTCTACTAAAGATTTTATAAAAATATCATCTGCATGTTTTAAAATTTTGATTTTATTTTCTGTTATTTTTCCAGGCATTCTAATTGCTAGACCTGGGCCTGGAAATGGGTGTCTTAGAACAATTTCTTCTGATAATTTAAGTTCTAAACCCAGTTTTCTTACCTCATCTTTAAAAAGAAGTCTTAAAGGCTCTATTAATTTAAGTTTCATTTTTTTTGGCAATCCGCCAACATTATGATGAGATTTTATTTTTGATGTTTGGCTTCCAGTTACAGATTTACTTTCAATTAAGTCAGGATAAAGAGTTCCTTGAGCTAAAAACTTTACATTTTTAATTTTTTTCGCATATTTTTCGAAAATTTTAATAAATAAATTTCCAATAATTTTTCTTTTCTTTTCAGGATCACTAATATTTTTAAGTTTTTTTAAAAATAATCTTTTAGCATCTACGTAAATTAGATTTACTTTAAATTTATTTTTAAATGTTTTAACAACTTGAATTTCCTCATTTTTTCTTAGTAAGCCTGTATTAACAAAAATACATGTTAATTGCTTTCCAATTGCATTATGAATTAATTTAGCAACTACACTGCTATCAACTCCACCAGATAAAGCACAGATAACTTTTGATTTCCCAACGTTTTTCTTTATCTCTTGAATTATTAATTGTTTTTGATTTTTTGAAGACCAATTTCTTTTGATTTTACAAATTGAAAAAATAAAATTTTTTAAAATTATCTTGCCCTTCTCTGTATGGGTTACCTCGGGGTGGAATTGAATTCCGTAAATTTTTTTTGAAAAGTTTTCAACAATAGAAAATCGCGATGTTTCGGTTTTTGCAATTACTTTAAATCCTTTTGCTAACTTAGTTACCTCGTCTGCATGACTCATCCAAACACGATTTGAGCCATTTTTATCAAAAAAATTATTTGTAAGTTTGCTTTTGCTTAGTCTCTTAAGTTTAGCTAAACCAAATTCTCTTTGTTTTGCTTTTTTAACTTTCCCACCCAGTTCCTTTGAAAGAACTTGATGGCCAAAACAAATTCCTAATATTGGCAGATTACTTTCTAATATATCTTTATTAAATTTTACTTTTTGAGACTGATAAACATTCAAAGGTCCGCCTGATAGAATTACACCTTTTATTTTGCTTTTATCGAGTTTAGAAACTAATTTTTTATGGCTAATTATTTCTGAGTATACACCAAGTTCCCTAATCCGTCTTGCAATCAATTGTGTAAATTGTGAACCAAAATCAATAATTAAAATTCTATCAAAATTATTGTTAAGAATCATTTTTAGGTTCGATATTTTTTAGAATATTTTGAATTTCTTTTTCCTTCTCACAAAGTGATTTGCAAATTATAGCAAATTTTTCTTTAAGCTCTTGAACTTTGGAATAATTAGATTTTTTTAATTTAAATTTTATTAACATATACATTGCCTCTTCATTTGAAGGATCTAAAAGCAAAGTTGTATCTAAATTTTTTTCCTCTTCTTTTTCATTGTCCTCAATATTAAAAATTTTTGCTAAATACAAATATGACTTCGCATCTTTAGGATTAAAAACAATATTTTTTTGAAATAGAAATTTTGAGGATTCTAGATCGTTATTATCAAATTTTTTTTTTGCTTCATTATAATAGTTTTCTTTAGCATATGAAAATCCAAAAAAAGTAAAATATAAGATAAAACTAATTAGAAATTTTTTTTTCAATAACATTAGAACTCTCCATCTTTTTTTACTTCATCAATATTATGCACCATGCTCTCGTAAAATCCAGCTTTAGTAATTTTTACAAAGTTTGGTTTTTTTCTCAATTTAAGTATAGTTTTTGCACCCAAATATCCCATCGATGATTTTAAACCACCCACTAGTTTAAAAATTACTTTATCTACATTGCCTTTAAATTTTACTAGACCTTCAACTCCCTCTGGCACATATTTTGATTTATCTTTTTGTTTGTTTTGAAAATATCTATCTGCGGAACCTTTGTTCATGGCTCCAACAGAACCCATTCCTCGAAAATTTTTGAAAAGCTTACCTCTTTTTTTTATTAATTTACCAGGTGACTCTATTGTTCCTGCAAACAGAGATCCAATCATTACTGCATCAGCTCCTGCAGCTAAGGCTTTTGCTATATCTCCTGAAAATTTTATACCTCCGTCTGAGATAATTTTTATTTTCTTTTTTTTTACACCATTTTTAACGTTTATTATTGCACTAAGTTGTGGAACTCCTATGCCAGCAACTAAACGTGTTGTACATATAGAGCCAGGCCCGATTCCTACTTTAATAATGTCAACACCAAGCTTAATTAAAAACTTTGCAGCTTCAGGTGTTGCTATATTTCCTGCACAAATTGCTGTTTTCATATTTTTTTTTTTTTTAATTTTTTTAATTATTTCAGCAACTTTTTTGGTATGACCATGAGCGGTATCAACAACAATTAAATCTACACCTTCTTTTAATATTGCATCTGCCCTTATAATTTCATTTAAACCAGCTCCTACTGCAGCTCCTACAATTAGTTTGTTTGCCTTTACTTTTTTTATTTCTTGAATTTGTTTAGTTACACTTAAATTTCTATGAATTATACCAATGCCTCCTGCTTTAGCTATTGCAATAGCCATTTTTGACTCGGTAACTGTATCCATTGCTGAAGACAATAAAGGTATTTTTAAAGATATATGTTTTGATAATTGTATTTTTGTATCAACCTCTGAAGGTAGTACCTCGGAGTACTTTGGAGCCAAGGTTACGTCATCGAATGTAAGTGCTTCTTTAATAGGACCCATAATCATGTATATACGATTCTTAAAAAATTAAAAGAGTATCTATCTTAAAAATTTACAGACTATGAATGTTTCTTTAGAATTTTTTCTACTCGCTAAAGGTTTAAAAACTCTGACTTCCTTAAAATACTTTTTAGCAAGTGCGACAATTTCATTAAAGCTAGATCCCATGAATAACTTTGATATAAAAATACCATTTTTTTCTAGCTCTCCTATAGCGAAATTCATCGCATCCATACAAAGTTCTCCTGTTACAATTGAATCAATATCTTTATTGCCAATAGTGTTTACTGCCATATCTGAAATTATTAAATCAATTTTTTTACCAAAATACTCTCTAATCTTATTTTTATATTTTTCATCTGTAAAATCTCCTATAATTTGATGACTATTTTTTATTTTTTCAAATTTGAGTAAATCAATAGATAGAATTTTTTCGCTTTTGACTCTAGTTGCTGCATACTGAGACCAGCTGCCAGGTGCTGCGCCAAGGTCAACTACAGAATTAACTTGTTTAAATATTTTAAACTTTTCATCTATTTCTTTAAGTTTATAAATAGCTCTTGATCTAAAGCCTTCGATCTTAGATTGACGAACATAAATATCTTTTTTTTGTCTATTAATCCAATTTTTTGAAATTTTATTTTTTTTCAATTATTCACCGAATCTCAAACTTTTAGTCACTGTCTCATTATCTAGAGTTTTTATATCTATTTTAATATTTTTATTTATTCTCATATCTTTGCCATCTCTCCAAATGCCTGCCGCTAAGTGCATTATCCCAATTTTATAATTTGGCAAAAAAGGTTCGACGAACGAATTATTTTGCTCATCAAATTTAGGTAATAAATTGCTAGCTATCCAATTGCAATTAAGTGGAAGAAATTCAGTTTCAACATTATCGATGTAAACGCTCATATTTATTGCTAAGCCCTCAGATCCAAAAATTTTTCCAGAGCTTAAGGCTTTCTTTAAATTTTCTTGCCAAATTTCCCAACATGGCGAATTTTTTTCAAGCGAGAAAACACCTATATTAATGTGTGGAGCAAATGCCAACTTTCTTGCTTTATCCATGCCAATTCTTGAACTTATTGCATGTTTAAAGTTTTGTGACTTAATTAATGCCAATCTTCCTAAAAGCCAACTTACCTTTGACATAACTCTGTATCCAGGTCCTAAAGTTTGAGTTATTCCTAATTTTCCACTTTCGCAGGCTCTAAAATATAGCTCTATAGATTTCCAATCATTTACCCAAGCATCACAATCTATCCAAAGATATTTATCGTATTTAGGAAAGTAAGTAGGTAAAAAAGCTCTTGAAACTTGACTTTTAAGCCATTCTTTGCCTCTCACTTTGATTGATGAAACTTTTATATCCCACTCAGCACTTTTAATTTCATCGACTTTTTTTAATAAAATTTTTTTTTGCTCGTTATTTAAACCAGCATCTAAAATACATATCGCAGTATTAGAGCTCTCCTTAAACTGTTTTATAGAGTCAATTAATTCATTTAATAAATCAAAATAGTTTGCGTCTGCTAAAGAAACAATTGTATTTTTTTTCATTTACAGAAAATCTTCAGGCTCTTCATCGTCCATTTTTCTATCATTTTTAAAACTTTTCTTAAGTTTTAAAAAATGAATAATGCTCGCTGGTATCATTAAAAAATAAACTACACATCCAATAACAAGCGCTTTAAATGGAAATATTAATAGTAAACCAAATAAGAGAACAATTCCAAATAATAAAAATATTGTAGTGCTTCTTGGAACAACAATTTTTTTAAAGGAATAAGTTGGAATTTTACTTATTAATAATATTGAAACTATTATAAATAAGATTGGGGCAATCATTTGGTTATTAATTTTAACTATCTCAAAACCACTGGTTTCATAAATTAATGGACTTAAGACTAAAATACCACCGGCTGGAGATGGAATACCCTCAAAAAAATTATCTCTCCAAGATGGTTCGCCAACAGAATTAACATTAAATCTAGCAAGTCTTAGGGCAACGCATACGACATAAATAAGCGATATTAACCAGCCAACTTTTCCAAGAGAATTTAATTGCCAAAAATACATAATAAACGCAGGTGCAACTCCAAAACTAATTACATCTGTTAAAGAGTCTAGCTCTTTACCAACTTTTGAGGTACCCTTTATCAATCTTGCAATTCTTCCATCTAAACCGTCAATTATCGCTGCAAGCAAAATTGCAATTATAGATAATTTATAATTTCCATTTAAAGCAAAGTTAATTGAAGTCAAACCAATACATACCCCAATAAGAGTTAATGTATTTGGAAGAATAACTCTAGCTCTAGTATCTGTTACTATTTTGAAATTTTTTTTTGGTTCAATCATAATCTATTTTTTTGCTAAAAGTGTTTCTCCTGCTATAGTTTTTTGGTTAACTTTAACTAAAGGATCGTAATTTTCAAAATAAATATCAGCTCTGCTTCCAAATCTTATCATGCCTATTCTATCTCCCTGTTTTAATTCAGAGTTTTCTCCTACTTCTGTTACTATTCTTCTGGCAATGAGTCCTGCTATCTGAACAACAATTATATCTTCTCCTGCATTGTTTGAAATTTTATAATAATTTCTTTCATTTTCTTCGCTCGCTTTATCCAGTGATGCATTGAAGAATTTTCCAGGTTTATACAATATTTCTGTTATTTTTCCAGAACACGGCGTTCTATTAACGTGACAATCAAAAACATTCATAAAGATACTTATTTTTTTAAATTTTTTATTTTCAAGTTTAAGTTCTTTGGGGCCATCAGTTTCTTCTACTTTTAAAATAAGTCCATCAGCTGGGCTAACTAAAAAATTTTCATCATTAATGGATATTCTATCTGGATCCCTAAAAAAATAGTAAACCCAAATTGTTAGCACCAAACCTATTAGTCCCAAAAAACTACTTATAAAATACAAAATCAGGGTTGCAAAACCGAATATAACTAAAAATTTATAGCCTTCGTTATGAATTTTGGGAAATATTTTGTCTATCATAATTCTTAAATTGGTAATTTTTGTTTAATATGTATATAAAATGCTTAAATTCAATTAGTAAGATAACATCTAAATATGAGCAAAATTAAGGTAAAAAACCCAATAGTTGAGCTAGATGGCGATGAAATGACTAGGGTGATTTGGAATTTCATTAAAAATAAACTTATTCTCCCATATCTTGATTTAAATATTGAATATTACGATCTTGGAATAAAAAGCAGAGATAATACCTCAGACCAAATAACAATCGATTGCGCAAAAGCGATTAAAAAAAATGGTGTTGGGATTAAATGTGCAACCATTACACCTGATGAAAAAAGAGTTAAAGAGTTTAATTTAAAAAAAATGTGGAGATCTCCAAATGGCACTATTAGAAATATTATTGGTGGAACAGTGTTCAGAGAACCAATTATTTGTAAAAATATTCCAAAACTCGTTCCGTCTTGGACGGATCCACTAATTATCGGTAGACATGCATTTGGTGATCAATACAGAGCAACAGATTTTCAAGTTCCTGGAAAAGGTAAATTAGAAATAAAATGGACTTCTGATGATGGAAAAGATGAAAAAAAATTTGAAGTATTCAATTTTCCAGGACCTGGTATTGCTTTGTCGATGTATAATTTAGATAAATCTATCGAAGACTTTGCGCGATCTTGTTTTAATTATGGACTAATTAAAAAATGGCCAGTTTATTTATCAACAAAAAACACTATCTTAAAAACTTACGATGGCAGATTTAAGGATATTTTTCAAAATGTTTTTGAAAAAGAATTTAAATCTAAATTTGAAAAAAACAAAATTACTTACGAACATAGATTAATTGATGACATGGTGGCATGCGCTATGAAATGGAGTGGAAAATATATTTGGGCTTGTAAAAATTATGATGGAGATGTCCAATCTGATACAGTTGCCCAGGGTTATGGCTCTTTAGGCCTCATGACTAGTGTGCTACTCGCCCCAGATGGTAGAACGATGGAGGCTGAGGCTGCTCATGGAACAGTTACTAGACACTTTAGAATGCATCAAGAAGGTAAAGAAACTTCAACAAATCCAATTGCATCAATTTTTGCTTGGACGAGAGGACTTGCGCATAGAGGAGAATTGGACTCAAATAGAGAGTTAATTAAATTTTCAAAAACATTAGAGCAAGTTTGTATAAATTGTGTTG
Organism: uncultured Pelagibacteraceae bacterium; assembly: GCA_902618855.1. Lineage (GTDB taxonomy): Bacteria > Pseudomonadota > Alphaproteobacteria > Pelagibacterales > Pelagibacteraceae > Pelagibacter. The sequence goes on along the minus strand of CACNCD010000001.1, from coordinate 34,819 downwards.
AAAAAGGATCAATGACAAAAGACTTAGCTATTCTTGTAGGACCAACAACAAAGTATTTGAATACAAATCAATTTTTAGATGAAATTGACGGGAGTCTTAAAAAAAAATTAAATTAAAGACTTAATCTTTTCCAAAGCTTCATCAATTTTTGAACTTTCAATACCGCCAGCTTGAGCGAAATCTGGTCTTCCTCCTCCACCCTTTCCTCCAATTGTCTCTGACCCTATTTTAGCAAAATCAACAGCATTATATTTTTTAATTAATTTGTCTGTTACACCAACAGCTAAACCAATCTTATCATCTTTGATGGCAAAAATTATTACAATTCCTTCGCCCAAATCCTTTTTGCCTTTATCTACTAATTTTCTTAATTCTTTTGGAGGTAGCCCTAATATTTTTTGAAGTCTAACTTTAATACCTTTTACTTCAATATCGGAAATAATATTTTTTGTTTTATCTTGGAGAATTGACCCAACAGTTAAAACATCTAGTTGTTTCGTTAACTCTTTAATTGTTTCAGTTGGATTTTTTTTATCTATGTTTGGTTTTCCTCCTAACCCAACTATTTTTCCAGAAAGATCATTTATAATCTCTTCGTTTTTCTGTGCAGAAAGATCTAATAATTTTTCTTTATTTTTAAAATAATCTTCTAGTTGTTTGTCTCTTAAAGCTTCGACTCTTCTGACTCCTGCTGCAATAGATGCTTGACTTACAATTTTAAATTTACCAATATCTCCCGTATTTCTGACATGCGTTCCTCCACATAATTCTGTAGAAAAATATCTATTCTTTTCATCTCCCATAGATAAAACTCTTACTTCTTCACCATATTTTTCCCCAAATAAAGCTAGCGCTCCATTATCTACAGCCTCTTTTGGCGTCATAAGTCTTGTTTTTACATCAGATTTATTATCTACCATTGAGTTAACAAATTTCTCGATTTTGTCTATTTCATCTGGAGTTATTGGTTTCATATGGCTGAAATCAAATCTTAATCTATTAGCTTCAACTAGAGATCCTTTTTGAGTGACATGTGTGCCCAATACTCTTCTTAAAGATTCATGTAATAAATGTGTGGCTGAGTGATATGCTCTAATATTTTCTCTTCTTTCAATATCAATTTTTAACTCTACACTTTCATTGATTTTGACTTCACCAGAGATCACTTTTCCATAGTGTACAAAAAGGTCTCCTAGTTTTTTCTGTACATCTAAAACTTTAAATTTAAAATTACTTGATATTATTTCGCCTGTATCTCCTACTTGACCACCAGACTCACCATAAAAAGGGGTTTGATTTAAAATTATCATTCCTTCATCACCAGTTTTTAATTTTGCGACTTGCTCATTATTTTTTAAAAGAGACTGAATTATGCCCTCTGCTTGATCAGTTTCATAACCAAGAAATTCCGTAGCACCCAACTTGTCTCTAATCGCGAACCAAATGTCGTCAATAGCACTATCTCCTGAGCCTTTCCAATTTTTCTTGGCAAGCTCTCTGCTCTGATTCATTAAATCATCAAATTTTTTATTATCTATTTGTAGTGATTTATTTTTTAAAATATCTTGGGTTAGGTCTAATGGAAAACCATAAGTGTCATAAAGTTTGAAAGCAACTTCGCCAGGGAGCACTTTATCTATCTTTGTAACTTCCTCGTCTAAAATTTTCATACCTCTGTCAAGAAGAACTAAGAATTTTTCTTCCTCCATTTTTAAAGTTTCTTTAATTAAAGCCTCAGCTCTTTTTAATTCTGGATAATTTCCAGACATTTCTTCCATTAATGTTTTAAAAATATTAAAAAAAATTGGCTCCTTAGATCCAAGTAAATGTGAGTGTCTCATTCCTCTTCTCATTATTCTTCTGAGAACATATCCTCTTCCCTCATTTGAAGGTAAAACACCTTCTGCAATTAAAAATGAACTTGCTCTCAAATGGTCAGCAATAACTCTAAAGCTAGATAAATTTTTTTGATCTGGTTTTTTTTTTACAACTTCAGCTGTTGCAGAAATAATTTTTTTAAAATGATCTGTTTCGTAATTATCGTGAGTTCCCTGTAACAAAGCAGCAATTCTCTCAAGTCCCATTCCTGTATCTACAGATGGTTTAGGTAAATTTATTCGCTTATCTTTTGAAACTTGTTCAAATTGCATAAAAACAAGATTCCATATCTCAATATAACGATCTCCATCTTGATCTTTTGTACCTGGTAATCCACCTTTAAGTTTATCACCATGATCAAAAAATATCTCAGAACATGGTCCACAAGGACCAGTTTCGCCCATAGACCAAAAGTTATCTGAAGTTGGTATTTTAATTATTCTATCCTCATTAACTCCAGTAATTTTTTTCCAAAGATTAAATGCCTCTTCATCCTCACTAAATACTGTAAAATAAAGTCTTTTTTTATCTAGACCAAAATCTTTAGTAATTAAATTCCATGCAAGTTCAATAGCTCTTTCTTTAAAATAATCTCCAAAAGAAAAATTTCCCAACATTTCAAAAAATGTATGATGTCTTGGTGTATATCCAACATTTTCTAGATCATTATGTTTTCCGCCAGCTCTAACACATTTTTGAGAAGTAGTTGCTCTTTTATAGTTTCTCTTTTCTAAACCAGTAAATACATTTTTAAACTGTACCATTCCAGAGTTAGCAAACATTAAAGTTGGATCGTTGTTTGGAACTAAGTTACTAGACTCAACAATCTTATGATCATTTTTTTCAAAATATTTAAGAAATGTTTTTCTTATTCCGTTTAATGTTTTGTCAGCCATACTTTTAAAATACAGCTTTTTTATTTGATGTCTAGATAACAGTAGGGAAAAAAGGCGCTTGTTTAAAGCGCCTTTTTAGATAACTAGAAGTTAGTTCTTTTTAGATGGTGTTTCCTCTTTAGATTCAGCCTTTACCTTTTCCTCATCTATCGGATTTCCTTCAATCTTTTTTGAAATCATGCCGGCTTTTTCACGTATTGCCATTTCAATTTCTGCTGCGGCTTTCGGATTTTGTTCAAGATAAAGTTTTGCATTTTCTTTACCTTGTCCGATTTTTTCACCTTTATAAGCATACCAAGCTCCAGACTTTTCAACAATATCTGCCTTAGCACCTAAATCAATTAATTCTCCCGATTTACTAATACCTTTGCCATACATCAGGTCAAATTCAACAACCTTAAATGGTGGTGATACTTTATTTTTAACTACTTTTACTCTAGTAGCGTTTCCAATAATTTGCTCTTTATCCTTAATTGCACCAATTCTTCTAATATCCATTCTAACTGACGAATAGAATTTAAGTGCGTTTCCACCTGATGTTGTTTCAGGGCTTCCAAACATAACACCGATTTTCATTCTTATTTGATTAATAAAAATAACCATTGTATTTGTTCGCGAGATTGAGCTTGTTAGTTTTCTTAGAGCTTGACTCATCAATCTTGATTGAAGACCAACATGATGATCGCCCATCTCTCCTTCGATTTCAGCTCTTGGTGTTAACGCTGCTACAGAATCTACTACCAATACTGAAATAGAGCCTGATTTAATTAATGTATCAGCTATTTCCAATGCCTGTTCTCCTGTATCGGGTTGAGAAATTAACAGTTCTTCTGTATTAACTCCTAATTTTTTTGCATATACTGGATCAAGAGCATGTTCTGCATCTACAAATCCACAAATTCCACCAGCTTTTTGGGCTTCAGCAACAACTTGCAATGCAAGCGTTGTTTTTCCAGACGACTCTGGACCGTAAATTTCAATAATTCTACCTTTTGGTAATCCGCCTATTCCTAATGCTAAATCTAAACTTAAAGAGCCTGTAGAAATAGACTCTATATCCATCGCTGTCTGTTGACCAAGCTTCATTACAGAGCCTTTGCCAAAATTATCTGTAATTTGTGCAATTGCTGCGTCTAAAGCTTTATTTTTTTCTTTATTTTCCAATTCCTTGTCTTTTGTGGCTTTAACCACTTTTAAGTTATTTTTTGTCATTTTTTGCCTTTTTTTTTAATGTTTTTAACTTACGAATCATACAATTAAATGTACACATTTTGTTCTCATTAGCAATAAAAATATTAAATTAACTAATAAATGGTGTATTTATTGAATTTTTAGATAGTTGCTATTCAATAAACCAATGGATTTAAGCAAATTGAATTTGGCTAGAAGATAATTTCTTTCTGAATTAGCTAAACTTATTTTTGAATTTAGTAAAATAGTATTTGATTGAATTAGATCTAATGTTGATCTTCCAAGGCCAGACTCATATTCAGCGCTTATACCTTCATTAGCAATTTCCGCGGCTTTAACTTGTAATTTAACAGAATTTAATAGACTCTCAGTAGACTGAAGATTTGCCCACGCACTTGCAACTTCAGTTTCATTGGTTCTAAGGGCATATTCGTATAATAATTGTTTTCTATTTTTAAGACTTTTGCTCCTATTTATCTCAGCAAAGTTTTTACCTCCCTTAAAAAGAGGCCAAGATATTGTTGCTTTAACAGTTTCCTTATCTCTTTCATCAACTGTAGCGCTCAAATCATCAGTTTTAGAAGATTCTAAAGATAATGTAGCTGAGGGAGATAACTCAGATTTTGCTATTGTCAGATCTTTTTCTGACTGTTGATATTCAATTTTAGCTATAATCAAATCGGGACTATTATCTTTAGAAATCTCAATTGCTTGATTTAAAGATGACGGAACCTCAAAACTTAATCCATAATTTCCATTTAAATTATCAATACTATTTAAAGGGCCTACTACCCTTTCATATTCTAATTTTGAAGTGAGAACCTCATTTTGTGACTCGATTAGTTTTGCTTGGGACTCTGCTAAAGAAGATTCAGATTGAGCAACATCTGCTAAAGTTACTTGGCCTCTTTCTAATCTCGATCTATCGGTTTCAACTTGTCTCTCTGATAAATTTACATTGGACTGGTTAATATCAAACTTTTCTCTCGCAAGAGTGAGTCCTGTGTAGGCTTCTACAGCTTTAAATAAAATATCTTGTTCTTTTTTTAAAAATTTTGCCTGTGCCAAATTCAAACCTAATTTATTTTTTTCATAACCTGCAACTCCAGCAAATCCCTGAAATAATTTCTGTTCAATTAGAACAGACTGAGTTTTAGGATTTACATCAGTTACAGCGGTCTCAGCTCCAGATCTATTTGTATTTTTATCTGTATCTTCGCTGCTTTTAGACCCAGAAATAGTTATACTGGGCAAAAATTCACTTCTTGAAATTTTAAGATCTTCCTCAGAAACGTTTAAGTTTTCTCTTTCAGCATTTAATTCAGGATTGTTTTTGTAAGCCTCTGATAGAGCTTCACTTAGTGTTATAGCATGCACTAAATTAAAACTTATAATTGATAAGAACAAAGCTAAAAATATTTTTTTCATTATTTTTTTTGGTCTAAAGGATGGTTTTCTCCATCATTAACTGGAACGTTTTCTAATTCAAATGGTTTAACACCTTCAACACAAGCTATATTTATTCCATATATTTTCGGATTTATTCTTGGCCTGTTATGAGTATGAATACCACAAATTTTACAAAAATAGTGTTGTGCAGCTTTTGTATAAAATTGATAAAGTGTTAAAAGATTTTCTCCTTTTATTAATTTAAAAGCATCTGGTCCAAGAACCCCTATTATGTATCCTTTTTTTTTACAGATAGAACAATTACAACGCATTATCTTTTCAAAACCTTTTTCAGGAACATCCACTTCTGCTTCCACCCCTCCGCAATGACATGTTAGTTTTTTCTTCATATTTTTCTAATACTGATTGAATATACCATGTATCAAACCTTTGCATTTTATTTTAAAGCTACTTTTAGATGCAGTTATCCACAACGTCCCTATATGTTGTTTTCAATGTTCACCTTTTGATTCTATTTCGATTCACTTACAGACTCAAAATACAACCTATTTGACTATATCAATAAATTAGTCTAATAATAAGAACAAAACAAGAACATGAAACTAACTGTACCATTTTATCTGCACAAAGCTGGGGCTGGTTTTCCTTCTCCTGCAACTGATTATATAGAGGAGGACGTTGATCTTAACGTTCATCTGATAAAAAATGTTCCGGCAACTTTTATTATTCGGGTTCAAGGAAAATCTATGACTGACGTTGGTATTTATGATGGTGATTTATTGGTAGTCGACAGAAGTTTGAAACCTAAAAATTTCTCAACTGTAGTAGCCAATGTTCATGATGAATTAGTTGTTAAAAATTTTGTTAAATCAAAAGACCAAAATTTTTTATCTTCGGGATCAAAAAAAATTGAGGATAAAATTATTATTAACCAAGACTCAGATATTTTCATTTGGGGAGTTGTTACTTATGTCATTCACTCAACTTACTAAAAAAATAGCGCTAGTCGATTGTAATTCATTTTATGTTTCATGTGAAAGGCTATTCAATCCAAAGTTGAGAAATAAACCTGTAGTTGTGTTATCGAATAACGATGGATGTATTATTTCAAGGTCAGTGGAGGCAAAAGCTTTGGGGATTAAAATGGGAGAACCGTACTTCAAAGCAAAAAATATTATCATGAAAAATAATGTCCAAGTTTTTTCGTCAAACTATTCTCTATACGGAGATTTATCTAGAAGGGTAATGAGAACTCTTAAAAGATTTAATTCTGAAATAGAAATTTATTCTATTGATGAAGCTTTTCTGGATCTGACTAATTTTCCAGATAACGAAATAGAAGATGTTGGAAAAGAAATTAGAAATGTAGTTCTCCAATGGACGGGTATTCCAACAAGCATAGGCATAGCAAAAACTAAAACTTTAAGTAAAGTTGCAAATCATATAGCTAAAAAAAAACAATCTGGAGTTGTTAGCTTAATAGGATTGGAAAATATAGATCCGATTTTAGAAAAGGTAGAAATCAACGATGTCTGGGGCGTTGGAAGGCAATTAACAAAATTCTATCATAAGAATGGAATTTATAATGCCAAACAATTAAAGAATAAATCTAACACATGGATTAAAAAAAGTTCTAATGTTTTAAGCTCAAGAACCGCGATGGAACTTAGAGGTATTTCTTGTATTAATTTAGAAACAAAAAGTTCAAAAAGAAAGAGTTGTGTCGTATCACGTTCATTTGGAAAAAGAGTAGAAAATTTTCAAGAACTAAAAGAAGCTGTTGCGAGTTATTCATTAAATGCTTCAGAAAAAATTAGATCAGAGTCATTAATTACAAAATCAATAACTGTTTTTGTGAGAACAAGTCCTTTTCAAAGTCGCTATGGTTTTTATTCTAATTCAAAAACAATAGATTTTCCAATTGCTACAAATAATAGTATAGAAATTGTAAAGGCAGCAATTTCTGGTTTAGAAAGTATTTTTAAAAATGGATACCGTTATCAAAAAGCAGGAGTGATACTGTCTCATTTATGTGACTCAAACAATAAAGAAAATTTATTTTCTTCTATTCGAGATGAAAAAATAAATAGTTTAATGAGGTCTATTGATAATACTAACTATAGATATGGAAGATCAACTTTAAGTCTTGCAAGTGCTGGGGTACATAAAAAATGGAATATGAAAAGACAACACTCTTCTAAAATTGATACAGCTGATTTTTATTCTTTACCAACAATAAAAGTTAATTAATTGTTTTTAAACTTTTCTTTTTTTTTTGGCTTTCTAAAAATAATGCTATCTAAATAAATTCTTTGATCATGAAGGCTCTCCCAATCAGAATTCCAATAACCAATAGTTCTGTGTCTGTATATCCCAAATTTCATATAGCCACCTGTGCAAGTGTCAGCTAAAGTTTTTATGTTTCTTAGATCAGCTATAACTTCATTATTTTTATAAATTTTAAATCTACCTGTTTCGTCAAGCTTCCAGAGAACGTGAAATTTTAAATGTGTCCACTTCCCTTTTAAATCTTCAATTTTACCAATTATAACAGGCTCAGATGCATAAGCTGCTTTACTTGCCCAGCTGTAATAATGTTCCCCTTTATATTTAAAATCTTGAGCCCAAAAATGACAACAGCTATGACATCCTTTAGCTTTATTATCGGTATGCATTTGGCCAATTATAACTACAGCACCTTTTTTTAAAGGTTCATAAGTTTCATCGAAATAAACTGCATATTCAAAAATATGTTCTTTATTTTTTAATTTCATATCACCTAGGTGTATTTCTTGTCTGCTTCTGTTACCTTTGCCGTCACATTGAATTTGAGTTGTTTGCGCTTTACCCTTTCCACAGCCCGCATCTTCTCTGTTTACAGTAACTTGAATACTTGTTTTTCCTTCGTAAACTGGGAAACCATCTGAGGCTTTTACTTCTTTAATTCTATTAACTTTTTTTTCAGACATAGAAAGAAATTGCTTTTTATATCCTTTTATATCTTTAAAATTTGTTTTATGATTATCTGAAAACGCTTGTCCAGAAAGAAGAATAAAAGTAAAAATTATTGTTAAAAGATTTTTCACTATACGGTGTTAATTTTAACACCTTTTAATAAAAAATCCGATATCTGATTTGCTACCATTTCTGCTACTACAATTGATGCTTCAGTTGTTGATGCTGCAATATGTGGAGTTAAAACGACTTTTGGATTATTAAATAATATATTTTCTTTTGCAGGCTCTTTTGAAAATACATCTACTGCCGCTCCAGCAATCAAATTTTCATTCAAAGCTTCATGTAAATCTTTTTCGTCAACAATATTACCTCTGGCAGCGTTAATTATATATGCAGTTGGCTTCATTTTTTTATAATGTTCTTTTGTAATCATGGGCTTCCCATCTTTTGGTGCCTTACAGTGAAAGCTTATAATATCACTTTTGCTAATCAAATCTTCAAAACTTGCATTTTCTACATGTGGGTAATCCTTTTTTCTAGACTCTAATGATTTTGAATTAACTAAAATTTTCATATCAAAACCCTTAACAAGCTTGCTTAATCTTACACCAACATTTCCAAAACCAATTATTCCTAAAGTTTTTTTAGAGAGCTCTGTTCCTTTAATGTTTTTCTTCTCCCATTGGCCCTTGTGAGTTGTCTCGTTTGCAAAAGGCATTTTTCTTAAAACTGACATTATCATTGCAAAAGCATGTTCTGCTGTGGCATTTGCATTTCCTCCAGGAGTATTCATCACAATCATGTTTTTTTCTTTTGCTGTAGGCACATCAATATTGTCAACGCCTGCACCAGCTCTTCCGATAACTTTTAAATTTTTTGCAGCTTCAATTATTTTTTTTGTTACTTTTGTTGCTGATCTCACAACCATTCCGTCATATTCAGGAATTATTTTAATAATCTCATCTTCAGATAAACCGGTCTTAACATCAACAGAAATATTATTTTTTTCGAAAATTTTTTGAGCAACATTGCTCATTGAGTCTGAAATTAAAACTTTAGGCATTATTCTTAATTGAATGATAAGCCCAATCTATCCAAGGCAGAAGTGCTTTCATATCGCTGTTTTGTACAGTAGAGCCACCCCAAATTCTTATGCTTGGAGGAGCTTTAGGATATCCATTAATATCATTGGCTACACCTTCTTTTTCTAATAACGAGAATAGTTTTTTTAAGACCCCTCTTTGACCTTCCTCATCATGCTTTGTAAACCATTCATCTTTAATTAAAACCGTTATACTTGTAGAAGATCTTAAATTTTTGTCTTCACACATAAATTTAAAATTTTCACTTTTTGCTATCCAATCTTCACAAATTTTTAAATTTTCACTGGAAATTTTTATTGATCCTTTTGTACCGCCTACAGATTCTACCCAATTTAAAGCATCAAGAACATCTTCGACGCAAATCATGGATGGTGTATTAATTATTCCACCTTCAAATATAGCTTTAATTAATTTTTTCTTATTTGCCAATCTAAATAATTTTGGAACTGGCCACGGCGGAACATGTGTTTCAAGTCTTTCCACAGCTCTAGGAGATAATGCTATCATTCCATGGGCTGCTTCTGCTCCTAAAACCTTTTGCCAAGACCAAGTAATTACATCAAGTTTTTTGCAATCTATATCCATTGCAAAAATCCCTGAAGTGGCATCGCAAATTGTTAACCCTTCTCTATCATCTGGTATCCAATCGCCATTTGGTATTTTTACACCTGCTGTAGTACCGTTCCAGGTAAACACAACATCATTTTTAAAATTAACTTTTGTAAGATCTGGAAGAATTCCATAGTCGGTTATATGGCTATTTACATCCTTCATTTTAAATTGTTCTATAATATCGATTACCCAATCCTTGCCAAAATTTTCCCACGCAAGTACATCTACTCCTCTATTTCCTAACAATGACCACATAGCTGCCTCTAAAGCTCCAGTGTTTGAGCCGGTCATCACACCTAATAAATAATCATCAGGTAAATTTAAAATTTTCTTAGATTTAACGATTGCTTCATTTAATCTTTCTTTACAAACTTTATGTCTATGAGATCTTCCAATTGGTGAATTTTTTAGAACGTCATATGTCCAACCAGGACGTTTTGAACATGGTCCGCTTGAAAAGTTTGGATTTTGAGGTTTAAGGCTAGGTTTTTGCATAAATTATATTTTTGTTTGTAAGTTTTTTTTCGATAAATTGTCACTATTTTTTTTATATATAATTTTTATAAATAAAAAAGGTCTATCTATATTAACTTTTAAATTATGTAAATAAAATTTATTCAAAATCGTATGCCAACAATCCGTCCAAAGGCTTTGGATCAAACCACGTAGATTTTGGGGGCATATTTAATTTTTTATCCGCAAAACTAATTACATTTTGAACTTGGGTAGCAAACAAAGCAAAACCGACCTCAGCTTGACCAGAATTCACTTTATCCTCAATAGATTTTAATCCATGAAAGCCAGCGAGAAAATCAATTCTATTATCGTACCTCGGGTCTCCAATTCCCAGAATTGGCTCTAATAGATAATAATGAAGTAAATTTATGTCTAAATTTATAATATGAAATAGATTTTGTTCTGGAGGCTCTTTTAGATTTAATGAATACCATTGTTTATCCAAATACATTCCAAATGTTTGTGGCTTATTTGGTTTAAATGGTGAATCTTGTTTTTCGATATTAAATTTCTTTTTAACTTGCTTTATAAAGTCTTTAGGTGAATATCCGTACAAATCTTTAATTAATCTATTATAATCAAGTAACCTTACTTGACTTTGTGGAAATATAGCTACCATAAAATAATTATAAGGCTCATTACCTGTATGATTGGGATTTTTATGTTTTCTAAATTCTGATAGTTTAGATAATGCTTCCATCCTATGATGACCATCAGCTATATAAATTCTATTTATTGAATTAAATAAATCACAAATTTTTTGAATTTTTTCATTTTGATTTAAAACCCATATTTCGTGTTTACATTTATCTATAGCATCAAAAGAATAAATAGGTTCCGATGAAATTTCTTTTTTAAGTAGTCCATTCAATTCATCATTATCTGGATAAATAGTATAAATGGGACCTATTTGAGCATTAAGGTTATCCATCTGTTTAAGTCTTTTTTGAGCACGCTCTAAAAAAATCTCCTCATGGCCACGTATATGTAAATTGTCATAAGCAGATAACTTTGCGGTACCAATTATTCCAATTTGTTCATGATTTTGATCAGATATTTTATAAATATAAAAACAAGTATCGTCTTCTTTTTCTAAAATAGAATTTTTTTTCATTAGTTCAAATTGTTCCTTAGATTGCTTTTCATTATTAGCATCAAATACATTCAAATAGCTCCAAGGATTTTTTTTTAAATGTTCTTTTTTTCCATCCTCTCCTAGATGATCGGTACTCGCGACAGCTACAGATGAAGCGTTTTCTTTTGTAGGTCTTAATGCTTTAAAAGGATTGATAAAGTACATAAAATTATTTTTTTATTCTTTTATGGTATCAACATTAATCATATTTGATAACGAATTTTTATATTCCTCTAAGTTTTCTCTTGCAGATATTGTAAAAATCATTCCATTCAAAATAATAATTACAACTACTGGTATTAAAGTAATTATAGTTATAAATCCTGAAATTAAATAACAATAAACTAATAAAAAGATTAAAGATCTGAAAAACCAAGTAAATTTAAAAACTGAAATTATAGATAAAGAATGTTTAATTAGATTTGGAAAACTCATTTTTGAAGGTCCAAAATATCTTATTCCACGAATAGATGGGATAGATTTTCTGACATTTGATACCTTGCATAATGACCCCGAAAAACTATTCCAAGTCGCTTTTTCATCAATCATTTTTTTTACAACTGTTTTAGGTAATAAACTAAAATTGCCAAATTTAATACTTTGCCCTGTAAAAATTAAAGTTATAATTTTATGTATTTCGTAACAAATCTTAAATAAAAAACTTTCAGATCTTTTAATTCTATTTGCTGTTATTATATCATTAGGATAATCTTTTGACTTCTCTAATAATAATTTAATCTCCTCAGGTCTATCCTCTCCATCACCATCCATTGGAATAACATAATCAAATTCATCGTTTTCATATAAATATTTTAAACCCACTGCATTGCATCGTGCATGTCCCTGGTTTTGTTTCATATTCAATATTTTTACAGATTTTATATACTTTAATTCTGGAATATTCTCTTTTTCCTCATTAGATCCATCGTTAACAATTAATATTGATATTTCATCGCTAATATCACTAATTTGAGTATCTATTTGTTTTAAAAGTTCGAAAACTGATCTCCAGTCATTATAGATTGGTATTAATATTTTTATTTTCATAATACTAATTTATAGAATTTAAAAACCTCATAAGAGAAGCAAATATACCATGACCTGAAAGTTCAATTGCTAAAACAATTAAAACAATTAGTATTATTTTTTTTACTTTGTCACTAAAAAAATTATTCATTTATTACCTACACAAATATCATCTATACAAATAAACATGTTATAACTATCTAGTTTGCTTTTTTCCAGCTCTCCTTCCCAAATTGGTCTTGATTTTAAATGATAAGACAAATTTCCTGCATTCCATTCATCTCCTAATACAACATTTATTGGAAGGCTAAATTCTTGACTCCATTTTTCTTGAACTTTATTCGCTATTTCTTTTCCAGGATAATCTGTTCTTTTGTTTGTCTGATCGATTGAAATATATGCATACGAAATAGGTGAAAGTAAAAACAAAAATATTAATACTTTATAAAAGTTTTTAATTCTCTTTGTATTTATCTGATTTTGAAAAATATAAATAAACAATGTTCCCATAAATAGGTAAAAGGGTGTCATCCACATAGTTCTTATTTTTGCTCCCAAAATAAGAGATGTTAAAAAAATAAAAATGATTGGTAGTAAGTTTATCCCTAATAAAAATAATAATTTTTTATCATTAAATTTTAAATTAAATTTAAACTTAGAAATTAGTAAAAAAATTAGTATAAAAAAAGGAATTAATATTCCTATTTGCTTTCCTACAAAAATAATAGGATATTTAAAATGATCAGTTATACTAGGTTCATTCAATCCAGTTCTGTGAATACCGTATGTGAGGGTAATATAATCATTGTTCATTAGCCAAATAAGATGTGGTATTAAAATAATAAGAAAAACTATTGAAGGTAATAAATATTGAGGTTGATACTTCATATCTTTTTTTATGAATATTGAATACAAAAATAAAAATTTAATCGATATCAATAAATATATAAATAGGTATTTAGATAAGAAACCAATTCCTGCAAATATACCTAATAATAAACATTCTTTAAGTTCAATTTTTTTTTTACTATAAATTTTCCATGAGTAATAAACTGTTAAGGACCAGAATGGTAATTGACAAATATTTACATTGAATTCTGGAGAAGTAAAATTGAAATAATAAATCGCTTCAAGTAATAATACTGACAGTAAAGCAAAATATTTATCGCTTAATAGATCATAAGAAAATTTCCAAACTATAAAAAAAGAAAATATTACAAAAATTTGACTTAAAAAATAATATGCCCAGTCTTTATTTCCAAAAATATTATAAAAAACTTCTACGAAAAAGGCGCTAGCTGGTGGATGTTTATTAAAACCCCAGTCTAAATTGCTTCCCCATGCTAATGCCTCAATAGTATCCAAAGGCAAATTATGATTTGTAAAGGTAGGAATCAATGTCCAGACGATTAGATGAATTATTAGAAAAATATAGAATATTTTATTTATATTATTTTTATAAATATTCATTTACTTAAATTTATACGAATTAACTTATATTGACACCTATTAATTGCTGAATATACTCCGGCACGTCAAAACTAAAGTATGGTTAAAATCTCTAAAACTTACGTCCCTAAATTAACAGAAAAATATATGTGTGAAAAACATAAAGCATATTTTAAGAAAAAACTAACTGAGTGGAAGTCAGAAATTATTAAAGCAAATAATGAAGCTTTATATAATGGATCCATTGACGATAATAGTGTGTCTGCTGATATTGTAGATCAAGCAAGTTCATATACAGACAAAAATGTGGAGATGAAAGCAATCAATAGACAGATCAAATTAATATCAAAAATTGAATCTGCTTTAAAAAAAATCCAGGACGGTACTTACGGCTTTTGCGAAGATACCGGAGAACCAATTGGTATAAAAAGATTAATGGCAAGACCAATAGCTACCTTATGTATTGCTGCTCAAGAAAAACACGAAAAGGACGAAAAAGTTTACGCTGATGATTAAGGCTTAGGTATTTTTGCTCCTATATTCATCAAATCATACCCTTTAATAACTGCTTTACGCTCTGCAATATTTAAATACCATCTTTTTAAATTATCATAGTTTTTTAATCCAATGTCGTGCCACTCATGTCTAGCTATCCATGGCCAAGTTGCAATATCTGCAATCGAGTAGTCTTCACCTGCTAAAAATTTTGAAATTTTAAGTCTTTCATCAAGATCTTTGTATAATTGTTTAGTTATTTTAAAATATCTATCTTCACCAAATTTACTTTTTCCGGGATTAAAATGATGAAATTGATGATGTTGTCCTATCATTGGACCAATTAAGCCCATTTGAGCCATTAGCCATTGATTAATTATATTTTTATTTTTTTCATCATAAAATTTATTACTTTTTTCACCAAGATACATAAGTATAGCCCCTGACTCGAATATCGTTTGATTATTTTCATGATCTTTTATTACGGGAATTTTACTAAAAGGACTTATCTTTCTAAATTCAGATTTAAATTGGTCGTTATTATATATGTCTACTTTTGTTATTTTATAATCAAAGCTAATTTCTTCTAGCATTATAGAAATTTTTTTACCGTTAGGAGTATCAGCAGTAAATAACTCAATCACCTTTTACACCAAGTCTATTTTTTATAGTTTTTGATGAAGTTGTAAATTCAAATCTATATTTTTCATTAGGTCTGGCTAATTTAAAACATGCTCTTGCAGCTAAAGCACCTTCATGAAAACCAGATAGAATTAATTTCAATTTGCCAGGGTAACTACAAATATCGCCAACTGCATATATCCCTTTTTGATTTGTTTCAAATTTTTCAGTATCAACAGTTATAGTTTTTTTATCAATGTTTAGTCCCCAATTTGCAATTGGTCCAAGCTGCATGATTAAACCGAAAAAACCTAATACAAAGTCAGTATCTAGAGTTTTTAGATCTTTGTTATCATGCTGAATATCTATGCTCTTCAGATTGCCATCACCTTTTACAGTTTTTAATTGATATTTTGTAAATAAATTTATTTTTCCCGCTTTTTCCAATTCATAAACTTTATCTAATGTAGATTTAGCACCTCTAAATTCATCTCTTCTATGAACTAAATTGACCTTGGACTTTGATGAGAGCTCAACTGCCCAATCTAATGCGCTATCACCACCTCCAAAAATTGAAACAGTTTTTCCACTAAAGATTGTTTTGTCCTTTATTGAGTAAAATATTGATTTGTCTTCATACTTTTCGCATTCCTTAGGAGCAAACTTTCTTGGTTCAAAAGATCCAACGCCTCCAGCGATTATAATATTTGGTGTTAAAAAAATAGTTCCTTTATTTGTTTTAACTTCCCAATTCTCGTCAATTTTTTTTACTTCTTCAACTCTTTCACTTAAATGAAATTTGATATCAAATGGTTTGAGTTGATTAATTAAATTATTTGTAAGCTCTTCTCCCGTACACTCTGGTATAGCTGGAATATCATAAATAGGTTTATCTGGATAAAGTTCTATACATTGACCACCGATTTTATCTAAATTATCAACTATCTCGCAGTCTAAACCAATTAATTTTAATTGATGGGCGGTAAATAATCCTGTTGGACCAGCTCCAATTATTAATGCGTCTGTTTTTATCATTAAGCCTGTTTTGATGGAAGTTGAACTATTAAACCATCTAAGTCATCAGTGACCGTAATTTGACAACTTAGTCTGCTAAATTTGTTTGGTTCAAATGCCATATCTAACATGTCTTCTTCTCCATCTTCTTTTTTTGGTATTTTATTAAACCATTCTTCTTTGACATAAACGTGGCAAGTAGCACATGCCATTGAGCCACCACAGTCTGCGTCTATTCCGGGTATATTATTTTGTATTGCCCCTTCCATAACAGTCAATCCATTTTGTATATCTATTGTATGGGACTTGCCATCTTGCTCTATGTACGTAACTTTAGACATTTATAAAATATAGGGGCAAAAAAAAATAGGGCAAGTGGTTAAACTTGCCCTATTAATTATTTTTGAACTCTGAAATATTATCTTCTGCCAGAGTTTGCAACAGCGCAAGACCAAATAATAATACCGAAAGCGATCTTATTAACAAAGTCTGCTAAGTTGTAAATCACGTTAAGTGAATTAGCATCAATTCCACCTGTTAGGTAACCAAAAATGTAACCTAGAGGGTAAATTGCCCATCCAACTGTAACGATCATTCTTAAAGCGCTAAATGCTGTGACAAGTGCTTTGTTTCCAGATTTAGAAACAGCTTTTCCTGCTTCTCCTGAAAAGATTTCATAAAGAATGTAAATCCATCCTGCCATACCGATAATGAAACCAAGCATCGCATTAATGAATCCAGCTTCTCCAAGATATCCACCGACAAGCATTACTAAAGAACCAATGAAGATTCTCCAGAATATACCGCTGTCAACTTTTCTTACTGCTGAAAGAATTAAATAAAATTCTACAAGCTGTAAAGGTACAGTAATTAACCAGTCAATGTATCTGTAAACAGTTGGTGTATCACCTGTAGTGACCCAAACGTCTCTCATATACATGTAATGGATAAAAGCAATACCAGTTACTAATCCAGCTACGTTTACTGATTTTCTCCATTGAGTAGCAACATTAGCTTGCTCCATAAAGAAAAACGCTGTAGCTGCTAACATACCCATTGATATTAACCAGAATGAAATACCTACAAAATCATCCGTAGCTAAAAAGGTAGTTGCCGCATTAGCTGCTGTAGTTACTCCAACAAGAGCAAATAAAGCAATTGCTAACGTTTTTAGTGTTTTCATAAAAAACTCCCTTATTAGTTAGTTTTTATTAGTTTAAATTTAAACTACGACTTCAATCCTCATGGTTAAAGTCAAAGTTGAGACTAATTATCAAATATAAATAGTTAATTGAAGCCTTTTTTATGGCTATTTTGTATTGATTTTACTAGCTTTTTAAAATTAAATACAATTTTTTAGTTAATAAACAGATAAAAAACCAAGAAAGAATCAAATATTAATGTCTACGGCTTTTAAAGAAATTTATCAAAATTCCATTCGAAATCCTGAAGAATTTTGGCAAAAAGTATCGGATGATATATTTTGGTACAAAAAGCCAAAACAAATTTTAAATAAAGACAATCCTCCTTTTTACAAATGGTTTTGTGATGGAACAACAAATACTTGTTACAATGCCCTCGATATACACATCGACCAAGGAAGAGGCGATAAAATTGCCTTAATTTATGATAGTCCCATCACAGGCAATAAAAAACAGTTTACATACAAAGATTTAAAAGCAAAAGTTTCAAAGTTTGCTGGCGCTCTTAAGAACCAAGGAGTTAACAAAGGTGATAGGGTTATAATTTATATGCCAATGATACCAGAAGCAGTAATTGCTATGCTTGCGTGTGGAAGAATTGGAGCAATTCACTCTGTTGTCTTTGGTGGTTTTGCATCTAATGAGCTGGCAAGTCGTATAGATGATAGTAAGGCTAAGTTGCTCGTAACAGCTTCGTGCGGATATGAACCTGGGAGAACTGTCGAATATAAACCCTTAGTCGAAGAAGCTATAAAGTTATCGTCTCATAAACCAGAAAAAATAATTCTTTACCAAAGAGAAGGTCATGAGGTCAAACTTAATGCTCCTAAAGAGATTAGTTGGGAAGAGTCTTTGTCTAATGCAAAAAATGAAGACTGTGTTGAAATGAATTCAAATGATTTTGCATATATTTTATACACCTCAGGCACTACAGGTATCCCTAAAGGTATTGTTAGAGATACAGGTGGACATATAGTTGCTCTAAAGTGGACCATGAAAAATATTTACAATATTGATACTGACGATATTTGGTGGTCTGCAAGTGATATCGGTTGGATAGTAGGTCATTCTTATATTGTTTATGCTCCACTATTCAAGGGATGTACTACAGTTTTATTTGAAGGTAAGCCAGTAGGAACCCCGGACGCAGGGGCTTTTTGGAAAATAATTTCTGACTATAAAGTTAAATCATTATTTACTGCACCTACAGCCTTTAGAGCAATAAAAAAAGAGGATCCCGAAGGAAAATTTTTTTCAAAATATGATTTAAGTTCATTTGAGTCATTATTTCTTGCTGGAGAAAGAGCTGATCCTGATACTATAAAATGGGCGGAAAATCTTCTGAAAGTTCCAGTCATTGATCATTGGTGGCAAACAGAAACAAGTTGGGCAATAAGTTCAAATTGTACCGGAATAGAAATGCAAAAAACAAAATATGGTTCAGCTTGTAAGGCTGTGCCTGGTTATGATGTAAAAGTTTTAAAAAGTGATAGTTCTATAGCTAAACCAAATGAAATGGGAGACATTGTTGTAAAACTTCCTTTGCCTCCAGGAACTTTTCCTACTTTATGGAATGCAGATGAGCGATATAAAAAAACTTATATGGCTAATTATAATGGTTATTACCAAACCTACGATGCTGGTCACATTGATGATGATGGATATATATGGATAATGTCAAGAACTGACGATATTATAAATGTTGCTGGGCATAGATTGTCGACTGGTGCTATTGAAGAAGTTCTTTCTGAACATCAATCAGTAGCAGAGTGTGCAGTATTAGGAATTGCAGATAAACTTAAGGGCCAGTTACCAATAGGACTATTAGTACTTAAAGCTGGCGTAAAAAAAGATAATGAAACTATTTCTAAAGAGTGCATCAAAATGGTTAGAGAAAAAATTGGACCTGTGGCGGCATTTAAAGTGGCAATTGTTATTAAAAGATTACCAAAAACAAGATCGGGAAAGATATTAAGAGGAACTATTAGAAAGATTGCTGATAAAGAAGAATATAAAATGCCAGCTACAATAGATGACCCAGCAATTTTAAATGAGATAGAGGAAGATTTAATAAAAAATAATATTTTAAAATAGTATAGGTTTTCCTGAAGGTTTTCCTAAAATCTTACCATTTTTCATTTTAATTTCACCGTTAACTATAGTCACGACAGGTGTACCTTTAAACTTATATCCATTGAAAGGCGACCAACCACACTTACTTTGTATATCTTCGTTTCTGATTTCTATAACTTTGTTTAAATCAATAATTGTAAAATCAGCATCATATTCTTTTTTAATATATCCTTTATTTTTAATTCCAAAAATTTTTACCGGATTCTCACATAAAAAATTTACTAATTGTTCGAGTTTTAACTTTCCATTATTAATATGGTTTAGCATAACTGGTAGCAAAGTTTGAACCCCTGGCATACCTGATGGAGAATTTGGATACTCTTTATCCTTATTTACTTTTAGGTGTGGAGCGTGATCTGATCCAATGGTATCATTATAATTATTTCTTACAGCGTACCATAGTCTATCGTAATGAGATTTATCTCTGATAGGGGGATTCATTTGTGCATATGTGCCTAATTTTTGATAACAGTCTGGTGAATACAATGTCAAATGCTGAGGGGTGATTTCAAAAGTAATATTTCCCTTATGTTGTGATAAAAAATCTACTTCCTCTTTTGTTGTTACATGGAGTATATGAGCTTTTTTGTTTAATCGTTTAGCAATTTTTACTATTCTTCTCGTTGAAGACATTGCAGTTTCTTCATTCCTCCAGACTTGATGCGTAAGAACATTTCCATTTTCTCGTAATTTTTTTCTTTGATTAAGAATATCCTCATCCTCTGAGTGAACTGATACTACTTTAGTTGTATGCTCAAAAACTTTTTCTATATCTTCTTCTTTGTGTACAAGCAAATTACCAGTTGAAGACCCGGCAAATAATTTTACTCCGCAACATCCCTCTAAATTTTTAAGTTTTGATAGTTCTGACTGATTTGTAGGAGTCGCTCCAAAATAAAAGGCGTAATTACAAAACATTCTATCTTTAGCTAAATTCAATTTTTTTTTGAATTCTTTTTCATTTGCCGTTGGTGGGTTAGTATTTGGCATTTCAAATACACCCGTTATTCCTCCTACTATTGCAGCTTTGCTTCCGCTATTTAAATCCTCTGTATCTGTAGAGCCTGGTTCTCTAAAATGAACTTGAGTATCGATACACCCTGGTAAAACGATAAGTTTATTTGCCTCTAAAACATCCTTTGATTTATCTTTAATAGAATCTTCTATTTGAGTAATTTTTCCATTTAATACGCCAATGTCTTTTTTTTGAAGCTTTCCACTTATAAAACAATCTCCATTTTTAATTATAAGATCTAACATTTTTTAAAAAAGTAACTATATTATAATTAGATTTAAATCAATTATGAATAAAAATAGCGTTTATAATCTAGAAGACAGAGGGATACTATATATACATGGAGACGATGTTTTAGAATATTTGCAAAATATAATTACTAATGATGTTAATAAAGTATCAGACACAAATAGTTGTTTTGCCTCTGTTTTAACCCCTCAAGGCAAATATCTTTTTGATTTTATAATAATTAAACATAAAAAAGGCTTTTTTATAGATTGTGAAAAAAGTCAAATTGACGATCTATTTAATCAATTAAATTTGTACAAATTAAGATCAAAAGTTGAGATTTTAAATTTAAGCAATGAATTTGTAGTTGCCGTTATATCCAAAGAAAAATTTCTATCATTTGAGAATGCAAAAGATAAAAATGGCTATACTATTAAATTCAGGGAGGATCCAATTGTTTTAGACCCAAGAAACAAGGAATTAGGAGCTAGATTAGTTATAAATTTAGAAAAACTTCATTTGTCAATAAAAAAGTTAGCACTTAAAGTTGAAAATGCTGAGGACTATTACGGTAATAGTTTCAAATTAGGAATTGTACAAAATAGTACAGAAAAATTAAAGAATAGGCTTTTTGGAATTGAGTGTAATTTTGAAGATTTAAATGCAATAGATTTTAAAAAAGGTTGCTATGTGGGACAAGAAAATACAGCTAGAATAAAATTGAAGGATAAACTCTCAAAAAAGTTATTACCAATTAAAATATTAGAGGGATCAATAAAAGTTGATGATCAGATCTCATTCGACTCAAAAGAAATTGGTAAAGTTTTAATTGATAATAATTATCCTTTTGGTCTAATAAAGTTTAAAGATAAAGATTTTGATTTCGATAAAAAATATACTTGTGGTAGTGCAATAATTAAAATTTTAAGACCTATTTGGATGAAATAGTTCATTCTGGTGCGGCCAGAGAGACTCGAACTCTCATGAGCTAGGCTCACACGGCCCTCAACCGTGCCTGTCTACCAATTTCAGCATGGCCGCATATGCGTCAGATTAATTGAATGACATTTATGTTTCAAGTTGATAGATTTATAGTATGGAATTTACAGCTGAAATAAGAAAAGCGACAGAGCCAATTTATAAAAAAATTTCAAAAGCTGTTCCAGAAATAGAGTGGCCAAGTCATGCTCCATATATCTATGAAATCAATAAATTAAAAAAAGAAAAAAACGCAGTAATACTAGCACACAACTATCAAACTCCAGAAATTTATCATGGTATATCAGATTTTTCAGCTGACTCGCTTGCTCTAGCTGTGGAAGCAGCAAAAACAAAAGCGGATATTATAGTAATGTGTGGAGTACACTTTATGGCGGAAACTGCAAAACTTATGAGTCCCAATAAAAAAGTTTTGCTTCCAGATATGACTGCGGGCTGTTCATTGTCATCATCAATCACAGGTGAAGATGTAAGAAATTTAAAACGGAAATATCCAGGGGTGCCTGTGGTATCTTATGTGAATACATCTGCAGATGTTAAATCTGAGACTGATGTATGTTGTACTTCTGCCAATGCTGTTAAAATAGTAAATTCCCTTGGTGTTAGAAAAGTAATTTTTTTACCTGATGATTATTTGGCAAAATATGTAGCTTCACAAACTGATGTGGAAATAATTTCTTGGAAAGGTACTTGTGAGGTGCACGAACAATTTAATGATGAGGAAATAAATGAAATTAGGAAAAGTAATCCTGGAATTAAAGTAATTGCTCATCCTGAATGTCCTCCCGATGTAATACAAGCAAGTGATTTCACTGGTTCGACTAGTGGAATGATAAAATATGTTAAAGATAACCAGCCTGAAAAGGTCATGATGGTTACAGAATGCTCAATGAGTGACAATGTCCAAGTAGATAATCCAAACGTTAAATTCATAAGACCCTGCAACTTATGTCCTCATATGAAAAAAATTACTCTACCAAAAATTTTAGATTGTCTTCAAAATGAAACTAATGAAATCGTAATGAGTAAGAAAGTAATTGAAAAAGCAAGAAAATCAGTAGAGAGAATGACAAAAATAGGCAGATAAAATCTGTGGCAAAAATAATTTTAAGCAAAGATTTTATAAAGGGCGCTTGTAAATTAGCTTTGAATGAAGACCTCTATCCATCAGGAGATATCTCATCAAATCTTTTAAAAAAAAATATTGTAAAAAAGGTCAAACTAATTTCTAACCAAGGTGGGATAATTGGTGGATTAGAATTTCTTAAACAAACATATAAGTTGATAGATAAAAGTATTAAAATTGATTTAAAAAAAAAAGAAGGCTCTAGTGTCAAAAAAGGAGAAACTATAGGTATTATAAATGGCAACATAAAAAATATACTAACTGGGGAAAGAGTTGTGTTAAATTTCTTATCCCATATATCGGGAATTGCTACCACAACAAATCAATTTGTTAAAAAAGTATCTAAGAAATGTAAAATTTGTTGTACAAGAAAAACTATACCAAATCTAAGAGTGATTCAAAAATACGCTGTTAAACTGGGTGGTGGAACAAACCATAGATTTAATTTGAGTGACGAATATTTGATAAAAGATAATCATATTGCAAGTTTAAATATAGAACAATTGGTTGAATTAGCGGTCAGAAAAAAAAATGGTAAAATAATTACAGTGGAGGTAGATAATCTAAATCAGTTAAAAAAAATAATTGGTTTAAAATTTGACAGAGTATTATTTGATAACATGAAACCTAAAATACTCAAAAAAGCTGTAAAACTCTCAAAAAAATTCTATGAAACAGAAGCGTCTGGCGGCATCACAATAAAAAATATCAAAAAAATTGCTAACACGGGTGTAAATAGAGTTTCTATTGGATCTCTTACGCATTCATTTAGTTCACTAGATTTAAAACTAGAGATATAATTACTTTTTAAGCTCTGCTTGAGCTGCTGACAATCTTGCAACAGGGACTCTATATGGCGAACAAGAAACGTAATCTAAACCTGTCGTTGAGCAAAAATGAATACTCTTTGGGTCTCCTCCATGTTCACCGCATATTCCTAATTTAATTTTTTTATTTTGTTTTTTTCCATTTGAGGCTGCAATCTGAATTAAATCACCAACTCCATCGTCAATTGATATGAAAGGGTCAATGTCAAATATTTTATTTTCAATATAATCATTAAGAAATTTTCCACTATCATCTCTACTTATTCCAAACGTTGTTTGGGTTAGATCATTTGTTCCAAAACTAAAAAATTCTGCATGTTTAGCTATATCTTTTGCTTTTAAAGCAGCTCTTGGAAGTTCAATCATTGTTCCAACTAAAAATTTTATCTTTGTACTATTTTTATTTTGAATTTCAGCTGCAATTCTAATTACTAATTCTTTCATAATTTTTATCTCTGCTTCTGTTGAAACTAAGGGGATCATTATTTCTGGCATGATAGGTTTTATTTTTTGATTTTTACATTCAATTAAAGCCTCGAATATTGCTTTACATTGCATTTCATAAATTTCTGGAAAAGATATACCTAATCTGCATCCTCTATGCCCAAGCATAGGATTTTGTTCATGCAATTCATCAATTCTAGTTTGAACTTCTTCATTTGACAAACTAAGTGATTTAGCAACATCATCAATTTCGCTTTTGTTTTTAGGTAAAAATTCGTGTAAAGGTGGGTCTAATAATCTAACTGTGACTGGTAATCCACTCATAATTTTAAATATCTGAATAAAATCATTTTTTTGATGTGGCAATAATTTTTCTAAAGCCTTATCTCTATCCTCCTTTGATTTAGAGAGTATCATCTGTCTTACCGATAAAATTCTTTCCTCGTCAAAAAACATATGTTCTGTTCTACATAATCCAATCCCTTCAGCCCCAAATTCTCTTGCGATTTTGCTATCGTATGGTGTTTCTGAGTTAGTTCTAATTTTTAATTTTCTTGCTTTATCAGACCAGTCTAAGATTTTTGAAAAATCTCCCGAAATTTCTGGCTTTACGGTTTTTACCTCTCCTAATATTATTCTGCCTGTAGATCCATCAATAGTAATTATATCACCTTCTTTTATTTCTCGATTTTTAGTTTTAAAAATTTTATTTTTGTAATCAATCTCAATTTCACTAGATCCAGATACGCATGGTCTCCCCATTCCTCTGGCAACTACCGCTGCATGACTTGTCATGCCTCCCCGTGATGTAAGAATCCCTTTAGCGGCATGCATTCCATGAATGTCTTCTGGTGAAGTTTCAACTCTAACCAGAATAACATTTTGCATAGTATCATTTAATCTTTCTGCTTCATCAGAGGAAAAAACAACTTTACCACTCACAGCTCCTGGAGATGCTGGCAAACCTCTAGCTATAACCTCTAACTCACTTTTTTCATCTAAACTTGGATGTAGCAGTGTATCTAAAGTATTTGGATCTATTCTTAAAATCGCTTGATTTTTTGAAATTTTTTTTTCTTTGACCATATCAACAGCAATTTTTACTGCTGACTTTGCTGTTCGTTTTCCTGATCTAGTTTGCAAAATCCAAAGCTTACTATTTTCAACAGTAAATTCTACATCTTGCATATCTTTATAATATTTTTCCAAAAGCCTAAGTATTTTTTTTAATTCTTTAAAAACTTTAGGCATAGCTTCTTCCATTGAGTTTTCTTTAGAGTTTGAATTTTTTCTTGCTTTTTTTGTTATATATTGAGGTGTCCGTGTGCCTGCTACCACATCTTCTCCTTGAGCATTAATTAAATATTCTCCATAGATTTCATTATTTCCATTAGAAGGATTTCTTGTAAATACGACTCCAGTAGCACAATCATTTCCCATATTTCCAAAAACCATTGATTGAACATTAACAGCAGTCCCCCATTCAGAAGGAATGCCATTAATTTTTCTATAAACTTTAGCTCTGTTACTTTGCCAAGATAAAAAAACTGCTGAAATAGCTCCAATTAATTGATGATAAACATCTTGGGGGAAGTCTTTTTTTGTTCTTTCTTTTACTACACTTTTGAAATCTTTGATTAAACCATCCCAATCTTCAGCATCAAGCTCAGTATCGAGTAGAACACCTTTTGTGAGTTTATAGTTCTCAATTAAATCCTCAAAATAATAATTTTCAATGCCTAAAACAACATTTGAGTACATTTGAATAAATCTTCTATAACTATCCTTGGCAAATCTTTTATTAGAAGTTTTTTTGGCTAAAGCTAAGACAGTTTTATCATTTAAACCAAGATTTAATATAGTATCCATCATGCCCGGCATTGATACTCTGGCTCCAGATCTTACTGATACTAGTAGTGGATTTTTCAAATCACCAAATTTTTTTTTAGTTTCCATCTCTATTTTTTCTAACTCTTTTTTAATAATTTTGATTATTTTTGAACTTAATTTTTTTCTATCTTTATAAAATATTTCACAAACTTTTGTTGAAATTGTAAAACCAGGTGGAACCGGTAAACCCATTTTTCCCATTTGAGATAGGTTTGCGCCCTTGCCTCCCAAATAATTTTTTGAGGTCTTTATATTTTTAATTTCCTTTGATTTAAAATTTAAAATTAATTTATTCACTTAATACTTTCAATGCTTGCAAAATTTATATAATTGTCGAACGTTTTACATAACATTTGTAAAAGTTCCAACCGATTTTTTTTTATAGTGTGGTCTTCATCATTAACTATAACATTATCGAAAAAATCACTAATTGTTGGTTTTGCATTTGCTAAATTTCCTAACGTTACATAATAATCTTCATCTTTATTAATACTGGTAAAATACTTTCTTAATTCATGAATCTTTTTATACAAATTTTTTTCATATTCATTTTTGAAAATACCGGGATCTGTTGTATTCGAAAGATCTAGGTCTTTATTTTTAAGTTCGTTTTCTAAAATATTAGAGGCTCTTTTGTAGCTTAAAATTATATCATTTCCGATATCTTTTATAATAACTCTATTAAGGGCAAGTGCCTTGCTATACATTTGCGAGGCTTGATCTATTGAAAAAGAATCTATACTTGCCTCAACAATATCATAGCGAATATCTTTCTGTTTCATATAGAATTTTAATCTTTCAATCAAAAATGTAGATAGCTCATCTTGAACCTTTTCGTTTGGAAAGTTAAATCCTTGATCCCTATAAAGTGAAATTGAATAATTTATTAAGTCTGTTATTTTAAACTCTTTTTTATTTTCCAATAGCAATCTAATAATGCCTAAAGCTGACCTCCTTAAAGCATATGGATCTTTAGAGCTAGTTGGTTTTTGATTTACTCCAAAAAAACCAACCAGAGTATCTATTTTATCAGTTAAAGCTAATGCAATACTGAAAGGTTTTTTTGGAACTTTACTTTCTAAACCTGTTGGTAAATAATGTTCACTAATCGCTAGAGAAATATCTTTATCAAATCCTTGGGAACTTGCAAAATATCCTCCTATTACTCCTTGCAGTTCGGGAAACTCATTTACAATATCTGATATAAGATCAATTTTACATATAGATGTTAAAAGTTCTATTTTTTCTTTACTTAAAAGCATTTCGTCCGAGATTAAAGCGCCTAGCTTTCTCATTCTTTGAACTTTATCAAAGTACGAACCTAAGCCCTCAAAGTAATTGATAGATTTTAGTTTTGAAATTTGCTTTATTAAATTTTGAGATTTATTTTTTTCCCAAAAAAAACTAGCATCACTTAATCTTGCATCAACTACTCTTTCGTTTCCTATTTTTATGAAACCTTTGTTATCTTTGACATTTGCTACAACAAAAAACTCATTAGTAATGTTTCCCTTTTGATCAAAAGTGTGGAAGTACTTTTGATGATGTTGCATTGTAATTATTAAGATTTCTTCTGGTATTTCTAAAAATTTTTGATCAAATTTACAACTTAGAATGTGCGGTTGGTCTACTAAATCAACCACCTCATTTAAAAGTTTAACATTAATTTCTAAATTAACATTTTTTCGTTCAGAAATTTTTTGTAGCTGCTTTTCAATTAATTTTTTTCTATAGTTTTGGTCTATAATAATCCCTCTTTTATTAAAATAATCATTATAACTACTGAAGTTTTTAAATATTTTTTTTTTATCCTCAAATTCTTTATCAACAAAAGTAAAATTTGAACTTTCTAGATGATAAAATTTGAATGATAGTTTTTTATTGTCAAAAATACTTAAAATTGATTTTAAGGGCCTTCCCCACTCCATTTCAAAGTCGTTCCATTTCATTGATTTTTTCCATGAAATTTTATCAAGTATTAAGGGAACGTTCTTTTCTAATAAATCAAAGGTATTTACAGTTTTTTCTTGTTTTTTAAAAAAGTAAAATTCTCCTTTTTCAGTATTTTTTTTATAAATTTCATTTTTAGTAATTTGGTTTGATCTTAAAAATCCTTCTAATGCTTTTTCAGGAGCATTAATATTTGGACCTCTTATTTCTTCTGATTTTTCTTTTATTTCTTTATCTAATCCTTCAAATAAAATTATTAATCTATTAGGAGTAGAATAAGAGTTGGAACTTTTAAACTTTAAATTTTTTTCCTTAAATATTTGTTTAAAATTTTCTAATAAAAAATCTCTTGCATTTTTTTGAAGTTTGGGAGGTATCTCCTCACTAAAAAGTTCTAAAAAAAATTCAGCCATTATTATTTTTGACTATTTACCCAAATTTCTGCTGCACCTTTTGTTATATCCCTAATTCTACCAATATACTCAGCTCTTTGTGCAACACTAATTACTCCTCTGGCATCTAAGATATTAAAAATATGACTTGCTTTTAAACATTGATCGTAAGCAGGTAATGATATTTTTTTTTCAATAAGAGATTTAGCTTCCATTTCTAACATATCAAAAATTTTAAATAAATTTTCAGTATTTGCATATTCAAAGTTATAGGCAGAAAATTCTTTTTCGGCCTGGTGGAAAACTTCTCTATATTCAATTCCTTGATTGTTCCATAAAAGATCAAAAACATTTTTTTTTTGTTGAGTAAACATACAAATTCTTTCTAACCCATATGTTAACTCTACTGAAACTGGTTTACATTGCATACCTGCCATTTGTTGGAAATAAGTAAATTGAGTAATTTCCATTCCATCACACCAAACTTCCCATCCAAGACCTGCAGCACCAAGTGTTGGACTTTCCCAATCATCCTCCACAAATCTAATATCATGATCATTATGATTTATGCCAATAACACTTAAGCTGTTTAAGTAAAGTTTTTTTATTTCTTTTGGAGATGGCTTTATTAAAACTTGAAACTGATAATAGTGTTGTAATCTATTTGGATTATCTCCATACCTTCCATCTGTTGGCCTCCTTGATGGTTGGACATATGCAACTTTCCAAGGTTTTGTACCTAAGGATCTTAAAGTAGTTGCTGGATGAAATGTTCCTGCTCCAACCTCCATGTCATAAGGTTGAACAATGACACAGCCTTGTTTGCTCCAATATTTTTGTAAATTTAAAATTGTATCTTGAAAAGATTGAAATTTAGGTGTTGTTTTTTTTTTTATCTTTTTTATTTTTTTTGGCATTTATAAACCAAATTTTTGCCACAGGGCTCTTTCTTCTATAACGCTAGCTATATTATCAATTTGATTATCAATTGAAGATGATAGTTTTTTTGCTATAAAACCCTTTTGCTTCTCTAGATTTTTAATGACTATGTCCTCTCCAAATTTTTCTCTCAAAATTTGTTCTGCATTTCCAATACCATCTATTAATCCCAATTTCATTGATGTAGAACCTGACCAAAATTCGCCTGTAAAAGTATTATTTTTTTCAGGATCTTTAAGTTTTGACCCCCTGCTTTTTTTTACCACATCTATAAAATCTGAATGAAGCTCTAGTTGTAATTTTTTTATTCTGTCAATATCCTCTACTTTTTCTTCTTTGAAAGGATCCAAGGTACTTTTGTTTTTTCCAGCAGTATAGACTCTTCTTTGTATACCAATTTTTTTAATAGCTTCTTGAAAACCGAAAGAGGCTGAGATAACTCCAATAGAACCCACAATAGAACTTGAATTAGCGTATATTTCGTCACCTGCGCAAGCTATTAAATATCCACCGGAGGCAGCAACATCTTCTGCAAAAACTATAACTTTTTTTTCATTTTTTTTTGCTAATTGCCTTATGTAATCATGAATTAAGTGAGATTGAACAGGAGATCCTCCTGGTGAGTTAATTGATATAGCTATATTTTTTGCCTTTTTAAATGAAAAAGCTTTTTTAATAATTTCTTGCTGACCTGAAAAATCAATTCCCTGTTTAAATCTACCAGCAGATCCAATAACACCGGACAATCTTATATGAGGGATAATTTTTTTTTTTTTAAAAAAAGAGAACATAATTAATGCTTACAGAATTTTTGATTTAATATAAAGTCTCCTTATAGTTGTAGTTTTGGGTGCGTCAATTGATAAGTACAATATTGTGACAATTGTACTAACTTATTCCTATGGGAACCGTAGTTCAGTTAAAAAATAGGATAAACAATTCATATTCAGAGCTCAAAAATTCTGTGGATGATAAGCTAGTTTTAGTTGAAGAAAAGATAAAATCAAAATTATCAAGTAAAGTTGAGCTAGTTGATGAGATGACTAAATATCATCTAAGAACTGGAGGTAAAAGGTTAAGAGCTCTGCTGACACTTGGCTCGTCTAAACTTTGTGGTTACTCTAAAGGATCGAGAGACATTAATCTTGCAGCTTGCGTAGAGCTGATACATGCAGCAACATTGATGCATGATGATGTGATAGATAACGGAGAGATCAGAAGAGGAAAAAAAACTTTAAATAATGTCTGGGGTAACAAATCCTCAATTTTGGTTGGGGATTATTTATTAAGTAGATGTTTTGAAATGATGGTTGAGGATGGAAGTCTTGAAGTTTTGAAACTTCTTTCTACAACCTCTGCAGAAATTTCCCAAGGAGAAGTTTTACAACTCCAATATAAAGGTGAAATAGATATGCTAGAAGAAACATACTTAAAAATTATATCAGCAAAAACTGCTTCATTGTTTGCAGCAGCAACGAAGGTTGGGTCTATTTTATCCAATAAAGAAAATAAAATAAAAGATGCCTTAGAGTTTTACGGAAAAAATCTTGGATTAACTTTTCAAATAGCAGATGACACATTAGATTACAATTCAGAACTTAAATTATTTGGTAAAGAAATTGGAAATGATTTTTATGAAGGTAAAGTAACTTTACCTATTATTTTATTATATCAAAAATCTAATGAAGATGAAAAAATAAAATTGAAAGAACTATTTAAAAAAAAAGATAGATCGGTAGAGGAATTTAAAAGTATACTTATTATGATCAAAAAATATAATATAATTTTTGAATGTTATAGAAAGGCAGAACATTTTATAAATCTTGCTTCGAATTCTCTAAGTATCTTTAATAAAAGTAAGGAGAAAGATATGCTTCAAGGTTTAACATCTTTTAGCCTAGAAAGAACTTTTTAAGGATTTAGTAAAATTTTTTCCCAAACATTATTTCCTTTTTTTATATATTTTAAACGTTGGTGAATTCTGTCCTCACCATCAAGCCAAAACTCGATACTATTAGGATTTAAGCTCCAACCTGACCAATGAGTTGGCCTTGGAACATTATTTTCATCTGGATATTTTTTTTTATAATCTTCAATTGATTGATATAATTCTTCTCTTTTTTTTAAAATTGAACTTTGTTTTGAAGCCCATGCACCAATTCTACTGCCATAGGATCGGCTTTTATAATATTCATCAGCATCTTCATCAGAAACTTTAGAAATTATTCCTGTAATTCTTATTTGTCTTAAGAGACTCTTCCAATGAAAACAGATTGAAACGTTAGGATTTTCTTTAAGATCAAAGCTCTTCTTACTATTAAAATTCGTATAAAACACGAAACCTTCATTACTGAAATTTTTCATCAAAACCATCCTCACAGTTGGAATGCCTGATTTATCCGCTGTAGCTAAAGCTAAAGCATTTGGATCATTAATTTCGGTTTTTTTTGCTTCATTAAACCATTCTTGAAACAATTTTATTGGATCATCAAGATCCTTAAAGCATATATCTAGGCCAAGTGAGTTTTTTTGATTCATAATTTCAACAAAATAACTTATATAATATATTTAATGTCATTTAATACTTTTGGAAAGATATTTCGTTTCACAACATGGGGTGAATCCCACGGTCCTGCAATTGGATGCGTTGTGGATGGTTGTCCTCCAAATATAAATATAAAGGAACAAGATATACAGGCTGAATTAAATAAAAGAAGACCAGGACAGTCAAAATTCACAACTCAGAGAAAAGAGGACGACGCTGTACAAATTTTATCTGGAGTATTTGAAGGAAAAACGACTGGAACTCCTATCTCGATGATTATTTATAACAAAGATATGAGATCTAGAGATTATGAGACAATTAAAAATAAGTTTAGACCTGGTCACGCAGATTTTACGTATTTTAAAAAGTATGGCATAAGAGATTATAGAGGTGGTGGCAGACAGTCAGCTAGGGAAACTGCATCAAGGGTAGCGGCTGGAGCTATAGCAAAAAAAGTTTTGGAAAATAAAATCGGAAAAAAATATAAAGTCATTGGAGCAGTTACCCAATTAGGAATACTGGGCTGTGATATTAAAAAATGGAATGATAAATTTATATCAAAAAATCCTTTTTTCTGCCCAGACAAATCAATAATAAAACTTTGGGAAAAATATCTTCTTAATATAAGAAAATCAGGTTCATCATGCGGCGCTATAATTGAAATACGAGCAAGAGGTGTGCCAACTGGATTAGGCGCACCAATATATTCAAAACTAGATATGGACTTAGCTTCGGCAATGATGAGTATTAATGCTGTGAAAGGTGTTAATATTGGATCTGGCATGAACTCTGCTCAATTAACTGGCGAACAAAATTCAGACGAACTATATCAAAATAAAAAAAAAACTAGATTTAAGTCAAATAATGCAGGTGGTATTCTTGGTGGTATATCATCTGGGCAAGAAATAGTAGTTTCATTTGCTGTGAAACCAACCTCGTCTATTCTTACTTCAAGAAAAACTATTGACAAGTTTGGCAAGAATACATCAATTTCTGTAAAAGGTAGACATGATCCTTGTGTTGGAATAAGAGCAGTCCCAATAGGCGAAGCTATGATGCATTGCGTATTGTTAGATCATTTTCTTATGAATAGCGCTCAATGTAACAGTTAATTTGTTTTTTTTATTATAACTTTTGAATTAAGAGCGTCTAATATTTTATTTTCGATACTTTCGGCATCTAAACCTGCATATTTATACATTAAGCTTGGTTTGTCATGATCAATGAATCTGTCAGGTAAAATCATAGATCTATATTTTAGATTATTATCTAATAAATTTTTATCTGATAAAAATTGACCAACATGAGAGCCAAAGCCTCCTATTGAACCCTCTTCAATTGAAATTAATACTTCATGGTCAATTGCAATTTGCCAAATTAAGTTTTGATCAAGAGGTTTTACAAATCTTGCATCAATAATTGTTGGTTTTATTCCTTTTTTAGAAAGATTTTCTTTTGCAATTAAACATTCATTTAATCTAGCTCCAAAGTTTATTAAAGCAACTTTCTTTCCCTCTTTGATAATCCTGCCTTTTCCTAACTCTAATTTCTCATCAATAGAAGGTAAACTTATACCAACTCCGTTTCCTCTTGGATATCTAAAGGCAGATGGTTTGTCGTTTATATCTACAGATGTATTGATCATTCTAACAAGCTCTGCTTCATCACTGGCAGCCATAACAATAAAATTTGGCAGTGTTGCCAAATATGTAATATCGAATGATCCCGCGTGTGTCGGTCCATCTGCGCCAACTAATCCTGCTCTATCTATTGCAAATCTCACTGGCAAACTTTGAATAGCGACATCATGAACAACTTGATCATAAGCTCTCTGTAGGAATGTTGAATAAATTGCTGCAAAAGGTTTAAAACCCTCAGTCGCTAAACCGGCAGCAAAAGTAACGGCATGCTGTTCAGCAATTCCAACATCAAATGTTCTTTTAGGGAATTTTTTTCCAAAAATGTCCATACCAGTACCAGATGGCATTGCTGCTGTTATTCCAATAATTTTACTATCTTTTTCTGCATGCTTGACCAATGTGTTTGCAAAAACTTTAGTATAAGCTGGTATATTTGATTTAGATTTTTCTTGTACTCCAGTTGTTACATTAAATTTCGTCACACCATGATATTTATCTTCCGATACCTCTGCAAATTTATAACCTTTTCCTTTCTTTGTTTTAATATGAATTAATATTGGTCCATCATAATTTATCTCTTTTGCATTTTTTAATACTGAAACCAAAGAGTCCATGTCATGGCCATCGATCGGACCAATATAATAAAAGCCAAGTGAATTAAATAATGTTCCCCCAGTAAAAGCTGATCTTAAAAAATCTTCTGCTTGACCTGCTTTTTTACTAAATCTTTTTGAAAAAGCAGATATAATTAACTTTACTGTTTCCCTAAAACTAAAATACATTTTACCAGATAAAAGTTTTGCTAAATATAATCTCATAGCTCCAACTGGTTTAGCTATGGACATGTCGTTATCGTTTAAAATAACAATTATTTTTGTTTTACTTGTTCCTGCGTTGTTCATAGCTTCATAAGCCATTCCAGCGCTCATTGCACCATCGCCTATAACAGCAATAACATTATCTGATTTATTTGATAATTTATTAGCAACCGCAATACCTAAAGCAGAGGAGATTGATGTAGAGCTGTGTGCGGCTCCAAAGGGATCGTATTCACTTTCATTCCTCTTTGTAAAACCTGACAAACCTTTTCCTTTTCTTAAGGTTCTTATTCTTTCTTTTCTACCTGTTAATAATTTATGAGGATAAGTTTGATGTCCAACATCCCATATTAATTTGTCATTTGGT